>CALRZF020000038.1:0-17411 GCA_943372585.1 Ramlibacter sp. 2FC | reverse complement strand
GCCACGGACACGCTGCGTTACTTCACATTTCCGGGCACCGGCCTGCAGGCACAGGCGCGCAACCTCAAGGACTGGACCGAAGTGCCCGGGCCGCAGCAGTTTTTCGGCCTCGTGCTGCGCGCCTTCCAGGACCTGCAGCACCGCTACGGCCAGGCCCGGCGCCAGCTGTGCGTCTTCGTTCATGGCAACCGCAAAAGCAGCGAGCAGGTGATCCAGCAGTACGCTGAAGTGGATCGCCTGTTCTTCAATGCAGCGGGCGCAGGCTCGCTCGGCGTGTGCGTGGCGTTCGATTGGGCCACCAACGACCGCGAAAGCATCTTCGCGCTGAAAGCCACCTACCAGGACAACATCAACCGCATTCCTGGTGCGGCCGCGCTGATGGCCCCCTGGCTGGAGCAGGTGCGCGCCACGGCCGATCTGGCGGGCGCCCCCCTGAGCATCCTGGGCCACAGCCTGGGCAACCGGCTGGTGCTGGCCACGCTGGCGCGGCTGCAGCAGGCGGACCTGACCTTTCCGTTCCTGGAGCACTGCATCGTCAACGCCGCCGACGTGCCCAGCACCCTGTTTGCCTCGGATGATGGGGTCATGTTGCGGCGCAGCTGCGCGGCCATCACAGTGGTGTGGTCGCAAAAGGACCGTACGCTGGAATCGGCGCAGCAATCGGGCACATTGCCTGATTTCGGCGCGCGCATGGGCCGCCACGGGCCCGCGCCGGGTTCCGACCTGGCACAGGTGAGCGTCAAGGAACTGTCGGGGCCGCTGTGCCACCCGCAAGATGTGCACAGCGGGTTGTTCGCCACGCCATGGCCGGAGGCCAGCCACGGCATGTATGTGGACGGCTACGCGCGCATGCTGCGCGACAGCCGCTGGGCCTAGCTCAGCACCACGCTGGACAGGCGGCGGCGGTAGGTCGCCACCACCGGGTCGTCCGGCGGGATCTGGCCTTCGGCCACCTTCGGTTTGGGCGGCTCGATCACGTCCAGGATGGCGATGTAGGTCTTGCGCGCCAGGTCTTCGCTCCAGGCCTTGTCGCGCATCAAAATTTCCAGCAACTCGTCCATGGCGGCCGTCCACTGCTGGCGGGCCATGAGCCACTGGGCCCGGCCGAAGCGGGCTTCAAAGTCGCGCTTGCTGGTGGCAATGCGCGCGTCAAACGCCGCAGCGCCATCCGGCTGCTCATCGGCAAAATCAATGGCGTTCTGCCAGCGCTGCAGCGAATCAAACCGCCGCACGGTGGCGGCCTTGGCGATCACGGGGGCGAAGGCCACCTTGGCGTCATCAACGCGGCCCAACTGCAGCAGCAGCTTCACGTAGTCAAAGCGCGCATCGTCGTTGGCCGGATCGGTGGCCACGGCATGCTGCAGTTTTTCCAGCGCGGCGGCGGGGTCGCCTTCGGCCAGGGCGTCCAGGGCTTCTTCTTCGGCGGCTTCGGCTTCCAGCACCTCGGCGGCGGGCACGTGCTTGTCCAGGAATTCCTTGATTTTTCCTTCAGGCAGGGCGCCCATGAAGCCGTCCACCGGCTGGCCGCCCTTGAGCAGGATGCAGGTGGGGATGCTGCGGATGCCGAAGGCCCCCGCCAGTTGCTGCTCCTGGTCGGAGTCGATCTTCACGAGCTTGAAGCGGCCAGCGTAGTCGGTTTCCAGCTTTTCAAGCAGCGGGCCGATGACCTTGCAGGGCCCGCACCAGGGCGCCCAGAAGTCCACCAGCACGGGGATTTCCATCGAGGCGGCAATGACCTCGGACTCAAAATTTTCGATGGTGACGTCGATCATGGCGGGCAGTTCAGGTCCAAAACGTAAAATTCAATCTTTAGGAGCCAGCCAATGACCCCCCTCATCGGTGTCGTCATGGGGTCCAGTTCAGACTGGGACACCCTGCAACACGCAGTCCAGATTCTCCAGGAATTCGGTATCGCCCACGAGGCGCAAGTTGTTTCAGCCCATCGCATGCCGGACGACATGTTTGCCTATGCGCAAGCGGCTGCCGGGCGCGGGCTGAAGGCCATCATCGCAGGCGCGGGGGGCGCCGCCCACCTGCCGGGCATGCTGGCGGCCAAAACCACGGTGCCCGTGCTGGGCGTGCCGGTGGCCAGCAAACACCTGCAGGGCGTGGATTCGCTGCACAGCATTGTGCAGATGCCCAAGGGCATCCCGGTGGCCACCTTTGCCATCGGCAACGCCGGGGCGGCCAATGCGGCACTGTTTGCGGTGGCGCTGCTGGCCAATGAAGATGCGGCGCTGCGCGGCAAGCTGGAAGCATTCCGCGCCAGACAGACCGAAGCTGCCCGCGCGATGACGCTGCCTCCGGCATGAGCGAAATCATCCTTCCGGGGGCGACGCTGGGCGTCATGGGCGGCGGCCAGTTGGGGCGCATGTTTGCCCATGCTGCGCAGCAAATGGGCTATTTCACTGCCGTGCTCGACGCTGACCCCACCAGCCCGGCCGGGCTGGTCAGCCACCACCATGTGCAGACCGGGTATGAGGATGCGGCCGGACTGGCCGAGCTGGCCCGGCTGAGCGCTGCCGTCACCACTGAATTTGAGAACGTCCCCGCGCAATCCCTGCGCGCCCTGGCCGCCACGCGACCCGTGGCGCCCGCCGGCGACGCCGTGGCCGTGGCGCAGGACCGCGCGGCTGAAAAGGCGCACTTCACACGCTGCGGCGTGGCCTGCGCACCCTACGCCGTGATTGAAACCGCCGCGCAGTTGGCCGCTGTGGGCGACGGCCTGCTGCCCGGCATCGTCAAGACCACGCGCATGGGCTATGACGGCAAGGGCCAGATCCGCGTGAAAACGCGCGAAGAACTGGCCGCCGCCTGGCAGCAGCTCAAGCAGGTGCCGTGTGTTCTGGAGAAGATGCTGCCGCTGGCCGCTGAAATCTCCGTCATCGTCGCGCGCGGGCGTGACGGGCAGATGGTGAACCTGCCGCCCCAGCTGAACCTGCACCGCGACGGCATTCTGGCCGTGACCGAGGTGCACGCGCAGGCCATGCCGGCGCAGCGCCAGGCGCAGGCGGTTGAATCAACCCGCTCCATTGCCCAGGGACTGGACTACACCGGCGTGTTGTGCGTGGAGTATTTCGTGCTGGCTGACGGCTCACTGGTGGTCAACGAAATGGCGCCGCGCCCGCACAACAGCGGCCACTACAGCATGGACGCCTGCGACGTGTCGCAGTTCGAACTGCAGGTGCGTGCCATGACGGGCTTGCCCCTGGTGCAGCCGCGCCAGCACAGCGCGGCCATCATGCTCAACCTGCTGGGTGACCTGTGGTTTGCCCGGGGCGACACGGCGCAGACGCCGCCCTGGGGCCAGGTGCTGGCCTTGCCAGGCACCCACCTGCACCTGTACGGCAAGACCGAGGCGCGGCGTGGCCGCAAGATGGGCCACCTGAACGTGACCGGCGCCGACGCGCAGACCGTGCGCGCCACGGCGCTGCAGGCCGCGGCGCTATTGGGCATCGAGGCGTTCTGATGATCCTGAACGGGCAGGACACGGGCGCGGTGGCCCAGGCTGCGAAGGTGCTGGCCGCAGGCGGGCTGGTGGCATTCCCCACCGAGACTGTCTATGGCCTGGGTGCTGATGCGTCCAGCGACGCAGCGGTGGCCGGCATCTTTGCCGCCAAGGGCCGCCCCAGCGACCACCCGCTGATCGTTCATGTGGCCAGTGCGGCAGATTCAGCGCATTTTGCGCAGGATGTGCCGGTGTTTGCCCAGGCGCTCATGCGCGCCTTCTGGCCCGGGCCGCTGACGCTCATCGTGCCGCGCCGCTGCGGCGTGGCGGCCGCATCAGCGGGTGGGCAGGACACCATCGGCCTGCGCTGCCCGTCGCACCCCGTGGCGCTGGCGCTGCTCAAGGCCTGCGCCGCCACCACACCGCCGGTGCATGGCCTGTCCGGGCCCAGCGCCAACCGGTTCGGCCGGGTGAGCCCCACCACCGCCGCCCATGTGCAGGCCGAGTTTGGCGACAGCCTGCTGGTGCTGGACGGCGGGCCGTGCGACGTGGGCATTGAATCAACCATCATCGACTGCACCCGCGGAGTGCCGGTGCTGCTGCGTCCCGGCGCCATCACGCGCGACCAGGTGGCCGCCGCCTGTGGCCAGCCGGTTCGTTCGCAGCAGGAGCTGGACGCAGAGCTGCCCGCCGCGCCGCGTGCCTCCGGCACGCTGGAGGCGCACTATGCGCCCACGGCCCGGGTCCGGTTGATGGACGCAGCCGCGCTGCAAACGGCGCTGGACTTGCTGGGTGCGGACGCCGCCGGTATTGCCGTGTGGTCACGCGCGGTACTGAAATCACGCTCCACCCGCATCGTGAGACGGCGCATGCCTGACGATGCCGTCGCTACCGCGCAGCAACTGTTTGCCGTGCTGCGTGAGTTCGATGCCGCAAGCGTCTCGTTGATCTGGGTCGAGACACCCCCTGATACGCCCGAATGGGAAGGTGTTCGCGACCGCTTACAACGCGCCGCAGCCGCCTGACCCTTTCCTGTGGCCCACTCGTTAAACTACCCGCCAAGCACTTTGGAGATCTCAATGGCAAGAAACTGGATGCGCCGCGCCCTGCTGGCGGCGGCGTGCGCCTCGACCGCACTGATTGCGGCCTGTGGCTCGGGTACCACTGAATCGGCGCTCGCGCCGTCGCGCTTCGTCGCATTTGGTGACGGATTCAGCGACCTGGGCGAGACGGGCTCGCGCTACACCATCAACGACGGCAGCGCCAACATCTGGTCGCAGTACATGGCCAACCTGTTCGGCCAGAACCTCACCACGGCCGCTTCAGGCGGCCTGTCGTATGCGCGTGGCAATGCGCGTATCACGCTCAAGCCTGACGCCGCGGGCAACAGCGCCACGCCGACGGTGACCGAACAGGTGGACCGCTTCCTGGCGGGCAACACCATTGGCACCAACGACGTGCTGATCGTCAGCGGCGGCTTCAGCGACATCATTGCGCAAATGGCCGCGGTGCGTGCCGGCACACAGACCTCTGCGCAAATGATTGCCAACGTGCGCCAGGCTGGACGCGACCAGGCTGCGCAGGTGCGCCGCCTGGTCACGGCGGGCGCCAAGTACGTGGTGGTGGTCGGGCCTTACAACCTGGCCCGCACCCCCTGGTCCACCGCCATCGGCCAGGGCGAGCTGTTGCTGGAGGCGACCAGCCGCTTCAATGAAGACATGCTGGTCAGCCTGGCAGATCTGGGCTCCAACGTGCTTTATGTAGATGCGGCCTTTCACTTCAACCTGATGACCTCGTCGCCCAGCGCCTATAACCTGACCGACGCCACCTCGGTCATGTGCACCTCGGCCGACCCCGGCCCGGGTATTGGCATCGGCGCAGGGCAGGTCAATTCCGCGCGGTGCACCACCAACACCATCGTGTCGGGCTTTGACTACACGCGCCACATCTACGCCGACCCGGTGTACCCCACGCCGCAGGCCCACCGCCTGTTCGGCGAATATGCCTACAACCGGGTGCGCGCACGCTGGTAAGCCCTGGCTTTTGAGCAACGAAAAAAGGCGCCCTCGGGCGCCTTTTTCATGGGTGGGTGGTTGTGGCTTACTTGACGGTCTCAAACACCGCACGGGCCTGCGCATGGCAGAACGGCGGCACATACGTGCCGTGGTAGCTGCCGTAGTAGGCTGCAAACGCCGCCGAGGTCGGGTCGGTCGGCGCGGCGCCATTCACGCCAAACGTCGCCTGGACCGCGGCGTCCACGTCTACCGTGGTCACATTGGTCAGGTTGCGGCTGGCAAAGTCGGCCTTGGCCACATTCATGTGTACGGCGGGCGGCACGGTCGGGTCACCCGCGCCAGCGCACAGCAAGGTGCGCGACTTCGGGTTCCAGCCCAGCAGGTCGTTCTTTTTGGCGGCCAGGAACAGCGGGCTGTTGGCGTTGGTCTGTGCATCGGTCAGGTACGCGGCCTGGAACACCGCGTCGCGTGCCTGTGTGGGCGTCTCGCCGGCAGCGCCGGGCAGCGCGCCTGTGGTCACCAGCGTGGTGTAGGTCAGCGTCGGGTTGGGCAGCAGGGTTTCGATGTAGTTCGAATACGGCAGCTTGAATGCCTGCGTGACGCTGGTGTACACGTTGCCATAGACCTTCTGCCAGGCCGTCACCAGGTACGGCACAAAGAACTGGATACCGGCGATGGCCGTGGGGATCTGCAGCGAACCCGACAGGTTGTACGGGCCTGACAGGTGGGCGCCAGCCACGACGCTGATTTCGCCCGGCATGTCGCGCTCGATGGCGCGGTGTGCTGCCATGGACGCATGGCCGCCTTGTGAATAACCCGTGAGCATCACCTTGCCCGACAGGCCAAAGCCCTGCAGGGCGGCAACGTTGCGCGCGGCGCGGATGGAGTCGATGACCGATGTGGCCTCGGAATCCGCATGCAGGTAAGGGTGGTATGAATAGGTCGACTTGGCAAAACCCAGGTAGTCGGTGGCCACCACCGCATAGCCCTGCGCGGCATACATGGCGCTCAGCAGGGCCGTTTCGCCGTCGGCCGGGTTGGCCAGCGTGCGGGGCTTTTGCACATCGGTGCCCTTGGCATAGGCCACCAGCGGGAACGGCCCCAGGCAGGCGGCGCCCGTGGGAACCAGCAATGCGCCGGATGCATTGGCGGCCTCGCCATTGACGCCCACGGTCGCGTAGTTCAGGGCCACCACGCGCACATCGCACTTGGCCTTGCCGGCCAGGGCTTGCAGGCCGCTGGCGGCGGTCGCGGCGTCAAGCTGGGCGGTGGTCAGGGTCGCCACGGTCTGCGGGGTCTCCTTGATGCCGCCGCGGGTGTTTTCATCACCGCCGCCGCCACCGCAAGCCACCAGCAGGGATGCCGCCGCCACAGCGGTCAGTACGTGAAGTCGCTTCATGTTGTCTCCTTTGTTGGAAAAAGAACGGACGTTCGTTTTTGGAATCAACATGCTAAGTCGGTCCACGGGTGGGCGGTAACGGGTAAGTACGGGGGGCGTTCGGGCCCAGGGTCGCCAAGGCGACGCGCGCGAGGTGCCGGCTTCAGCGAAAGCGCAGCTTCATGACCAGGATGGCCACAGCCAGGGCCAGGGTGATGGCGTTGGCGGCCACGATGGGCCAGGCGCCCAGCAGCACGCCGTAGACCAGCCACAACCCCACGCCGGTGGTGAACACGCCGTACATGCCCAGCGAGATGCCGCTCACGTCGCGTGTGCGAAAGGTCAGCCAGGCCTGGGGCACAAAGCTGCAGGTGGTGAGGATGGCGGCCAGGTAGCCGATCAGGTCGCTTGAAAGCATGAGGGTCACTGGTCGCGGGCTGCCCACTCGACCAGGGCGTCTATCGCCGGGCGCACCGCATTGGCGTTGGCATGGTTGGCAATGGCAACCAGCACGTAGCGCCGTCCGCTGGCGCCCAGCACATAGCCGGCCACGCCGGCCACATCGCGCAGGCTGCCGGTCTTCAGGTGGGCGGTGGCGCCGCGCGCCCGGCTGCGCCGCAGTGTGCCGTCGACGCCGGTGATGGGCAGGGACGACATCAGCTCGGGCATGACCGGCGACACCCAGGCGCCCTGCAGCATGCGCGCAAGGGCCTGGGCCGTGATGCGTGACTCCCGCGACAGGCCCGAACCGTTGTCCATCACCGGCAGGTCGGCGGCGCCAAAGCGCGCGGTCCACCATTGGCGCACCAGCTCACGCGAGCCGTCGGCGGTGCCCACGCCTTTTTGCTGCTGGCTCAGCGTCAGGAAGAGTTGCTGTGCCATCACGTTGTTGCTGTACTTGTTGATGTCCCGGATCACCTCTCCCAGCGCGGGCGATTGCAGCTCGAAGCTGGCCGACAGCCCGGAGGGTGTGCGGCCCTCGCGCACCTGGCCCGTGAGCTTGCCGCCCAGTGACGCCCACATGCCCGCCACCGCGCGCGCGCCGTAGCTGCGCGGCGCGGCATAGGCCACTGGCCAGTTGCGCTCACCGCAGGCAGCAGGGTAGCCGCCGGCAAAGCGGATGCGCAGCGGGTCGCTGAAGTCGGCCTTGAGCGCGCCGCGCCAGTCGCCGCAGTCAGCCAGCGCCAGCGGCACGCTGGCGGGCACCTGCACGCCGGCCAGCGGTGGCTCCACATGCAGTTGCGCCGTGCCTGCCGTGCGGTCGGGCACAAAAGTCATCACGACCGATTTGTAGTTGATGAGCAGCGCGTCAGGCGACGCGTTGTAAGGCCGCAGCGGCTCGCCGTCAAAGGCGCCCGGGTCCTGCTCGGCCACGTCAAACGCACTGCGGTCCAGCACGATGTCGCCAGCGATCTGCTGGATGCCCAGGCCCTGCACCCGGCGCAGCAGCAGCCACAGCCGCTCGGCCACCAGCTTGGGGTCGCCCAGGCCACGGATGTAGAGGTTGCCGTTCAGCGTGCCGCCCTGCACCGTGCCTTCCACATACACAGGCGTAGCCCAGGTGAAGGCCGGGCCCAGCAGCTCCAGCCCGGCAAAGGTCGTGACCAGCTTCATGACCGACGCCGGGTTGACGGGCACGCCGGTGCGGTGGGCCAGGCGCGGCACCGCCTTGCCGTCCACATCGGCTACCAGCAGCGTTACGGCGTCGCGGGGGATTTTGGCGCGGGCCAGCGCCGCGTCCACTTCAGGGGGCAGGGCCTGCGCCAGGGCCTGTGCGGCCAGCAGTGTCATGCCGGCCAGAACGGCCAGCGCGCGGGGGAATGTCATGGGCCGATTATCAAGCGGCTTGATAATCGAAGCATGAGAGTTCTCGCGTTCGACACCAGCACTGAAGCACTGTCCATTGCCGTGGGGCATTGGCACGACGGAGTCTTGCAGGTGTGGCAACACGACGGCCCTGGCGGCGCGCAGGCGTCGGCCACGCTGATTCCGCAGGTCATGGCGCTGCTGGGCCAGGCGGGCATGACGCTCAAGGCGCTGGACGCCGTGGCGTTTGGCGCCGGGCCGGGCTCCTTCACCGGCCTGCGCACGGCATGCGCCGTGGCGCAGGGGCTCGCGTTTGGCGCGGGCGTGCCGGTGCTGCCGGTGGACACGCTGCTGGCCGTGGCCGAAGATGCCCGCCACGCCCATGGCGTCACCCAGGCCCAGACCGTGCTGGACGCGCGCATGGACGAGGTCTACACCGCCGCCTTTTCGCATGACGGCACGCAGTGGCAGGCGCACGGAGGCGCTGCCCTGTCGGCGCCACAGGACGTGCCCGTGCAGCCCGGCTGGACGCTGGCGGGCAACGCCTTTGCCGCCTACGGCGATCGGTTGCCCGTGGCAGCGGCGCGTGTGAACGCGCTGCCCACCGCCGCCGCCATGCTGCGCCTGGCGCCCGCGCTGCTGGCCGCGGGGCACGCGGTGCCGGCTGACCAGGCGCTGCCCCGCTACATTCGCGATAAAGTCGCCAAAACCACTGACGAACGCGCCGCCGAGCGCGCGGCTCGCCCTGTTGCCTGAACCATGAGCGCCGTATTCAAGACCGTTGAAGCCCAGTTTGAGCCGCTGACCGAAGCGCGGCTGGACGACGTGCTTGCCATTGAACAGGTGGCCTATGCCCAGCCCTGGTCACGCGGTAATTTCACCGACTCACTGCGCGCGGGCTACCAGGCGCAGATGCTGGTGGCCGACGGCACGATCCTGGGCTACTTTGTGGCCATGAAAGGCGTGGACGAGGTGCATTTGCTGAACATCACCGTGGCGCCTGTGTACCAGGGCCAGGGCTGGAGCCGCGTGATGCTGGACGCGCTGGCCATCTGGTCGCGCGGCCACGGCGCCCAGTGGCTGTGGCTGGAAGTGCGGGTGAGCAATGCACGCGCGCTGCAGGTTTACGAACGCCACGGCTACCGCCGCGTCGGCGAGCGCAAGGGCTATTACCCCGCAGCCAACGGCCGGCGCGAAGACGCCGTTGTCATGAGCTTCAAGCTATGAGCCTGGACTTGGACGAACGCCAGCACGCGATGCTGGCCGAAATGGGCATCCGGCTGTTCCAGGCGCCGCTGGTGGCGGTGCCTGCTGCCCGGGCGCCCGCGCAGGCGCCGGCACCCGTGGCAGCGGCCCCAGTGGTGCCGGCGCGCGCCATGGCGCCTGCGCCGCCCCCCGTGCGTGCGCAGGTGGCCGCGCCGGTGGCGTTGCGCGAGCGCCCCGCAGGTGTGTCCGGCATGGACTGGCCCGCGTTGCGTGACGCAGTCGCCGGTTGCCAGGCCTGCAAGCTGTGCAACAACCGTCGCAACACTGTGTTTGGCGTGGGCGACGAGCAGGCCGACTGGATGATCGTGGGCGAGGCGCCCGGCGAGAACGAAGACATCCAGGGCGAGCCCTTTGTCGGGCAGGCCGGCAAGCTGCTGGACAACATGCTGCGCGCCCTGCAGCTGGACCGGCACAACAAGGTCTTTATTGCCAACGTGCTCAAGTGCCGCCCGCCCGGCAACCGCAACCCCGAGCCTGAAGAGGTGGCGCAGTGCGAGCCCTTCCTGCGGCGCCAGGTGGAGCTGCTGCAGCCCAGGATCATCCTGGCCATGGGCCGTTTTGCCGTGCAGTCGCTGTTACAAACGACAGAGCCCATTGGCAAGCTGCGCGGGCGCCAGCACAGCTACCACGGCGTTCCAGTCGTGGTTACATATCACCCGGCGTACCTGTTGCGCAATCTGCCCGACAAGGCCAAGGCCTGGGCTGACCTGTGCATGGCAGCCGCCATGATGCGCCCACGGTAACAATGCACGCGGCTGGGTTGGGCCGTGATTTTTGACGCATAACCGGCTTTGACATGCTTGTGTCTCCCCTGATTGGTGGGGGCGCGAGGTTGCCCCTGCTGTAACGCTGTGCTACTGTCGAAAGCAACCCTTTTTCATGACAGGGGCTGCCTCCAGCCCGCACGCAAAGCGGTGTCTGCAGCTGCTTTGCAGGAGTTCCAATCCATGCGCCATCGTTTCGTTTCGTACGCTCCCCTGGCAAGCAGCAGTCCTGCGGTGGCCGGCTTCCGGCCGGCCGGGGCAGCGCTGGCAATCGCGGGTGCCTTTCTGGGTGCGGCTCACGCGCAGACATCTGGCCTGCAAGCCATTCACGGTGCAGCCAGTATGGTCACGCAGGGCAACCAGACCATCGTTACCACGCAAAACGGCGCGGGTACCAGCCACAGTGCATTGAACTGGCAAAGCTTCGGCGTGGCCGCGGGCACCACAACGCAATTCAACCAGCCTAATGCCAACAGCACGGCCATCAACCGGGTGCTGGGTAACAACCCGTCGGCCATCTTCGGCACGCTCAGCTCCAACGGCAAGCTGGTGCTGGTCAACCCGGCTGGCATTGCCGTGGGTGCCGGTGCGGTGGTGGACACCGCGGGCTTCACGGCGTCCACGCTGCGCATGAGCGATGCTGACGCACTGGCCGGGCGCATGCGCTTTGGCGACGGTGGCATTTCCGGCGGCTTGAGCGTCGGCGGTCACATCGTGGCACGGGGCGGCGACGTGGTGCTGATCGCGCCCAACATTGAAACCAGCCAGAACGCGCTGATCCAAAGCCCCAGCGGCGCGACGGTGCTGGCCGCGGGGCAGAAAGTGGAAGTCACCGGCCGGGGCCTGGAGGGCATCCACCTGCAGGTGCAGGCGCCGCAAGACAGCGCGGTGAACCTGGGCACGATCAAAGGCGACGCTGTCGGCATCTTTGCGGGCACGCTCAGGCACAGCGGGCTGATCAGCGCGACCCAGGCCAGCGCAGAAGGCGGCAAGGTCATGCTCAAGGGGCAGGACACGGCCGAGATCAGCGGGGCGATTACGGCCCGCAAGGGCAACCTGGGCGGGCAAGTGCACGCTACGGCCAACAAGGTCAAGCTCAAGAGCGGGGCGGTGATCGAAGCCAGCGGGGCGGCGGGCGGCGGTGAAGTGCTGATCGGCGGGGGCTGGCAGGGCAAGGACGCGCGCATTGCCAACGCAGCCGAGACGGTTGCAGAAGCCGGCAGCACGATCAGGGCGGACGCCACGGACAACGGCAACGGCGGCACCGTCGTGCTGTGGGCTGATGGGGCTACATGGTTTGACGGCGCGATCTCAACGCGCGGCGGCGCCCATGGCGGCGACGGCGGCCAGATTGAGACCTCGGGCAAGCAGAGCCTGTCGGTGGGGCAGGTGAGCATTGACGCCCGTGCCGCTGCGGGCCGCACCGGCAACTGGCTGCTGGACCCGACCAACTTCACGATTGCCGGCGGGACCGGGGCCACGACGGCGGACACGATCTACGAAAATACCCTGGAAACCGCAGGCGCCCATCAAACGATCACTTCCGCTGCTGGCGGCGCCATCCTGGCGTCTGGCACCTTCGCGGGCAACGACATCAACATGCCTGCGGGTATCAGCCTCACCCTGAACGGCGACGGCGGTATTGACCTGACCACCAGCACGCACGGCACGGGGCTGGTCATCAAGGGTACGGGCGCGGCGGGCGCCATCAACATGACTACCGCCAACGGCGCCATCATTCTGGGCAGCGTCAAGGCGGCGGGGGGCGCTGTGTCGCTCAATGCCGGTGGCGCAGCGGGCAACCTGACGGTGCGCGAGATCACCACCAATCCCGCCACCTTCGGGGCTGGCGGCGCGATCACGCTGCAAAGCGCGGGCAACATGACGCTGGGCGCTGCGGGCGCGAACATTGATGCCCGGGGTACGGGCGGCGGAACATCAGGCAATGTGACGCTGACGTCCGGCGGCAGCGTTGCCATGCAAAGCGGGCAAAACGTCTATGCGGGTGACCTGCAGGTCAGTGCCGCCAGCGGCATCAGCAACGGCGCCGGCGGCCAGATGCGTGTGGACGCTTCACGCCTTCAGGCGCGCAACTCCGGCAGCGGCAGCATCAACATCGTCAGTGTAGGCACCAACGGCATCATTCTGGACAACCTGGGTGGTGGGCAGGCGGTGTCGCAGGGCACTGCAGGCGGCAGTGTGCACATTGGCAGCACCCAGGGCGTGCTGACAGTGAACGCAGCTATCGCGACGACCAATGGCGACGTGCTGCTGGAATCCGACAAGATGGCGCTGGTGGGCACCACCAATGCCGGTACGGCCAACGTGACCTTGCGGCCGGTCAACAACGGCACCGTGATCGACCTGGGCTCCGCTACCAACGCGGCCGGCGGCCGGCTGGAACTGTCCAGCGCCGAGCTGGGAACCATCACCGCGGGCATCCTGAAGCTGGGTGCATCGGGCTACACCGGCGGCATCGAGATCACCGACAACATCACGATCGGCAGCGCGGGCGCGGTCAGCATGATCAACAACGCCAGCATCACGGCCAGCACGGGCAAGACGATCACGACCGACAAGCTGAATGTGCACAGCTACAACGGGTCGGTGTCGCTTGCGGAGGCGAATGCGGTCAACACGGTGGCGGGCAAGGCGGGATCAGGCCAGACCTTCTCATTCAAGTCCGCTGGCGCACTGACGGTGGGCACGGTGGACATCAATTCCGGCGTTGAAGTCACCAACGGCGTGATCGGCCTCGAATCGCCGGGGCTGCTGACCGTGGGTCAGAACGTGGCGGGTGGCACGGGCACCATCACACTGCAGGGGGTGGGTGTCACGCTGGGCTCCACCCGGACCGTCAACGCCCAGAACGTCATCCTGGAGGGCACCACCGGCGCAGTGAACACGGGTGCGGGTACCGTCACAGCCGGCACCGGCGTCTTTGTCAACAGCGGCTCCGCCGTGACGCTGGGTAATACGACGGGCGGGTCGAACATCACCATCTCGGGCGTGTCGGGCGGCATCAACCAGGAAAACGGCACCACGCTGAACACCGGCGGTGTGCTCACGGCCGTCACAACCGGCGGTGCGATCACCCTGGGCAACGCGACCAACGTTATCGCCACACTGGGTAGCGTGTCTTCACCTTCCGGTGGCGTCACGATCGTGGACAGCGCCGGCGGCCTGTACATCAGCCAGGGCGTCTCGGCCGGTACTGGCGCCCTGGATATCCGCACTGCGGGCGGTGGCATCTCCACCACTTCGACCAGCAGCATGGCCGGCAACGGCATCACGCTCAAGGCGGCAGGCGCCAGCAGCGACATCAGCCTGGCGGCCAGCCTGAATGCGGGCTCGGGTGCGCTGCTTCTGGAGGCCGGGCTGGATGTGGCGTTCGCCGCCACCGGCAGCATGGGCGTGAGCGCGGGCAGCGCCACCATCACCCATGGTGCCACCGGCGCCCTGAAGGTCAGCGGCGGCGGACAGCACACGCTGAACGTGGACCTGGACGTGACGGACCTGCAGGTGTTCTCGGGTTCGCTGATCCTCACCAAAACGCTGAACAATCAGGGCTCCACCAAGATTCAGGGCGGCACGGGCGAGATCAAGCTCAGCGGCGTGGGCGCCGCTTTCATCAACCACACCGGCAAGACGCTGGATATCCAGAACGCCAAAGGCATCACCGGCGACGGCACGGCCCAGTCGGTGCAGAACTTTGGCCTGATCAAGAAAACCTTTGACACGGGCACCGCCAGCATCGCCGGCAACAACCTCTCGTTCACCAATGCGGCCAATGCGCAGATCATTGTGGACACCGGCACCCTGAGTTTTGCCACGCCTGGCATGTTCGAGACCAATTCGGGCCGCATCACCATCGCCAGCGGCGCTACATTGAGCAACGCCCCGACTGCCACTTTCACCAACAATGCCGGCGCCTTGATCGAAGGCAGCGGCACCCTCAACCTGGGCGGCCAATTGCTGACCAACAACGGCAGCATCAAGCCCGGCGGTGCCAACACCGTGGGCACGCTCAACGTGAACGGCGGGTTCGACGGCGGCAGCGGCACGCTGGAGCTGGACCTGCTGAACCCCGGCAGCTACGACAAGCTCCTGGTCACCGGCAACATCACGGTGGCCAACCCCGGCATCGTGTTGAGCCCCGTGGCGATGTCCGGTGCCAACTGGGCCATCGGCGACACGTTCAACGTGGTGCAGCGCAGTGCGTCGGGGGGCTCTGCCAGCGGTTCGCTGACCTCGCCTACCGGTTTCAGCGCATCGCTCGTGAGCGTGCCCACGCCCATGGTTGTGCTGACTGCGTCATCGGCTTCGCCAGCGCCTGCGCCGGCAGGCGGCGGCGGAACACCCACCCCACCTGCGCCACCCGCCACACCCGCGCCGCCCACGGCGCCGCCGGTAACGCCCCCTGTCGCGCCGCCGCCCCCGCCGGCGGCCCCGCCGCCCGCGTCCCCTCCGCCGCCGGCAGCGCCCGCGCCGGCGCCGGTCAGCGACTCCCCCGCCGTGCAGCGGCTGGTGGATGCGCTGCCCAGCCTGACGGTGGCCCAGGCGCGCGATATCGTGAACAATACCGACAGTGTGCTGGCCACCTTCGTCACCAAGCTGGTGGCCGAGGAAACCCGCCAGGCCGAAGAAAAAGACAAACAGAACAAAGACGCCAACAGCGTCGCCCTGACCGGCGAGCAGTGCAAGTCCTAGCGGGAGCATCCATGTCCCTTGCGCCCATAAAACCCGCGCGGGCTGCGGCCAGCACCGCCGCCAGTCCTGCTGTGGCAGGCCACCGGCCGTTGTCCATCGCCTTGGCCCTGGCCGCATGCTTTGCGGCTACCCCGTTGCGCGCGCAGCCCGCCGGTGCCCAGGCCGTCCACGGCACGGCAGTGCTGCAGCAAAACGGCGCCAACCTGACCGTCACCACGCAAAACGGCGCGGGTACCGGCCACAGCGCCATCAACTGGCAAAGCTTCAACGTCCCTGGCGGCAGCACCACGCACTTTGCGCAGCCCAACGCCGCCAGTACGTCCATCAACCGCGTGCTGGGCAACAACCCGTCGGCCATCTTCGGCACGCTCAGCTCCAACGGCAAACTGGTGCTGGTCAACCCGTCGGGCATTGCCGTGGGCGCAGGCGCCGTGGTGGACACCGCGGGCTTCACCGCGTCCACCCTGCGCATGAGCGATGCTGACGCCCTGGCCGGGCGCATGCGTTTCGGCCAGGACGGCTTGGGCGGTGGCAGCCTGTCGGTGCAGGGCCGGGTGGTGGCGCGCGGTGGTGACGTGGTGCTGATCGCGCCGCAGATCGAAACGGGCGCGCAGGCCGTGGTGCAGGCCTCGGGCGGCGACACGCTGCTGGTGGCCGGGCAAAAGGTGGCGCTCACGGGCCGGGGGCTTGAGGGCATCCAGCTGGAGCTGCAGGCGCCCGCGGATCGCGCGTTGAACCTGGGCACCCTCAAGGGCGACTCGGTCGCCGTGTTTGCCAGCCAGCTGCGCCACACCGGCCTGGTGCAGGCTCAGACGGCCAGTGTGGAGGGCGGCAAGGTTCTGTTGCGCGGCCAGGTCAGCGCGGACGTGACAGGCCGCGTCACGGCGCAGCGCGAAGGCGGCGCCAGGGGTGGCGCCATCCATGTGACCGCAGCGCAGACCGCGCTGCACTCCACCGCGGTGCTTGACGCCAGCGGCCCCGCCGGCGGTGGCGAGGTGCTGGTGGGCGGTGGCTGGCAGGGCAGGGGGCCGCTGGCCAATGCGCAGAACACCACGGCAGACGCCGGCAGCGTGATCCGCGCCGACGCCACGGCCAGCGGCGACGGTGGCACGGTCGTAGTGTGGAGCGACGGCACCACGCGCACGGCGGCCGGCATCACTGCACGCGGCGGCGCACAGGGCGGCAATGGCGGGCGGGTGGAAACATCAGGCAAGACGCTGGTGCGCCGGGGCATGCCCGACGTGAGCGCGCCGCGCGGGCAGGCCGGCACCTGGCTGCTGGACCCGGACTACATCCTCATCACCCAGGGCTATGGCGGCGAGCCGGGCAACCTGGGCGGCGGCAGCATTGCCGCAGGCGACGCCGGCTCGGTAACGCAGGTGCTTGAGGGCGAGATTGAAAGCTTCAACGGCAACATCGTGCTGGAGGCCAACCACGCCATCGTGGCCGAAGGCGAAAGCAACTTTGACCTGTACGT
This sequence comes from Ramlibacter sp. 2FC, assembly GCA_943372585.1. Lineage (GTDB taxonomy): Bacteria > Pseudomonadota > Gammaproteobacteria > Burkholderiales > Burkholderiaceae_C > RAM1. The sequence goes on along the minus strand of CALRZF020000038.1, from coordinate 547 downwards.
GAACGGCAACCTCACGCTGCGCACCCTGAACGCCACTGCGGCGGCAGGGCCGGTCCCGTCGTCCTTCACGGACGCGCCTCGCGGCATTGACCTCTCACGCATCGACACGCTGGTGGTGTCTGCCTCCAACGGCCCGGCGCGCCAGGTGCTGATGGATGCCGGCAGCACGGCGCCAACGCCTGTCAGCGATGTGAAGCTCAAGGTCAACAACATCGTGACCAGCTCGCAGTCGTACAGCGCCGGGCAGGGCGGTGGCTCGGTGAACCTGCTTTCGGCAGGGGACCTGTGGGTGGGCAATATCCACACCAACCATTACGGTACCGTGGCCGGCTCAGGCGGTAATGTCACCATTGAAGCCAAGAACGGCCACGTTCGTGTGGGCGTCATCAACACCACCACGGACAACAGCCGCGTCAGCTATGGGTCACTTGCAGCAGGCCTGAAGGCCGGCGACATTGCCATCAACGGCAAGACGGTCCAGCTGACCGGCAACCTGACGGCGGATGGCTATGCTGACCGGTCCCAGGGGTCGGCCCCCGGCAGCATC
>CALRZF020000037.1:0-17473 GCA_943372585.1 Ramlibacter sp. 2FC | reverse complement strand
AGCGCCACCTGCGTCATGGTGGCCGCTGTGGCGACCGATGATCCGTTGATGGCCGCAAAGCCGCCGCACGCCGCCACCGACGCCATGGCCAGCCCGCCGCGCAAATGGCCCAGCCAGGCACGCCCGGCAGAAAACAGCTCTTTGCTCATGCCCGACTTGGACGCGAACGCGCCCATGAGGATGAACATGGGGATGACGCTGAGGTTGTAGTCCGTCACCACCGACAGCGGCACATTGGCCAGCAGGTTCAGCCCCGGCTTGATGCCCGACAGCAGCGCAAAACCGCCCACGCCCGCAATGCCCATGGCAATGCCGATGGGCACGCGGATGGCCATGAGCGCGAACATGCCCACAAAGCCCAGCAGGGCGACGAGGTCACGATCCATGCGCGTCCCCCGGTTCGTTCAGCGACACGGCCCGGCCCTGCCACAGCTGCACGATGCGCACCAGCGCCAGCAGCGCCGCCACGCCCGCCCCCACCGCGGCCACGGAATAAAACCACACCAGCGGCATGCGCAGGTCCATGGTGCCCTGGGTGCCGGTGCCCGCCACCTTGACCCAGATCATGTAAGCCAGCGGCGCCAGGAACGCGAACGTCACCGTGGTGGCCAGGATGTCCAGCCAGCGGCGCCCGGCAGGCTTCAGGTGCTCCCACACGATGTCCACGCAGATGTGGCTGCCGTAGTAGGTGGCCAGCGCCACGCCCCAGAACAGCGCGATGCCCTGCAGCATGCGCGAGCCGTCAAACCAGTCCGGGATGGACAGGCTGAACAGGTCGCGCAGGATCACGTTGCCGGCCGTCAGCAGCGCAATGGCCAGGAGGAAAAAAGCGGCCACCGTCTCGGTGGCCGAAAGCAGGCGTTTCATCAGAAAGGCTTTTTCAATGGCGTGTCAGTCCTTGCGTGCGGCCAGCTCTTTGCGCAGGTCTTCCAGCGCCTGCTTGCCGTTCACACCGACCTTGTCGGCGCTGGCCGTCCAGGTGGCGTACAGCGGCTCGGCGGACTTCTTCCACGCGTCCAGTTGCGCCGGCGTGAGCTTCACGATGGTGTGGCCTGCCGTCTTTTCCAGCTTGCCCTGGCCCGAGTCTTCCTCATCGCCCCAGGCCGCGCCGACCTTGCCGGCCCATTCGTTGTTGCAGTGGTCGTCAATCACCTTCTTCTGGCCGGCGGCCAGCTTGTCGTACCAGCCCTTGTTCATGACCCACACAAAATCGGACGCGTACAGGCGCATGTCGGTATGGAACTTGGTCGCCTTGTCGATGCCGAAGGTGATGATCGAACCCCAGGGGAACGACAGCGCGTCGGCCACGCCCTTGTCCAGCGCGTCGCGTGCTTCAGGTGCGGAGACCTGCACGTTGGTGCCGCCCAGCAGGCTCATGTAGGCGGCGTTGGTGCCATTGGACGAGCGCATCTTCATGCCCTTGATCTGGCCGGGCTCGGTGATGGGCTTCTTGGAGTGCAGCGTGCCCACATGCAGGTGGGTGAAGCACAGCTTGACGTCCTTCATTTCGTTGGCGGCGTACTTGCGGTACCAGGCGTCCAGCGCGGCCGAGCCGGGGCCGGGCTTGTTGATCAGGAAGGGCAGCTCGCCCGCGGCAATCATCGGGAAGCGGCCGGCCTGGTAGCCGGGGTTCACCCAGGTCATGTCGGCAATGCCGTCACGCGCCATGTCGTAATGGTCGGCGGCCTTGCCCAGCTGCTGCGCGGGGAAGAATGCAACCTTGATGGAGCCCTTGGATGCGGCTTCCACCGACTTGGCCCAGGGCTCAAAGCCGGTCTTGGCCAGCGGGTGCGTGCCGGGCAGCCAGTGCGCGAACTTCATCTCCACAGGCTTGTCCTGGGCTTGCGCACCCAGGGTGCAGGCAGCGAGCGCGGCCACAGCGGCGGCGCGAATGGCAAAGGTGAAACGGGAAGTCATGGAACAGTCTCCTTTCGTTATGGAAAATAATCAAATCACAGGCGAATCATCGTCGCTTCAGCCGGCGGGTGTGATGGTGTTTTCCCGCTGCTGTGGCGTGGCCCAGAACACCGGCTGCCCCGTCGCGCTTTTCTGGTGCGCGGTATTCAGCTTGCCTTCCGGGTCGGCCAGCGTGGCTTTCAGCGCGGCCTGCAACTGGGCGGCGGCAGTGGCCACGTCCAGCCGGCCCGCCAGCGCCGGCGCCACCAGCGTGGTCCACAGCCGCGCGTAGTTCTGGCGGCCGCGCACCTGCGTGTCGCCATAGCCCTTGAGCACCTGCGGCAGCCCCGCCATGGCCAGCGCCAGTGCGGGCGACAGGGGCAGTACCTGCTGCATGGCACCCAGCCACGCAGCCATGGCTTCGTGCTCCTGCGCGTAGCGCAGCGAGCGCGGGCGCAACGGCCGCAGCCGCGCCAGAAAGCGCAGCATCAGGTAGCCCCACAGGCTGGTAGAGCGGATGTGCAGGCCCGTGTGCTTGCTCATCCAGCCGCGCCGGTGTGCCAGGGCCAGCAGGCGCGCACCCAGGGCGCGCGGCAGCACCGCAGCCACTTCGTCGAAGCCGGGCTTGAAGTGCTCGGTGATGCGCACCACGTCACCACTGGCGGCCTGCGCCTCGGCGCGCACGCGCTCATAGCGGCTGCGCCGGGTCTTCAGATCAGCCACCCGGATCACGTCTTCAAAGCACATCCACAGTGCGAGCTGGCGCACGGCTTCTTCCAGCGCAGCGGCGGATTCAGTGGGTGCGGCGGCGGACAGCGCCGCCACATGCGCCAGGTACTGCTGCGCATAGGCCTCGTCCTGGAAATCGCGGCAGCGCTCGGCGCCATGCACCGCGAGCGCCTGCACGGCTTCGGGCACCGCCTGCGCCGGTGCGGCCTGCGGGTGGACCGCCGCATCAAACGCCGCCGCAAAACCCGCCAGGCTGGCCTGCACGCCCTTGCCCGATTCGCGGATCACCGCCTCGCAGGTTTCGCGCGGCCAGGGCAGCACGCCGGCACCGGCCAGCGCGCCGAACATCACGGCGGATACGACGGTGCCGCTTTGCACGGTGATGGCTTCCATGTCGAACAGCACGGCGCGCGCCGCCAGCGCATGCGCTGCGGCCTGCAGGCGCTGCGGGTCCTGCCGGCCGTCGGCCATGTGCATCTTCTCGATCGTGGTGTACACGCGGTGGGTGGACGCAATGAGCGCGGTTCGGCCGGTGACAAAGCCGCGCTCGACCATGCGCGCGGCCTCCAGCAGCTCGCTGGCCACCACCACGTCCACGCAGCCGGGCAGCGGCGTCAGCGCAAACACCGGGGCGCCCTCACCTGCGGCCAGCGGCGTGCGCAACAGCTCGATGTAATAGCTGGTGGCACCCGTGCGCTGGGCCACACCGGGCACGGACGTGGCCTGCACGGGCAGGCCGCTTTCCAGCGCGCACTGAACCAGCCAGTCGGCCAGCACACCGCCGCCTTCGCCGCCGAGCGCGGCGACGAGGATGCAATAAGGGGTCTGTTGTGCGTTCATGCGGGTTGCAGCAATCCAATGAAGAACCGGTTGAGCCGGTCGGTCAGGCGGTCCCAGGCGCTGGGGTGCGTGACGATTTCAATCTTGTGAAAGCTCGGGCACAACACGGCGGCGTCGGCCACCTCGCCGCACAGGCCGCAGCCCACGCAGCCATTGGTGACATGCGCCACCGGCTCGCGCTTGAGCGGGTCGGTAGACGGCTTGACCGTCAGCGTGGGGCATCCCGACAGGCGGATGCAGGAATGGTCGCCGGTGCAGGTGTCTTCGTCCACGCCGTAGCGGGTGCGCACGGTGCGCAAGCCTTCCTTCAGCCGGCGCGCACGGATGGGCTTGAGCCGGCGCTGGCGTTCCAGCTGGCATTCGCCTTCAGCAATCACCACCTTCAGGCCCTTGAATGGCGACTCGATCGCCTCCTTCAACACATCGCGGACCTTGCTCACGCGGTAGTTGTGTACCGTCTTGAGCCACTTCACGCCCATGCCCTTGAGCGTGTTTTCGATCGTCATCTCGTCGCCGGTGGCACTCGACCCCTCAGCCACGCGCTTGGCCTCAGACTGCGGCGTGGACATGGTCTCTTGCGTGCCCGTGGCCGACGTGTAGCCGTTCTTCATGATGACCAGCACGCCATCGCCCTTGTTCAGCAGGGCCGACGACACGCCCGACAGCAGGCCGTTGTGCCAGAAGCCGCCGTCACCCATGATGGCCACAGGCCGCTTGGCCGAGAAATTTTTGACGGCTGCGCTGGACGCCATGCTCATGCCGTAGCCCAGGATGGAATTGCCGAACGAGAACGGCTCGAACGTGGCGAACGAATGGCAGCCGATGTCGGTGGAGATGTGCAGCTTGCCCACCTCGCGCTCCACCAGCTTCAGCGCCGCAAACACGGGCCGCTCAGGGCAGCCGGTGCAGAAGTTCGGCGGGCGCGCGGGCACCATGCCGCCGAGTTCAGCCATCGCGCGTGTGCGCACCTCGGCCAGCGCATTCGCATAGCCGGTACCGGGCGACGTGTCGATGGCCGGCACATGCTGTTCGACAAATGACACCAGACCTTTCAGGATCACCTCGGCCGTGTATTCGCCGCCCATGATGAGCAGGTCCTTGCCGTGCAGGCGCGTCTGCAGGTCGGCGCGGCGCAGCAGCGTGGCAATGTCCTGCTCAATGAATTCGGGCTGGCCTTCTTCAATGACCATCACGGCGCGCTTGCCCGCACAGAAGCGTTCGATCTGCCCCGGCACCAGCGGGTACACCACGTTCAGCACCAACATCGGGATCTGCGTGTTGCCCGCGCTGTCGGCCAGGCCCGCCTGCTGCAGGGCGCGGATGGTGGTGTTGTACAGGCCGCCCTGCACGATCAGGCCCACGCCGTCGTGGCGGCCGTCAAATAACTCGTTCAAGCCTTCTTCTTCAATGAACTTGCGCGCCGCGGGCATGCGCACTTCGTACTTGAGTTTTTCGTGGCGGAAGGTGGCAGGCGGGTGCGACAGCCGGTCGTAGCTGAAGGTCGCAGCCTGCTGCTGCAGGTGGCGGCTGGAAATGGCGGGCGCAATGTTGTCGCTGGCGGTGAAGCTGCCGCGCACATGGCAGGTGCGGATGCGCAGTTCCATCATCACCGGCGTGTTAGAGGCTTCAGACAGTTCAAAGCCCTTTTCCACCATGCGCACGATGCTGGGCAGGTTGGGCCGCGGGTCCATCAGCCAAAGCGCGGATTTGAGCGCAAACGCATGGGTGCGCTCCTGGATGACACTGGCGCCTTCGCCGTAATCTTCGCCCACCACAATCAGCGCGCCGCCCATGACGCCGGGGGACGCCAGGTTACTCAATGCGTCTGACGCCACGTTGGTGCCCACCACGGATTTCCACGTCACCGCCCCGCGCACCGGGTACATGATGGACGCGGCCAGCATGGCCGCAGCCGAGCTTTCGTTGGTGCAGGCTTCCACATGCACGCCCAGTTCGTCCAGGTAGTCGCGCGACTGCACCATCACGTCCAGCAGGTGCGAAATGGGCGAGCCCTGGTAGCCGCCCACATAGGTCACGCCGGACTGCAGCAGCGCCTTGGTCACGGCCAGGATGCCTTCGCCATGGAAGGTCTGGCCGGCGCCCAGTTTCAGCGCCTGTATTTCATCGTGGAATGAGCGCTCCAAGAGCGTGTCTCCTTTTATTCGTAACCCGCGAATCTAGGCAGTCACAGCCCATTTGGCGAATGGATTGTTGTGATGCACACCATTCACGGCATGGATAATCAGGGCAGACCCTTATGCGACTTTCCACTTTGTGAACTTCACGTCATGAACTTCCGCCAGCTCGACCTGAACCTGCTGCGCGTGCTGGCCGCCATCCACCGCACAGGCTCGGTCACGGCCGCGGGCAAGGCGCTGGCCCTGTCGCAGCCCGCCACCAGCAATGCGCTGGCCCGGCTGCGCGACTACTTTGCCGACGACCTGTTTGTGCGCTCCCCTGCGGGCCTGAAGCCCACGCGCCTGTGCGAACGCATCGCGCCCGACGTGGCCGCCTGGCTGCAGGCGCTGGAAGCCATGGTGACGGGCCGCGACGACTTCGACCCCGAGCGCAGCGACATGCACTGGCGCCTGTCGCTGTCGGACCTGGGCGAGATGATGTTCCTGGGCCCGCTGGCCACGGCCCTGCGCACGCATGCGCCGCGCACCCGCCTGTCCAATGTGTCGGTGGCGGCGGCTGACGTGCCCGCCGCGCTGGAGGCGCGCGACATCGACTTCGCCATCGGCATCCTGCAGCCGCGCCACCGCGGCGTGCGCTCCGAGCTGCTGTTTCGCGAGCAGTACGTGGCCATGACCTCGTCGGCCTGGCGGCCGGTCACGGGTCGGGCGGGCGCTACCTTGACGATGCAGCAGCTGGCAGCGTCATCGCTGGTGGTGGCGTCGCCCACCGCCACCTTTCACAGCAGCGTGGAGCAGATGCTGGTGCGCATGAAACTGGCCGACCGCGTGGCAGTGCGCGCCCGCCATTTCGGCGCCCTGCCCGACCTGGCGCTGAACACCGACCTGCTGACCATCGTGCCGCAGATGTACGCCGCCAACCTGGTGCAGCGCCACGATCTGCGGGTGTGGAACCTGCCGCGCGCGGCGGCCCCGGCTTATGAGGTGCGGCTGGTCTGGCACGCCAGCACGGCGCAGGACCCGGCGCAGCAGTGGATCCGGGCGCAGGTGCACACACTGTTCGGACGGGTCTGAGTTTTCTCCGCTATCGCCCTACCCGCCAGACAACATTCCCGACGTCATCTGCAACGAGCAAGGCACCTTTGCTGTCCAGCGCCACACCCACCGGCCGCCCCCAGGCCTTGCCCTCGGGGCTGACAAAACCGGTCAGTACCTCCACCGGCTTGCCGTTGGGTTTGCCGCCCGCGAACGGCACAAACACCACGTTGTAGCCCGACAGCGGCTTGCGGTTCCACGAGCCGTGCTGGCCGATGAACGCGCCGCTGTTGTAGGGCGCGGCCATGCGGTCGTCCGAGAAGGTCATGCCCAGCGGCGCCACGTGGGCGCCCAGGGCGTAGTCGGGCGATAGGGCCTTGGCCACCATGTCGGGGCGCGGGGGCTCCACGCGCACATCCACATTGCTGCCGTAATAGCTCCACGGCCAGCCGTAAAAGGCGCCGTCTTTCACCGACGTCAGGTAGTCCGGCACCAGGTCGCTGCCGATCTCGTCGCGCTCGTTCACCACGGTCCACAACGCTTTTGTCTGCGGCTCCCAGCCCATACCGTTGGGGTTGCGCAGGCCGCTGGCAAACAGCCGCTTGGCGCCGCTGGCACGGTCCACTTCCCAGATGGCGGCGCGGCCCTCTTCGATCGCCATGCCGTTCTCGGCCACGTTGCTGTTGGAGCCCACGGTGACATACAGCTTGCTGCCGTCGGCATTGGGGAGCAGCGCCTTGGTCCAGTGGTGGTTGATGCCCGCGGGCAGGTCGGTCACCTTGGCCATGGGGCCGGCGACCTTCAGCTCGCCGGGGTTGAACGGGTATTTCACCAGCGCGTCGGCGTTGGCTACATACAGCTCGTTACCCACCAGCGCCATACCGAAGGGGGACATGAGCCCCGCGGCCTTGTCCAGCAGCGTGGCGCGCACCTCGGCCACGCCATCGCCGTCCGCGTCGCGCAGCAGCGTGATGCGGTCGGCGCTGGGCACGCCCGCGCCGGCCTTGGCCATGACCTTGCCCTTGACCCAGTTGAACAGGCTGTTGGGCGCGCCTTCGGGCTTGGGCGGCCGGTTGGCCTCGGCCACCAGCACGTCGCCGTTGGGCAACGTGAGCAGCCAGCGCGGGTGGTTCAGGTCACGGGCAAAGGCCTGCACCTTCATGCCGCTCGCGGCCACGGGCATCTGGCCCGCGGGCCACGGCTCGGCGGGTGCGATCTTCAGCGTGGGGATCAGCGTCTTGTTGGGCGGGGGCAGCTCGGGCTGGGGGCCGGTGCCGGCGTCAAATGGCAGGCGGGCGGTGTCGCCGCAGCCGGCCAGCAAGGCAGCGGCCAGCGTGCAGGGGATCAGCAGGTGCTTCATGTCCAGGTCTCCAGGTGTCGGGTTGCGGGGCGTGCGCGCCCCATTCAGCAGTGAGTCTGTCCCTGCCGCGCCAGCGGGCCTGTAGGCGAATGCCGCAACGTGCCCCCGGCAGGGGATTTGCGCCATTGGCTACCATGGGCGGCATGACCCACGATCTCTTCAGGCAGGACGCCTACCTCACCGAATGTGAAGCCACCGTGACCGCCGTGACCGAACAGGGCATCGTGCTGGACCGCACCGTGTTTTATCCGCTGGGGGGCGGGCAGGCGGGCGACGCCGGTGTGCTGGTGCTGGCCGACGGCACCGCCATCACCATCGCCGACACCCGCAAGGGCAAGGACGCCGAGGGCCAACCCACCGCCGACATCGTGCATGTGCCGGCGCCGGGGCAGGAAGCCGCCGTGGCCGCGCTCACGCAGGGCAGCCGCGTCACCGCCCGCATCGACTGGGAGCGCCGCCACAAGCTCATGCGCTTTCACACCGCCACGCACCTGCTGTGCCGCGTGGTGCCGCAGCTGGTCAACGGCTGCTCGATCACGCCCGACTACGCGCGCATGGACTTCAACATGACCGATCCGCTGGACAAGGACGCGCTGACCCAGGGCATCGCGGCGCTGGTGGCCGCGGCCCACCCGGTCACCGTGGGCAGCATCACCGACGCCGAGCTGGACGCCAACCCGGCCCTGGTCAAGAGCATGAGCGTGAGCCCGCCGCGCGGCAGCGGCGTGGTGCGCACGATCCATATTGGCGACACCGCCGATGCGGTCGACCTGCAGCCTTGCGGCGGCACCCATGTGGCCAACACCCGCGAAATCGGCGCGGTGGTGGTGACCAAGATCGAGAAGAAGAGCGCGACGACCCGGCGCGTGGTGCTGGGCTTTGCCTGACGCCCAGCCACCCTGCGTGGAACTTAAAGACCGCCCCAGCGCTCCCACACCTGCCATGACATTGCCCCGTTTCGCCTTTGCCCTAGCCGCCGCCGTTGCGGTCCTGACCGCCGCCCACGCACAGACTGGCACTGGCACCGCTGCGAAGTCAGTGGTCACCACCGACCAGGTGCGCGCCGAGCTGATGGCCCACGCGCCCGATGGGGTGGAGCCCGGCAAGCCGGTCTGGGTCGGCCTGCAGATCACCCACAAGCCCGAATGGCACACCTACTGGAAGAACTCCGGCGACTCGGGCCTGCCCACCGTGCTCGAATGGACGCTGCCTGCAGGCGTGACCGCCGGCGACATTGCCTGGCCCACGCCCAAAAAAATCCCCATCGGCACGCTGGCCAACTACGGCTACGAAAACACCGTGCTGCTGCCGGTGCCGCTGACCATCACCCCGCAGTTCAAGCCCGGCCTGCTGTCGGGCGAGCTGGACATCAAGCTCAAGGCCGCCTGGCTGGTCTGCAAGAAGGAATGCATTCCTGAAGAGGGCGAATTCGTCCTCAAGCTGCCGGTCAAGAGCACCACAGCCATCAACGGCGCCGCGTTTGACGCCGCCTTCAAGGCCCAGCCCAAACCCGTGGCCGCGGACACCACGGTGCGCCCCGGCAGCCAGGTGCAGATCGATGGCAACACCATCAAGCTTACGGTGCACAACCTGCCCGTGGCGCTGCGCGGCAAGACGCTGGATGTGTTCCCTGAAACACCCGAAGTGATTGAAACCGCCGCCACGCCCACGCAGGGCTGGACAGGTGCGGTGTGGACGGCCAGCGTGCCGCTGTCGGCCCAGCGCAGCAACAGCCCGTCGGTCATGCCGTTTGTGCTGGCCTCAGGCGCCGAGGCGTACCGGGCTGAACTGAAAGTACTGGGCACCTGGCCCACCGTGGCCGCAGCCGCCACCGTGTCGCCCGCGCTGGACGCAGCGCTGAAGGCCAACGCCGCGCAAGCGTCCAGCGCGCCTTCCCTCACATTGGCCGCCGCCCTGCTGGGCGCGCTGATTGGCGGGCTGATACTGAACCTCATGCCCTGCGTCTTTCCGGTGCTGGCCATCAAGGTGGTGGGCTTTACCCAGCATGCCGGTGACGCACGCGCGCACCGCCGCGCCGGCGTGGCCTACACCGCCGGGGTGATTGTGTCGTTCATGGCGCTCGGCGCGCTGATGCTGGGCCTGCGCGCGGCAGGTGAATCCATAGGCTGGGGCTTTCAGCTGCAGTCGCCCGCTGTAGTGGCGGCACTGGCGGCGCTGTTCACCGTCATCGGGCTGAACCTGGCGGGTGTGTTCGAGTTTGGCAGCCTGCTGCCGTCCGGCGTGGCGTCGCTGCAGGCCAAAAACCCCACCCTCGACTCATTCCTGTCAGGCGTGCTGGCCGTGGCCATTGCCTCGCCCTGCACCGCGCCGTTCATGGGGGCATCACTGGGCTTTGCCGTGGGGCTGCCGGCCGTGCAGGCGCTCTTGGTGTTTGCCGCCATTGGCGTGGGCATGGCCCTGCCCTACCTGCTGGCCAGCTGGGTGCCCGCCGTAGCGCGCGCACTGCCGCGCCCCGGCGCGTGGATGGACACCTTCCGCAAGCTGATGGCGTTCCCGATGTTTGCCACCGTGGCCTGGCTGGTCTGGGTGCTGGGCCAGCAAAGCGGCATTGACGGCGCGGGCGCACTGCTGGCACTGCTGGTGGCGCTGAGCCTGGTGGTGTGGGCGCTGACGCTGCGCGGCAACGCGCGCGTGGCGCTGGGCACGGTGTCGGTGCTGCTGCTGGGCGCGCTGGCCTGGGGCGCGGGCAGCTACATCACCCAAGGCCAGGCAAGCACCGCCACTACGGCCGCCAACGCGCGCTGGCAAGCCTGGGAGCCGGGCCGCGTGGACCAGATCGTGGACACAGGCCAGCCGGTGTTCGTGGACTTCACCGCCGCCTGGTGCGTGACCTGCCAGTACAACAAGAAGACCACATTGGCCAACGGGGATGTGCTTGCTGACCTGGCGGCCAAAAACGTAGCATTGCTGCGCGCCGACTGGACGCGGCGCGATCCGGCCATCACGGCTGCGCTGGCCCAGCTGGGCCGCAACGGCGTGCCGGTGTACGTGTTCTACAAAAAAGGCAGCGCGCCCGTGGTGCTGTCCGAAGTACTGGGGGTGGAGGAAGTCCGCTCTGTCATTGCCAAACTCTAGGAGAACCGACCATGTTGCGCCGTACCCTCTTTGCCCTGTCCGCCCTGGCCTTCGCCGCAGGTGCCCAGGCCGCCGCCACCGTGGGCCAGCCCGCGCCCGACTTCACCCTGAAAGACGCCACGGGCAAGACCGTGAAGCTGTCCGACTACAAGGGCAAGCATGTGGTGCTGGAGTGGACCAACCCCGGCTGCCCGTTTGTGCAGAAGCACTACAACAGCGGCAACATGCCCGCCACCCAGAAAGACGCCACGGGCAAGGGCGTGGTGTGGCTCGCCATCAACAGCACCGAAAAAGCCAGCGGCGATTACCTGGAGCCCGCCAAGCTGGTGGCCTGGAAGACCGAGCGCAAGTCCGCCCCCAGCGCTGTGCTGATGGACGAGGAAGGCACCGTGGGCAAGGCCTACGGCGCGCGCACCACGCCGCACATGTACATCGTCAACCCGCAGGGCCAGCTGATCTACGCGGGCGGCATCGACAGCATCCCGTCGGCCAATGCGGCCGACATCGCCAAGGCCACGAACTACGTCAAGACCGGCCTGACCGAAGCCCTGGCCGGCAAGCCGCTGACGGCGGCCAGCACGCGGCCCTACGGCTGCTCGATCAAATACAAGTCGTAATTAAGGTCTTTCAGACGCGCGGCACGTAGTCCGCGACGCCCTGCAATTTGATACACACAGTGGCCCGTACGCGGGCGCTGTCCTACGCCGGAGCCGCAAACACGCCGATACAGTCGTTTGATGACTTGTTGGTACAAAAGTGGCGTCGTTGCCGGAAGCTGTTGTATTGCCTTGGGTTTTACGGGTCAGGCCCATGCCGCACCGCAGGTGCAAGCAAATGCAACACTCGCTTCGTTTTCTGTTTATTCCCCTTCCGCACATGACCGGCTGATCGCCGCCTGGCGGGCTGGAGAGCTCACGCCAGCGCAAACGCTGGTCCAGCTTTCAGCCTGGCAGGCCGCAGCGCCGGATGCGCCGGCCCGGCTGCGTCTGCTGTCGGACCGTGTGGTGGTCGCCGCCCAGGGCGGTGAACCTGCGCTGGCGTTGGCAGCAGCGCGTGAAGCCGGCATTGCCGCACTGGCCCCGTATGCGCTGGAGCCGCTGATTGGCGCGGCGCGCGCCGGCGGTGACACCGCAGTGCAGGGCCAGGCCGTGGCGCGGTTTGCCGCGTTGAACCCCGGCAACTGGCAGGCCCATGTGCATACCGTGATGTGGCGGATCGACAGCCGTGACTTGGCCGGCGCGCAGCGCGAGCTGGACGCGCTGGCCGCCACCCTGCCCCGGGGCACCACGGCCCAGCGCGTGGCCCTGCTGGAATTGCGCGGCGCACTGGCCGAAGCGCGGCAGGACGCACCCGCCGCGCTGCGCCACTACCAGGACCTGCTGGCGCTGGACCCCGACCACCGCCACGCCCTGCGCAGCGAAGTGCTGCTGACCGCGCAGCTGTCTTCCCCCGGCGCCGCGCTGGTCAGCGCCCAACCCAATCTGGCTTTGTTCAGCACGCTGGAGCTGGCCGGCCTGCGCCAGGCCGCCTTGGGCGAACGCCTGCGCTGGGCCCTGAGCCAGCGCGACCAGCGCCCCAAGGACCCTCAGCGCTTTGACGCGCTGGACCAGATGCTGGCGGACGCGCAGGCCTTGGCCGCCACGCTGGCCACACTGCCGCCGGGCACCGACGCTACCGAATGGCAACGTGTGCAGACCCGCCTGGACGCCGACCGCGTGATGGCCCTGTTTGAACGCGGCCGCTATGCCGACACGCTGGTCCTGTATGCCGCCATGTCCGCCCGCTACCCCGCGCCGCAGCCCTGGTACGCCACGGCCGCTGCCGCCGGCGCGCATGCCCAGCTGCGCCGGCCCGACCTGGCCGTGCCGCTGTACGAAGCCGCGCTGCGCGACGGCGGCGCCGCCGTGCGCGTGCCCAGCGACATCCATGTGGGCCTGGTGTATGCGTACCTGGACACAGCGCGCTTCACGCAGGCCGACGCCCTGCTGGCCGACCTGATTGCCCGCACACCGCCACTGCTGGCCCTGTCGCCTGAAGCAGGCCGCCCGAATGACGACTATGCCAACCTGCTGGGCCTGCGCGCGCTGGTCGCGCTGTACACCGACCGGCCGGCCCAGGCCGAGCAGGACTTCAACCAGCTCGCGGCGCTGGCGCCCATGAACGCCGCCTATGGCGTGGGCCAGGCCCGCGTGCTGCGCGCACGTGACAAGCCCGAAGCCGCATTGCGCGCCTTTGAGGCCGCGATGGCCAACCAGCCTGAATCGCTGGACGCCCAGGCCGGCTACGCCGAAGCGCTGTTCGACACCGGCGACCTGCGCGCCGCCCGCCTGCGCGTGGACGCGCTGGCGCAACAGCACCCGGACAACGCCTCGGTACGCAGCGCCGTGCGCACGCGCGACACGGTGATGTCGCCGCGTCTGGACGTGGACCTGCGCGCCGGGCGCGACGGCGGCACGCTGTCCAACCGCGACGCCACGTTGCAAGCCCGCCTGAGCTCGGGCTGGTGGGGTGACGAAGCGGGCAACAACTGGCGCGTGTACGGCCGCCAGTGGCTGGGCCGCGCCGACACCGGTGGCGCCAACGTGCGTGCAGCGCGCAGCGGCCTGGGCCTGGAATGGCAGGTGCCGCGCTGGCGCCTGCAGACCGAGCTGCATCAGTCCACCACCGACCCGCGCCGCACCGGCCTGGGCCTGGCCGCCGACTGGCGCGCCAGCGACCACTGGCGCCTGTCGGCCCACCTGGACAGCAATGCCTGGGACATCCCCTGGCGGGCGCGCCAGGCCGGCATCTACGGGCGCGAAGCCGGCGCGGGCGTGGCCTACGTGGTGAATGAATCGCGCCGCTTTGGCGTGCAGGCACAACAGATGCGCCTGAGCGACGGCAACCGCCGCAACAGCGCCGGCGCCAGCTGGCAGGAGCGCTGGTACAGCGGCCCACGCCTGCAACTGCAAACCACGCTGGCCGCCGACACCGCGCGCAACACCCTGCAAAACGTGCCGTACTTCAGCCCCACGGGCGAACGGGGCATGGCGCTGGACGCACGCGCCCAGTGGCTCACCTGGAAACGCGACGACCGGCGTTTTGTGCAGGTGCTGGAGGCCGGCGTCGGCCGGTACCGCCAGGACGGCTTTGGCAGCGGCGCCACCCAGCACGTGCGCTATGCCCATGAATGGTTCTGGGGCCCCGGCAACAGCGTGCGCTATGGCCTGGGCACCAGCGTGCACCCGTACGACGGCGTGCGCGAACGGCGCCGCGAGGTGTTCGTGCAGTTCTCGGTGGCGCTGCCATGAGCGCGCGACTGATCACCCGCTGGCTGGCGCTTTGCGCTGCGGCCATGACCCTGCTGGCCCACCAGGCACTGGCGCAGCCCAACCCGCCGATGGGTCCGCCCGACGCGCAGGACGGCAAGACCTTTCGCGTGCTGGCATTTCACGACGTGCGCACCCAGGTGCGTGCCAGCTTTGCCACCGACCCCGACGAATCGGCCGTGGACGAAACCACGCTGGCCGGCCTGTTCGGCTGGCTGCAGGCCAATGGCTGGCAGCCCGTGAGCCTGGAGCAGATCGTGCGCGCCCGCGCCGGCGGCGTGCCGCTGCCGCGCCAGGCCGTGCTGCTGACGTTTGACGACGGCTACGCCAGCGCCTACACCAAGGTGTTCCCGCTGCTGCGCCAGTTCAACTACCCCGCCGTGATGTCCCTGGTCACCCGCTGGATGGAAGTGCCCGCCGGCGGCCAGGTCCCCTACGGCACCCTGACCGTCACGCGCGAACGGTTCATGACCTGGGCGCAGGTGCGCGAGATGGCGCGCTCGGGCTTGGTTGAATTTGCCAGCCACAGCCATGACCTGCACCGCGGCTTGCCGGGCAACCCGCAGGGCAACCTGCTGCCCGCAGCCACCACCCACACCTGGGACGCCACGCGCCAGCGCTACGAAGACAGCGCCGCCTGGGCACGCCGGGTCGAGGCCGACCTGCGGCAAAGCCGCGTGCTGATCGAGCGGCACACGGGCAGCCCGGTGCGCGCGCTGGCCTGGCCGTACGGCGCCTGGAACCAGGGCGCGCAGCAGGCCGCGCAGCGGGCGGGCTTCAACGTCGCCTTCACGCTGGAAGACGGTCCCAACCACGCCGGCGTGCCGCTCACGCGCATCCGCCGCGCCTACGCCACCTACGACATCGACCCACCGGGCTATCTGCCGCTGCTGCGCCAGAGCCCCGACCAGCCGTCCACCCGCGGCCTGCAGCGCGCCCTGCATGTGGACCTGGACTATGTGTACGACCCCGACCCCGTGCAGCAGGAGCGCAACCTGTCGCTGCTGCTGGACCGGGTGCGCGCCGTGGGCCCGCGCAGCGTGTTTTTGCAGGCGTACGCCGACCCCGACGGCGACGGCGTGGCCGACGCGCTGTACTTTCCCAACCGCGTCTTGCCGGTGCGCGCCGACCTGTTCAACCGCGTGGCCTGGCAGCTGCGCACCCGCGCGCGGGTGCAGGTCTATGCCTGGATGCCGGTGCTGGCGTTTCGCCTGCCCGCGGCTCATCCCCTGGCCACGCGCACCGTGACCGCTTGGGCCACCACACCCGCCGCCCAGGCGGCTGCGGCCGCGCGCTACCACCGGCTCTCGCCGTTTGATGCGGGCGTACGCGAACTGATTGGCGGCATCTACGACGACCTGGGCCGGCACGCCAGCTTTGCCGGCGTGCTGTTTCACGACGACGCCATGCTGTCTGACGACGAAGACACAAGCCCCGCCGCACTGGCGGCCTACCGCGAAGCAGGCCTGCCGGTTGCGGCAGCGGGCGACATCACCGCCATCCGCGCCGACGACGCACTTCATACGCGCTGGCAGGCGCTGAAAGCCCAGACCTTGACCGACTTCACCCTTGCACTGGCCGACAGGCTGCGCGCCTGGCAGCCCACCCTGCGTACCGCACGCAACCTGTACGCGCGTCCCCTGCTGGAGCCCGAAGCCGCGCAGTGGTTTGCTCAGGACTACGAACAATCGCTGGCCGCTTACGACTACACCGCCATCATGGCCATGCCCTACATGGAACAGGTGGCCGACCCGCAGCGCTGGCTGAGCGCGCTGGCACGCCGCGTGGCGGCCACACCGTTGGGGCTGGAGCGCACCGTGTTCGAGCTGCAGGCGCGCGACTGGCGTACCGGCCGCGCCGTGCCGGACGCCGAGCTTCTGCGCCAGTGGGCGCTGCTGCGCCGCCACGGCGTGCGCCACCTGGCGTACTACCCCGATGACTTTCATGCCGGCCAACCGTCGCTGGCCGCGGCCCGCGCCACGGTATCGGTGCGCGAAACGCTGTCGGGCGAAAACGAAGGCCTGGACACACCGCCCGTGCTGGAACCCACACCATGAGCGCCGCCCGGCCGCCCGACGGCGCTCGCACCGCACCGCGCAGCACGAAGGTTACCCAATGACCCCCGACACCACCCACTGGCTGCCCTCGCTGATCTTCGGCTACGTCTTTTACTACCCGTTCTTCATGGCCTGGGTCTGGATGGCCGGCGGGCTGGCCCATGTGCTGGTGTTCGAGCGCAAACGCCACCTGCATGTGGACCCGCTCACACTGCTGCCGTCCACCCCCATGGTCAGCGTGATCGTGCCCTGCCACAACGAGGCCGCGCAGGTCGAGGAAGTGCTCGCGCAGCTCATGAACACGCGCTACCCGCACTATGAGGTGCTGGCCGTGAACGACGGCAGCACCGACAATACCGGTGCCATCCTGGACAAGCTGGCCGAACGCTGGCCGCAACTGCGCGTGGTGCACAACAGCGAGAACCAGGGCAAGGCCGTGGGCCTGAACACCGCCGTGCTGCTGGCCAAGGGCGAGTTCATCTTCGGCATTGACGGCGACGCACTGATCGACCCCGACGCCATCGCCTGGCTGCTGCGGCCCATGCTGGCGTCAGCCACCGTGGGCGCCGTCACTGGCAACCCGCGCATCCGCAACCGCACCAGCCTGATCGGGCGCATGCAGGTGGGCGAGTTCTCGTCCACCATCGGCCTGATCAAGCGCACACAGCAGATCTTTGGCCGCCTGTTCACCGTGTCGGGCGTGATCGCCATGTTCCGCCGCAAGGCGCTGGTGGACGCGGGTTTCTGGTCCACCGACGTGCTGACCGAGGACATCGACATCAGCTGGAAGATCCAGCTGGCCGGCTGGACGATCCGCTTCGAGCCGCGCGCGCTGGCCTGGATCCTGATGCCCGAGACACTGCGCGGCCTGTACCGCCAGCGCCAGCGCTGGGCCACCGGCGGCATCCAGACCGTGCTGCGCTACAGCACCGCCCTGCTGCGCCTGCGCCACTGGCGCATGTGGGGAGTGTGGGCCGAATACCTGCTGAGCGTGCTGTGGGCCTATGCCATGTTCCT
>CALRZF020000036.1:0-17594 GCA_943372585.1 Ramlibacter sp. 2FC | reverse complement strand
GACCAGGCGGGTGGTGATGCGCACGTCTTCGGCCTTGTCTTTCAGGGCCTCTTTCAGCTTGGCCAGCAGGGGCTTGAAGGTTTCGGCGGCTTCTTCCGCGGCTTTCTTTTCAGCCTCGTCCTGCAGCTTGCCCAGGTCGACCGCACCCTTGGCCACGCTTTGCATCGCCGTACCGTCAAATTCGCTCAGGTGGCTCAGCGCCCATTCGTCCACGCGATCGGTCATCAACAGCACTTCAATGCCCTTTTTGCGGAACACTTCCAGCTGCGGGCTGTTTTTGGCGGCGGCCAGCGTGTCGGCCGTGATGTAGTAGATCGCGTCCTGGCCCTCTTTCATGCGGGCCTTGTAATCGGCCAGGCTCACGCTCACGGTGTCGCTGGTGGTGGACGCAAAGCGCAGCAGCTTGGCCAGGCGTTCGCGGTTGGCAAAGTCTTCGCCCAGGCCTTCTTTCAGCACGGCGCCGAATTCAGCGTAAAACTTGCCGTACTTCGCCTTGGCCTCATCGGTTTCGCCTTCTTTTTCCTGGCGGGCCAGGTCTTCCAGCATGGACAGCACGCGCTTGGTGGAACCATCTCGGATGGCCTTCACGTCGCGGCTTTCCTGCAGCAGCTCACGGCTCACGTTCAGCGGCAGGTCGGCGGAATCGATCACGCCCTTCACAAACCGCAGGTACGTGGGCATCAGCGCCTCGGCGTCGTCCATGATGAACACACGCTTGACGTACAGCTTCACGCCCGCTTTCTTGTCGCGGTTCCACAAATCAAACGGCGCCTTGCCCGGTATGAACAGCAGCTGCGTGTATTCAGAGCTGCCCTCCACACGGTTGTGGGCCCAGGCCAGCGGCGCTTCAAAGTCGTGGCTGATGGCCTTGTAGAACTCGGCGTACTGCTCTTCGGTAATGTCTTTCTTGGGGCGGGTCCACAGGGCGCTGGCCTGGTTGACGGTTTCCCACTCGTCGGTGAGCACCATCTCGCCGCCCTTGCCCTCTTCGCCCTCTTTCCACTCTTCCTTGCGCATCAGGATGGGCAAGGCAATGTGGTCGGAGTATTTGCCGATGACGTCCTTGAGCTTCCAGGTGTTCAGGTAGTCTTCGGCGTCGTCGCGCAGATGCAGCGTGACGCTGGTGCCGCGCTGCGGGCGTTCAATGGCTTCCACCTCAAAGTCACCGGAGCCGCCACTGACCCAGCGCACGCCTTCGGCCGCCGGCGCGCCCGCGCGGCGCGACTCCACGGTGATCTTGTCAGCCACGATGAAGCCCGAATAAAAGCCCACGCCAAACTGGCCGATGAGTTGCGCATCGGCCTTCTGGTCGCCGCTCAACTTGCCCATGAATTCGCGCGTGCCACTCTTGGCAATCGTGCCCAGGTTGTCAATCGCTTCCTGCTGGGTCAGGCCAATGCCGTTATCCGCAATGGTCAGCGTCCTGGCGTCCTTGTCGTAGCTCACGCGCACTTCCAGGTTGGGCCCGTCTTCGTACAGGGCTGAATT
The DNA here is from genome assembly GCA_943372585.1 of Ramlibacter sp. 2FC. Taxonomy (GTDB): domain Bacteria; phylum Pseudomonadota; class Gammaproteobacteria; order Burkholderiales; family Burkholderiaceae_C; genus RAM1. The sequence goes on along the minus strand of CALRZF020000036.1, from coordinate 16,106 downwards.
GTTCAGCGCCTCAAAGCGAAGCTTGTCGCAGGCGTCTGACGCGTTGGAGATCAGCTCGCGAAGAAAGATCTCCTTGTTGGAATACAGGGAATGGGTGACAAGGTGAAGCAGCTGGGCCACTTCGGCCTGGAAGGACAGGGTTTGCTTGCTCATGGTGTTTGACGGACGTCTGTGTAGCGATAACGGAAATGCGAAACGCCCCTGAATTAGGGGCGCTCGGGCGGCTTTCAAGGCCGGATTATCGCGTGTCCGCATGCGGCCTGTCGGCCGCGGCGGTGTTTACAGGCTCAGCTCACCGCTGGGGATCTGACCCAGGCGCACAGCTTGAGCAGCTTCGGCGCGCACAGTGGCCGAGTTCAGCGTGGACTTGATCGGAGCGGCAACGCGCGAACCTGCCGGCTCGGTGCTGCGGTTCTTGGCGACCGTGGCGGCTTCAGCCATGACTTCAGCGCGGGTGCGGCTGCCGTCGATGGAAGCAGCGTACTGCGATTCAGCGGCCGGGCTTTCAGCACGGACAGCGGTGGAAGCCAGGGCGGCGAAAGCGGCGATGGCGATGAGGGCGGTGGACTTGTTCATGATCAGGGACCTTTCAGTGAGTTGACAGAGAGACTTCGGTTTCAGGATTCACCGGTATGTGTTTGTGATCCGGTGAATGAACTGTAGGTCTCGCAAATTAGCCGTCACTGAGGGGAAACTTAGGCCGGCGTTAGGGGCCGTGTTTCAGGAAGTTTCAACGCGTGCGATCAGGCCGCTGGTGCCTTCGCGGTTGCGCAGGGAGATAGCCATGCCGCAGCGTTGCGCCGCGCCGCGTGCAATGGCCAGGCCCAGGCCGCTGCCCCGTGCGCCGGTGCCCGGCACGCGGAAGAACCGGTCAAACACGCGGTCCAGCAGCTCTTGCGGAATGCCGGGGCCGCTGTCGATGATTTCAATGGCGAGCTTGCCGCCTTCATGTGTGAGGCTCACGTCCACCACACCACCTTCAGGCGTGTAGCGCAGCGCGTTTTCAATCAGGTTGTCCAGCACGCTGCGCAGGTCGGCGATCGAGCAGCGCAGCGGCACGTGGCTGACCGTGGTGGGCAAGAGGCCCAGGTCAATGCCGCGTTGCTCGGCCAGCAGGATCAGGCCGTTGACGCTTTCGCGCAGCACGGCCAGCACATCTACGTCAGTCGGGGCCGCGTCGCCCGTCACCGCCTCCTGGCGCGACAGGCGCAGCAGCTGGTCCACCAGGCGCTGGGCGCGCTGGATGCCCTGCTCCAGCTGGCTGAAGCGCTCTTGCGTTTCACCGCAGCACACGTCGCCGCGTAGCGTCTCCAGCTGCAGGCCGATGGCGGCAATGGGCGTGCGCAACTCGTGTGCGGCGTCCTGCACGAAGCGCCGCTGCGTGGCGAACGCGTCGCGCAGGCGTGCCAGCAGGCTGTTGAATGACAGGATCAGCGGCGATATTTCGCGCGGCACATGCACCAGCGACAGCTCGGCAATGTTGTTTTCATCCTGCTGCGATGCCTGGCGCGCGATGTCACCGATGGCGCGCGACACCATGGCCACCACGCCCCACAGGATCAGTGACGACACGATCAGCAGCACGATCACGGGCGCGATCACGCCCAACGCGCGCCCCGCTGCCAGGTGGGTACGGAACTCGCCGCTTTGCACCACCTGCAGCTGCCGCCCGTCCTGTGCGCGCGCCACATACACGCGCCAGCGCTCGCTGCCGGTTTTGATGTCATGAAAGCCGGTTTCCGGCACCCGCTCGAGCTTCAGCGCCGGGTACGAGCTGGTGGCCAGCTGGCCGTTGCGGTCAAACATCTGGCCCACGTAGGTGCCCCATTCGTGCACCTGTTCACTGGACAGCACCGGCCACTCGGGTTTGCCGGGCTGCGTGATCTGCGTGTCGGCCAGCAGCTGCATCTGGTCGTCCATGAAGGTGCTGACCATGCGTGTGTAGGTCCAGTACGCGCCCGCCGCGGACACGGCGCCCACCAGCACGAAGGCCGGCAGCAGCCACATCATCAGCACGTTGCGCAGTGAACACATGCGCCCGGCCGGAAAGACGTAGCTCGTGCTCATGCCGCGCTCCCGTCAGCCGCCGCGCCCGCCGCTGCCAGCGTGGTCACGGCACGCCAACCCAGCCCGCGCACATTGCGTATGGCGTCGGGCCCCAGCTTTTTGCGCATGCCGTGGATCAGCACGTCCACCGCGTTGCTCATGACTTCTTCGCCCCAGCCGTAGATGCGGTTTTCAAGCTGCTCGCGCGACAGGATGGCGCCGGGGCGCTCCAGCAGCGCGTGCAGCAACGCGAATTCGCGGGCCGACAGGGCGGAGCGTTCGCCGCGCACCATCACTTCGCGGGTGGTCAGGTCCAGTTGCAGGTCGCCGCCGCCAATCAGCGAATGCGCCGCGCCGTCGCGCCGCCGGATCACGGCGCGCATGCGCGCCAGCAGCTCGCGGAATTCATAAGGTTTGAGCAGGTAGTCGTCTGCGCCCAGGTCCAGCCCGGCGATGCGGTCGTCCAGCCCGTCTCGCGCGGTCAGCACCAGCACGGGTGTGGTGTTGCCCTGGGCGCGGGCCTTGGCCAGCACCTCGGTGCCATCGCGCTTGGGCAGGCCCAGGTCCAGCAGCACGCAGGCGTAATCGCCATCGGACAGCGCGCTTTGCGCCAGCAGCCCGTCCTTGACCCAGTCGACCGACCAGCCATTGGATTCGAGCGCCTGCGACAGGCTGCGCCCGATCATGTCGTCGTCTTCAACCAGCAATACACGCATCAGGGTTCCTGTCGGTGTCGTTGGGCGCGCTCTGGGTTGTCCCAGCGGGCCTCGCGCCGGGCGGCGCGCAGCAGCAGGGCGGCAACGCCCAGCACCAGCAGCGCCAGCAGGCCCATGAGCCCCTGGTAGCCGCCCAGGGTGTGCGCCATGTCGGGCGCGAGCGCCGGCAGGGTGAAAAGCCCCGCGATGAACAGCAGGGTGCGGATGGCGCGTTCGGTCAAAGTGTCCATGGCGTGGGGCTCCAGCAAAGGGAGCCTGAATGATCGCGCGGGCAAGTTAGGCCCGAATTAGGGCCGGTTCAGCGCGGGATCGACTCCACCTCTTTGGTCCAGCGGTCAATCAGGCGGCGGCGCTCGGCTGCCGAGCCGTACTTGGCGAAGTCGTAGTTGATGAGCTTGACGCCGTCCATGGACGGGATGCGTGCGTCGGGCTTGAAGGTCTTGTTGGCCGGCGCCTGCAGGCTGCCCGCGCGCCCGCCCACGGCCTGGCCGTCCGCGCTCATGAGGAAGTCGTAGTACCGCCGCGCCGCATCCTTGTTGCGCGCACCCTTGACGATGGCAATGCCGCCCACTTCGTAGCCCGTGCCCTCGCACGGCGCGACGGTCTTGACGGGGTATTTGTCGTGGCGCCATTTGTCAAAGCCGAAGATGAAGCTCACGCCAATGCCGACCTCGCCCTTGGCCACATTGGGCGCCTGGGCCTGGCCGCTGCGGGTGTAGTTGGACACGTTGCGGTGCAGCTTCTTGAGGTAATCAAAGGCCGCGTCTTCACCCATGATCTGCACCAGCGCCGCGATCACGGTGTAGGCCGTGCCGCTGGTGGCGGGGTGCGATATTTCGATCTCGCCCTTGTATTCGGGCTTGATCAGGTCGGACCAGCATTTGGGCTCGGCCAGCTTCTTTTTGGCCAGCACGTCGGTGTTGTAGCCAAAGCCGATGGCGCTGGTGTAGAAGCCGCCCACCATGTCCTTGGACAGCGTGTACTGGCGCTGCGCCCAGTCGTAAAGCTGGTTGTAGGTGGGCGGGCGGTAGGCCTCCAGCAGGCCCTGTTCGGCGGCCTGCAGGAACGGGTCGCCGGTGCCGCCCCACCAGATGTCGGTCTTGGGGTTGGCGGCTTCGGCGCGAAGCTGCGCGGCGATCTCGCCCGTGCCCTTGTGGGCCTGGTTGACCTTGATGCCGGTGGCGCGGGTGAATTCGGTGGCCGCCAGCTCGCACCAGGATGCGTCGGTGCTGCACAGCGCGTTGACGGTGCCGGTCTGGGCCTGCGCCGTGGCAGCCAGCCCGGTCAGCGCGGCAACGCAGGCAATGATTCGAGTGATGTGCAATGTCATGGTGTCTCCTTGTTCACGCCGTCATTAAGCACCAGCACACGCTCCAGTGCAAAGCGGTGAAAGTCCCGATCAAAGGTCACAAGCCGCAGGCCTGCGGCCCTCGACAGCGCGCCCAGGTAAGCGTCTGTCCACAGGCGCGCGGGCAGCGGCGACTGCGCCACCAGGGCATGCAACTGCAGGTCGCAACCCTCGGGCTCGGCCAGCAGGCCCACACCCGTCACCGCACGAAAGCGTTGGTAGGCCGCCCAGGCCGCGCCCGGCACCAGCGCGCCGTCGCCCACCACTTTCGGCTGGCACAGCAAGCGCACCAGGCCCAACATGGTCACACGGCAAAACCACAGCGATGTGCCGCCAGCCTGCACATCGGCCCAGTAGGCGCGCGCGGCGGCATGGTGCGGGTGCTCCTGCACGGCCAGCGCCAGCCAGACGTTGATGTCGGGCAGGTCGCCCGTGGACACAGACCAGGGAAGGCCGGGAGCTTCGCGTGCAATCAGGGGTGGTGTGGGCACCGCAGCGGGGTAGCGCTTAGTCATCAAGCAGTTCGCTCAGACGGGCGTTGCTCAGTTCACCGGCGGCCAGCGCCATGGGCGAGCCCAGGCTCAAGCTGGGCAATTCGGCCGGGCCGGGGTCTGCGGCGCGCGGCGGGGCGTTGAGACCCTGCTCTATCAGGCTGAGCACCAGGTCGCGCATGGACGTGCCCTCCAGGGCGGCACGCGCTTTGAGGTGGCGAAACAAGGGATCAGGGAAATCGAGGCTGGTGCGCATATCCGCATATTTATGCAAACATGCAGATATGTCAAGGACCTGAAAACGCGTTAGAAGCGTTCGGTCAGCCCCAGGTAGCGCCACTGCCCCACCGGCAACTGCCCCAGCACCACCCGCCCGATGCGAATGCGTTTGAGCCCCACCACCTTCAGACCCACCTGTTCGCACATGCGGCGGATCTGGCGCTTTTTGCCTTCGGTCAGCACAAAGCGCAGCTGCTCGGGGTTTTGCCATTCCACCTGCGCGCGCTTCAAGGGCTGGCCGTCCAGGCTCAGGCCGTGGCGCAGCCGCGCCATCTGCGCCGGCGGAAAGACCTTGTCCACATTCGTGGCCACATCGCCCTGCGGGCTGGTCCAGGTCACGCGCACCAGGTACTCCTTTTCAGTGCCCGAGTCTTCGCCGATGAGCTGGCGCGCCACGCGGCCGTCCTGCGTCAGGACCAGCAGGCCCACGGAGTCGATGTCCAGCCGGCCGGCCGGCGCCAGCCCGCGCAGCTGGGCGGGCGAAAAGCGGGTCTTCGATGCATCGCCTTTCCATTGGTTGCGCGCCTGCACCAGGGTCACCGCGGGCTCGTGCCCGTCTTCAGCCTGGCCGCTGACATAGCCCATGGGCTTGTGCAACAGGATGGTCACCTGCTGCTCTTGCTGGCCGCGGGCTTTGGGGTCCACCTCAATACGGGCGTCGGGCAAGACCTGCAGCCCCATGGGGGCCACCTGGCCGTTCACGCGGACCCAGCCTTTTGCAATCCAGTCGTCGGCCTCGCGGCGCGAGCACATGCCCAGCTCGGCCATGCGTTTGTTCAGGCGGGAGGTTCCAGTGGGGGCAGCGGGTTCGGTCATCAGGCGTTCAGTTTCTGGCGCGGGGCCATGGGCAGGGCGCCTATTGTCTTTGACGTGACGCTGGAGCGCAGAGCCCCGAGGTCCAGGATGCGCAGGCCGCCATATTCCACGCGGATGCTGCCCTGCGCCTCCAGCGCGGCCAGTGCTTCATTGACGCGCTGGCGCGACAGCCCCACCAGGTAGGCCAGCTCTTGTTGCGTGATGCGCAGCACCTCGCCCACACCCGGGTACAGCACGGGGTTGAACAGCGCCGCCAGGCTGCGCGCCACGCGCGCGTCGGGGCTGTTCATGCGGTCGATCTCGCGCGCGGCAATGAACTGCGCCAGCCGTTCATTCAGCTGGTTCATCACAAAGCGGTTGAAGCCGATGGAGTGGTCCAGCAGCCAATGGAAGGTGTCCACCGGCAGCCCGGCTACCACGCTTTTGCGCAGCGCCTGGATGTTGTAGCGGTAGCTTTCGCGCTTGAGCGCCGTGCCCTCGCCGAACCAGCCGCCGGGCGGCACGCCGGTAAAGGTCATGGTCTGACCCTGGGCGTTGTCGCTGCTCATTTTCAGCAGCCCCTCGACCACGCCAAACCAGTAGGTCACCGGCTTGCCGAAGCGGCACACGTAGTCGCCCGGCATCGCGTTGCCCGCCACCAGTTCCGACACGGCACGCTCGCGTTCGTCAGGCCGCAGCAGCGCCAGCCAGGGGATGCTGGCCAGCTCGTCCGCCGTGGGGGCGCGGCGGCGCTGGTGCAGGGGCAATTCAGTAGACATGGCGCCTTTTCCTTCGCAGCAAGGGGTGTCCGGCAAGGGACACCCCTACTAGGACTATCCCGCAAATTGTCGTCGTAAAGACAACATAACGTCAAACCGGAGCCTAGCATCCACCTCAATCGACAACAAAAGGATGGCTTTGACCCCCATGGAGACAACCTTTCCCCAGCTGCTGGCGCAGCACGCACAGGCCCGGCCTACGGCGCCTGCCATGCGCGAGAAGGAATACGGCATCTGGCAGACCACCAGCTGGGCCGGCCTGGCCCAACTGGTCGAGCAGATTGCCTGCGGGCTGCACCAGGCCGGCCTGGCGCGGGGTGAACACATGGTGCTGGTGGGCGGGAACCGCCCGCGCCTGTATGCCACGATGCTGGCCGCGCAATCGCTGGGTGCCATTCCGGTGCCGCTGTACCAGGACGCCGTGGCAGCCGAGTGTGTTTTCCCCATCAACAACGCCGACGTGCGCTTTGCGTTCGCCGAGGACCAGGAGCAGGTCGACAAGCTGCTGGAGGCGCGCGAACAGTGCCCCCAACTCGCACGCATCTTTTTTGACGACCCGCGCGGCCTGCGCAACTATGCCGAAGACGGCCTGTCGTCGCTGGACAGCTTGATGGAGGCAGGCGCGGCATTTGCCGCACAGCAGCCCGGCTTTGTGGCCGCTGAAGTGGCCCGTGCCAACCCCCACGACGTGGCGGCGATGTTCTTTACCTCCGGCACCACAGGCAACCCCAAGGGCGTGGTGCACACCCACAACACGCTGCTGGACCGCGCCCGCGCCGGCGCCGCGTTTGACAAATTGACCGGCGACGAGGAAGTGCTGGCCTACCTGCCGCCAGCCTGGATCGGCCAGAACATCTTCAGCTACGCGCAGTGGCTGGCCTGCGGCTACGTGGTGAACTGCCCCGAGTCGGCCGCCACGGTGATGATCGACCTGAAGGAAGTCGGCCCCACCTATTACTTCGCGCCGCCGCGCGTGTTTGAAGGCCTGCTGACCAGCGTGATGATCCGCATGGAAGACGCGGGCACCCTCAAACGCAAGATGTTCCACGCCTTCATGGACGTGGCCAAACGTGTCGGCCCGGCGCTGATGGACGGCCTGCCGGTCAGCGGCATGGATCGCATCAAGTACGCTTTCGGCAACCTCTTTGTCTATGGCCCGCTGCGCAACAACCTCGGCATGAGCCGCGTGCGCGTGGCCTACACGGCGGGCGAGGCCATCGGCCCCGACCTGTTCACCTTCTACCGCTCCATCGGCATCAACCTGAAGCAGCTCTACGGCTCCACCGAGACCGCCGTGTTCGTCTGCCTGCAGCCCGACAACCAGGCACGCGCCGACACCGTGGGTATCCCCATTGACGGCGTGCAGATCAAGGTGGCGGACAACGGCGAAATCCTGGTCAAGTCGCCCGGCCTGCTCAAGGAGTATTACAAGAACCCCGCAGCCACTGCCGAGGTGCTGACGGCCGACGGCTGGTACCACACCAGCGACGCGGGCTTCCTGGACGCGCACGGCCACCTGAAGATCATCGACCGCGTGAAGGACGTGGGCCGCATCATGGGCGGCGCCAACGACGGCGCGATGTTTGCGCCCAAGTACGTGGAGAACAAGCTCAAGTTCTTCCCGCACATCAAGGAAGTGGTGGCCTACGGAGACCGGCGCGAGAAGGTCTGCGTGATGATCAACATCGACTTCGACGCGGTGGGCAACTGGGCCGAGCGGCGCAACCTGCCCTACGCGGGCTACACCGACCTGGCGCAAAAACCCGAGGTCTACCAGCTCATCAAGGAGTGCGTGGAAAAAGTCAACGCCGACCTGTCGGTTGACGCGCTGCTGGCGGGCAGCCAGGTCAGCCGGTTCCTGGTGCTGCACAAGGAGCTGGACGCCGACGACGGCGAACTCACGCGCACCAACAAGGTCCGCCGCGGCTACATCGCCGAGAAATACGACGTGCTGGTCGATGCGCTGTACGGCGGGCGCACCGAGCAGTTCATTGAAACCCAGGTCAAGTTTGAAGACGGGCGTACCGGCAGCGTGAGCGCCACGCTGAAGATCATGGACGCGAAGACCTTTGCACCGGTGAAGGCGGCGGCCTGATATGAACAAGAAAATCGGCGACGTCATCCTGGACGTCAAGAACATCTCCCTGGCCTTCGGCGGCGTCAAGGCGCTGACCGACATCAGCTTTGACGTGCGCGAGCATGAGATCCGCGCCATCATCGGCCCCAACGGCGCGGGCAAGAGCTCCATGCTCAACTGCATCAACGGGGTGTACCAGCCCCAGCAGGGCACCATCTCGTTCCGGGGCAAGACCTTCAAGCACATGAACAGCCACGAGGTGGCCGTGATGGGCGTGGCGCGCACCTTCCAGAACCTGGCGCTGTTCAAGGGCATGAGCGTGCTGGACAACCTGATGACGGGGCGCAACCTGAAGATCAAGAGCGGCATCTTCATGCAGGCGCTGCGCATCGGCCCGGCCGAACGCGAAGAAATCCGCCACCGCGAATTCGTCGAACACATCATCGACTTCCTGGAAATCCAGGCCTACCGCAAGACGCCGGTCGGCCAGTTGCCCTACGGCCTGCAAAAGCGCGTGGACCTGGGCCGGGCGCTGGCCATGGAGCCGCAGCTGCTGCTGCTGGACGAGCCCATGGCCGGCATGAACGTGGAAGAAAAGCAGGACATGTGCCGCTTTGTGCTGGACGTGAACGACGAGTTCGGCACGACCGTGGTGCTGATCGAACATGACATGGGCGTGGTGATGGACATCAGCGACCGCGTGGTGGTGCTGGACTACGGCAAAAAGATCGGGGACGGCGCGCCGCAGGAAGTGCGCAACAACCCCGAAGTGATCAAGGCATACCTGGGGACGGGACACTGACATGGGATTTTTCCTCGAAACCCTCCTCGGCGGCCTGATGGTCGGCATGCTGTATTCGCTGGTGGCGCTGGGCTTTGTGCTGATCTTCAAGGCGTCCGGCGTTTTCAATTTCGCGCAGGGCGCGATGGTGCTGTTCGCGGCGCTGGCCATGGCGCGTTTTGCGGAATGGATACCGCAGTGGACTGGCATCCAGAGCCAGCTGTTTGCCAACCTGTGCGCGTTCCTGCTTGCCGGCTTGCTGATGTTCGCGCTGGCCTGGTTGATCGAGCGGCTGGTGCTGCGCCACCTGGTCAACCAGGAAGGCGCGACGCTGCTCATGGCCACGCTGGGCATCACCTACTTCATTGACGGCCTGGGCCAGACCATCTTTGGCAGCAACGTCTACAAGCTGGACATCGGCATGCCCAAGGAACCCGTCATCGCGTTTGAAAACGTGTTCCAGGGCGGCATCCTGATCAACAAGGAAGACCTGATTGCCGCGGCCATCGCCGCGGGCCTGGTCGCCCTGCTCAGCCTGTTCTTCCAGAAAACGTCCACGGGCCGCGCGCTGCGTGCGGTGGCCGACGACCACCAGGCCGCGCAGTCCATCGGCATTCCGCTGGACCGCATCTGGTTCATCGTGTGGTGCGTGGCCGGCGTGGCCGCGCTGGTGGCCGGGATGATCTGGGGCAGCAAGCTGGGCGTGCAGTTTTCACTGACGACGCTGGCGCTGCGCGCGTTGCCTGTCGTGATCCTGGGCGGGCTCACGTCCGTGCCCGGCGCCATCATCGGCGGGCTGATCATCGGCGTGGGCGAGAAGCTGTCCGAGGTGTACCTGGGCCCCTATGTGGGCGGCGGCATCGAAATCTGGTTCGCCTATGTGCTCGCGCTTGTGTTCCTGCTGTTCCGTCCGCAGGGGCTGTTCGGCGAAAAGATCATTGACCGCGTTTAACAAGAAGAAGAACCATGCTTTACAGAGAAAACGGTCAGTTCAAAACCTCTTACCGCGCGGACCAGCAGATCCTGCCCATCCTGCAGGACCGCATTGCGGTGTTCATGCTGCTGGCAGTCGCCTTTGTGGGGGTGCCGCTTCTGGCCAGTGACTACCTCATGCGGGCCATCCTGATCCCGTTCCTGATCTTCTCACTGGCGGCTGTAGGCGTGAACATCCTGGTGGGCTACTGCGGGCAGATCTCGCTGGGCTCGGGCGCCTTCATGGCGGTGGGGGCGTATGGCGCGTACAACTTCTTTGTGCGCCTGCCGGGCCTGCCGCTCATTCCCGCGCTGATCCTGGGCGGGTTTTGCGCCATGTTCTTCGGCATCCTCTTCGGCCTGCCCAGCCTGCGAGTGCGCGGGCTGTACCTGGCGGTGGCCACGCTGGCCGCGCAGTTTTTTGCCGACTGGATGTTCCTGCGCATCAAGTGGTTCACGCTGGACACGCCCTCGGGCTCCGTCGCGGTGTCCAACCTGCAGGTGTTCGGCATGCCGATCGACAGCGCCGTGAGCAAGTATTTGTTCTGCCTGTGCATCCTGGCCGTGATTGCGCTGCTGGCCAAGAACCTGGTGCGCGGCGCCATCGGTCGTGAATGGATGGCGATTCGCGACATGGACGTGGCCGCTGCCGTGATCGGCATCCGCCCGATGTACGCCAAGCTCAGCGCTTTTGCGATCAGTTCCTTCATCATCGGCGTGGCAGGCGCGCTGTGGGCTTTCATTTATCTGGGCGCGTGGGAGCCTTCGGCGTTCTCGGTGGACTATTCGTTCCGCCTGCTGTTCATGGTGATCATCGGCGGTCTGGGCTCCATCATGGGCAGCTTCTTCGGCGCCGCGTTCATCGTCGTCCTGCCGATCGCCCTGAACCAGTTCCTGCCGCTGGTAGCCGGGCTGTTGGGCATCAGCATCACCACCACCGCGGTCTCGCATGCCGAACTCATGATCTTCGGCGGCCTGATCGTGTGGTTCCTGATCGTGGAACCCCACGGCCTGGCCCGCTTGTGGGCCGTGGGCAAGCAGAAACTGCGGCTGTGGCCGTTCCCCCACTGAGGCCGTGGATTACTGGCAACTACCAATGCTTTCCGTCGCGTTTATCCGTTTACTGGCAGTGCTTTAACTTTTATCAACAGGAGACAAACATGAAGCTTCGCAAAATCGTCCTGGCAGCCGCCGTCGTGGCTGCCGGCGCTTCGTCGATGGTATCGACCGGCGCCTTCGCCCAGGCCAAGGAGCAGTACCTGCCCGTGCTGTCGTACCGCACGGGTCCGTACGCGCCCAACGGCACGCCCACGGCCAACGGCATCGTGGACTACTACAAGCTGGTCAACGCGCGCGGCGGCATCAACGGCGTCAAGCTGCTGTTTGAAGAGTGCGAAACCGGCTACGACACCGCCCGCAGCGTCGAGTGCTACGAGCGCCTGAAGGGCAAGAACGGCGGCGCCACGCTGATCCACCCGTGGTCCACCGGCGCCACCTTCGCGCTGACCGAAAAGGCCCCGGCCGACAAGATCCCCCTGATCACCACGGGCTATGGCCGCAGCGAAAGTGCCGACGGCACGATCTTCAAGTGGAACTTCCCGCTGCTTGGCACCTACTGGGTGGCAGCCGACGCGATCATCCAGGCCATCGGCAAAAAAGAAGGCGGCATGGACAAGCTCAAGGGCAAGAAGATCGCGCTGGTCTACCACGACAGCCCGTTCGGCAAGGAGCCCATCCCCCTGCTGCAGGAGCGCGCGAAGATGCACGGCTTTGAACTGCAGCTGCTGCCTGTGACCGCACCGGGCGTGGAGCAGAAAGCCACCTGGCTGCAAGTGCGCCAGAGCAAGCCCGACTACACCTTGCTGTGGGGCTGGGGCGTGATGAACTCCACTTCACTGAAAGAAGCCCAGGCCACGGGCTACCCGCGCGACAAGATGTACGGCGTGTGGTGGTCCAGCGCCGAGCCCGACGTCAAGGACGTGGGCCAGGGCGCCAAGGGCTACAACGGCGTGACGCTGCAACACGGCACCGACCGCAACGCGCCCATCGTCAAGGAAATCCTGCAGAAGCTGCACGCCAAGGGCCTGGGCACCGGCCCCAAGGAAGAAGTGGGCGAGACGCTGTACCTGCGCGGCGTGGTCAGCGCGGCTATGGGCGTGGAAGGCATCCGCGCGGCCCAAGAGCGCTTTGGCAAGGGCAAGGTCATGACGGGTGAACAGGTCCGCTGGGGCCTGGAAAACCTGAACCTGACGCAGGCCAAGCTGGACGCGCTGGGCTTCAAGGGCGTGATGCGCCCGGTGAGCACCTCTTGCGCCGACCACGTGGGCGCAGGTGCAGCACGCATCCACACCTGGGACGGCACCAAGTGGGAATTCTCCAGCGACTGGATCGAAGCCGACCAGCAGATCATCAAGCCGCTGGTCAAGAGCACGGCATCCAAGTACGCGGCCGACAAGAAACTGGCGGCGCGTACACCCGCCGATTGCCAGTCCTGATGTAAACCTGTCGCCCCGGGGCCTGCCCTGGGGCGACAGTTCATCTGCAAGCGCCGCGGTGTGGCGCTTGCAAATGAACACGAACAAACCATGAGCTCAAAAAACATCGTTCTCAACGTCAACGGCATCGAGGTCATCTACAACCACGTGATCCTGGTGCTCAAGGGCGTGTCGCTGCAAGTGCCCGAAGGCGGCATCGTGGCCATCCTGGGCGGCAACGGCGCGGGCAAGACGACCACGCTGCGCGCCGTGTCCAACCTGCTGCGCGGCGAACGCGGCGAAGTCACCAAGGGCAGCATCGAGCTTCGTGGGGAGCGCATTGAAAACCTGTCGCCCGCCGATCTGGTGCAGCGCGGCGTGGTGCAGGTCATGGAAGGGCGGCACTGTTTTGCCCACCTGACCATCGAGGAAAACCTGCTCACCGGCGCCTACACGCGCAAGAGCAAGGCCGAGGTCGCCGCCAACCTGGAGAAGGTCTACACCTACTTTCCCCGCCTGAAGACGCGGCGCACGTCGCAGGCCGCGTACACCTCGGGCGGCGAGCAGCAGATGTGCGCCATTGGCCGTGCGCTGATGGCCAACCCCAGCATGGTGCTGCTGGACGAGCCGTCCATGGGCCTGGCACCGCAGATCGTGGAAGAGGTGTTCGAGATCGTGAAGGACCTGAACGTCAAGGAGAAGGTCACCTTCCTGCTGGCCGAGCAGAACACCAACATGGCGCTGCGTTATTCAGACTACGGCTACATCATGGAAAGCGGCCGCGTGGTGATGGACGGCCCGGCCGCCGACCTGGCCAACAACGAGGACGTCAAGGAGTTTTACCTGGGCGTGGGTGGAGGCGAGCGCAAGAGCTTCAAGGACGTCAAGAGCTACAAGCGCAGAAAGCGTTGGCTTGCCTGACGGGTGCGCGCGAGGAACCAAACTAATATGACAACACAGCATTACGATGCGCTGGAAACGCGCGATCCGCAGGAGCGTGAGGCGGCGCTGATGGCGGCGCTGCCGCGCCAGGTGGCGCACGCGCAGGCGCGATCGGCGGCGATGGGCGAGATCCTCAAAGGTGTGGACGCAGCGAGCGTCAACTCACGCGCCGCGCTGGCCCGCTTGCCGGTGACGCGCAAACACGAGCTGTTCGAGCGGCAAAAGGCCCAACGTGCGCAGGACCCTTTTGGCGGTTTTGCCGCCGTGGTGCGCGGCCCGGCCATGCCCCGTGTGTATTCATCGCCCGGCCCCATTTATGAACCCGAGGGCACGCAACGCGATTACTGGCGCGCCGCCCGCGCGATGTTTGCCGCCGGTTTTCGCGCCGGCGACCTCGTTCACAACGCGTTCAGCTACCACATGACGCCGGGCGCGTTCATCATGGAGTCGGGCGCGCACGCGGTGGGCTGCACCGTGTTCCCCGCTGGAACCGGCCAGACCGAGCAACAGCTGCAGGCCATCGCCGAGCTGCGCCCGGAGGCCTACACTGGCACTCCCAGCTTCCTGCGCATCCTTGTGGAAAAGGCGATCGAAGCCGGCAGCGACATCTCCAGCCTGAAAAAGGGCCTGGTAGGCGGTGAAGCCTTTCCGCCCACCTTGCGCGACTGGTTCACCGCGCACGGCATGGACATCTACCAGAGCTATGCCACGGCCGACCTCGGCCTGGTGGCTTATGAGACGGCGGCGCGCGAAGGCCTGGTGCTGGACGAGGGCGTGATCGTGGAAATCGTGCGCCCTGGCACCGGCGACCCGGTGCCTGAGGGTGAGGTGGGCGAGCTGGTGGTGACCACGCTGAGCGCCGAATACCCGCTGGTGCGCTTTGGCACCGGCGACCTGTCGGCCGTGCTGGCCGGCGCCTGCCCCACGGGCCGCACCCATACGCGCATCAAGGGCTGGATGGGCCGCGCCGACCAGACGACCAAGATCCGCGGCATGTTCGTGCACCCATCCCAGGTGGCCGATATCGCGCGGCGCTTTCCTGAGGTGGTGAAGGCGCGCCTAGTGGTCAGCGGCGAAATGGCCAACGACCAGATGACGCTGAAGGTGGAAACATCATCCAGCGCTGCGGGGCTGGATGCTCGCATAGGCGAGGCCATCCGCGACGTGACCAAGCTGCGCGGCGATGTGCAGTTGCTGACACCCGGTACCCTGCCGAATGACGGCAAGGTGATCGAGGACGCGCGCAGCTACAAGTAGGGGCGAAAGCCTAGATGGCAGGGACGTCGCGCAAGGCGGCGCCAGCCATGCGCGGCGAGCGGGTGTCGATGCGCAGCGGCACCAGGTACTGCGGCACAGCGGGCAGGGCAACGGCGGTGGTGTCCACCGGCCGGCCGCTCAGCACCCATTCATGCACACCGCCCACCAGCCAGCTCACGCGGCCGGTGGCGTACTGCGCCAGGTGCTGCTGCAGGCGCTGGGCCAGCAGGTCGCCGGGCTGGCCCACCACCACCACCTCGCGCGACAGGTCTACACCCTGCTGTGACACCTGCGCCTGCAGGGCCGCCAGGCCGCTGACGGCGGCTGTTGCGTCCAGCGTGACTGCGCCCGGCAGGTGGCCCGCGCGATAGTCGGCCATTGACCGCACATCGACCACGGTGGCGCCTCGGGCCAACGCCTGCGCAGCAGCATCTGCCGACACGGCATCGGCAACCTGGGCCGAGGCGGCACCGGCAAACAGGGCAAGGATCAGCGGGGCAATGCGTTTCATGGCGTACTTTCTGGACGAGCCTGCACTCTAGTCAGCGGCGCCCCACCCGTCCAATACAGATTCGCCATGTGCAAATAAGCAGGGCGAATAAGGCCGCAAGCCCTTGAAGCACAAGGGATTTCCCCTGTGCGGTGCTAAGTAGTTCCCGCGATGGACGGTGGCGGGAGCTTGGCTACGATCACCCGGTTACCTACAGACAGACCAAGGAGTCAATATGAAACGCCTGCTTATCCTGGCCGCCGCAACGGCAGCCGCCTTTGCCGCACAGGCCCAGACCTATCCCGGCACCAAGCCGGTGTCCATCGTGGTGCCGTTCGCAGCGGGCGGCCCCACCGACCGCGTGGCGCGTGACCTGGCCATCGCCCTGGCCAAGTACATCCCCGGTTCCAACTTCGTGGTGGAAAACGCCGCCGGCGCAGGTGGCACCATTGGCGCCAACAAGGTCGCCAAGGCCTCGCCGGACGGCCACACCATCCTGCTGCACCACATCGGCATGGCCACGTCGCCGTCGCTGTACCGCAAACTGCCCTACAAGACGCTGGAAGACTTCGAATACGTGGGCATGGTCAACGACGTGCCCATGACGCTGATCGGCAAGCCGCAGCTGCCCGCCAACACGTACCGCGATTTCGAGAACT
>CALRZF020000035.1:0-17699 GCA_943372585.1 Ramlibacter sp. 2FC | reverse complement strand
CTGCGCCTGAAGGGCTACCGCATCACGCGCAAGATTGGCGCGGGCGGCATGACGCAGGTGTACCTGGCCGTGCGCGAAAGCGACGGCCTGCCCGTGGTGCTGAAGGTGCTGGATGCCAGCGGCCAGGAGGCGGGCGCGCACCTGTCGCGATTCATCCAGGAATACGCGCTGCTGTCCCAGATCGACCACCCCAACGTCATCAAGATCTATGACCAGGGCTTTACCGACGACCATGCGTACATTGCCATGGAGTACTTCGAGCGGGGCGACTTGCGCTCGGCGTTTTCCGAGGGACTGCCCCAGCAACGCGTGGTGCAGGTGATTGCCCAGGTGGCCCAGGCGCTGGGCGCTGTTCACTCGCGCGGCATCATCCACCGCGATCTCAAGCCCGAAAACATCATGCTGCATGCCGACGGCACGGTGGCGCTGGCTGATTTCGGCATCGCCAAGTCCATGCTCAAGACCGAAAACATGGCCTTGACGCAGACGCGCCATGGCGACGTGGTGGGCACGCCCTATTACCTGAGCCCCGAGCAGGCCACGGGCCGCCCCATCACGCCCCAAAGCGACCTGTACAGCCTGGGCATCATGATGTTCGAGATGCTCACCGGCAAACGCCCCTTTGGCGCTGAAACGCTGGAGCAATTGCTGGCCCATCACCTGCATGCGCCCACCCCGCCGCTCGCGGCGCAGCATGCGTCGCTACAGCCCATCGTGAACAAGCTGACCGCCAAAAAGCCCGAGGAGCGTTATGCCTCGGCGCAGGCATTGCTGGTGGATCTGGCCCGGGTGGCGCAGAACTGACGCTTCCTGCTACGCCCGCAGGGGGATCGCGTACGGCCTAGAATCTGCCGATGATCTCCCGCGAACCCACGATTGAACGCCTGGCCACTGCCCAGCGCCTGCTGCTTGAGCCGTTTGGCTTGAACGAATCCCACCTGAGCCGCGCGCTGGCCGAAATCACGGCCCACCGGGTGGACGACGCGGACCTGTACTTCCAGTACACCCGCAACGAAGGCTGGAGCCTGGAAGAGGGCATCGTCAAGACCGGCAGCTTCAGCATCGACCAAGGCGTTGGCGTGCGGGCGGTCAGCGGCGAAAAAACCGCGTTTGCCTATTCCGACGATATTTCCGAAGCGTCGCTGCTGGACGCCGCGCGCACCGTGCGTTCCATCTCGGCGGCGGGCCGCTCGGCCCGCACCAAAACCGTGGCCCGCAAGGTCGCCGCCAGCCGCTCGCTGTACGACGGCGTGGACCCCATCTCCACCCTGGACAGCACGGCCAAGGTCAAGCTGCTGGAAAAGGTCGAAAAGCTCGCCCGCGCCAAGGATCCGCGTGTGGCGCAGGTCATGGCAGGGCTGGCCAGTGAATACGACGTGGTGATGGTCGCGCGCGCCGACGGCACGCTGGCCGCCGACGTGCGCCCGCTGGTGCGGCTGTCGGTCACGGTGATTGCCGAGCAGAACGGCCGGCGCGAAATGGGCTCGGGCGGCGGCGGCGGACGTTTTGGCCTGGCGTACTTTGACGACGCGCATATCAACGACTACGTGAACGATGCGGTCAATGCCGCCCTGACCAACCTGGAGTCGCGTCCTGCACCCGCGGGTGAGATGACCGTGGTGTTGGGCCCCGGCTGGCCCGGCATCCTGCTGCACGAGGCCATCGGCCACGGGCTGGAGGGCGACTTCAACCGCAAGGGCTCCAGCGCGTTCAGCGGCCGCATTGGCCAGCGCGTGGCAGCCAAGGGCGTGACGGTGCTGGACGACGGCACCATCGCCGACCGCCGCGGCTCGCTGAATGTGGACGACGAGGGCAACACCAGCCAGAAGAACGTGCTGATCGAGGACGGCATCCTCAAGGGCTACATCCAGGACGCCATGAACGCGCGCCTGATGAAGGTCAAGCCCACGGGCAATGGCCGGCGCGAGAGCTACGCCCACATTCCCATGCCGCGCATGACCAACACCTACATGCTGGGTGGCGGCCGCGAGCCTGCCGAAATTGTGGCCAGCATCAAGAAGGGCCTGTACGCCACCAATTTTGGCGGCGGGCAGGTGGACATCACCAGCGGCAAATTTGTGTTCTCAGCCAGCGAAGCCTACTGGGTGGAAAACGGCAAGATCCAGTACCCGGTGAAGGGCGCCACCATCGTCGGCAACGGCCCCGACGCCCTGACGCGCGTGACCATGATCGGCAACGACATGGCGCTGGACAGCGGTGTGGGCACCTGCGGCAAGGAAGGCCAGAGCGTGCCGGTCGGTGTGGGCCAGCCCACCCTGCGCATTGACGGCCTGACCGTGGGCGGTACGGCCTGAACGGGCCGCGCTGCAGGGGCCGGGCATGAGCACGCCGTCCAGGTTATTGATCGACCGCACAACGCTGCTGCCCAGCATCCAGACCTTTGGCGAACTCAGCCACTTCCTGCGCGGCTCGGTTGCCGACGAGGACTGTCGCCAGTTCAGCGAAAGCATGGGCACGCTGGCCACGCATATCGAGGCCATCGTCGCCGCGCTGCGTTTGAGCCGAAGGCGCGACTCGGTGGCGCCGCTGCTGATGGACTTGCTGACTGTGCTGCGCGGCCACCGCGCGCTGGTGGTCGGCCTTGGACTCGCCTGGCGTGGCCTTTACGAATACGCGGCTTACCTGCAGGCGCTGAACAACTTTCGTGTGCTGATCGGCCAGTGGCTGCTGGACGGGGGTTCGCACAGCGAGTTGCTCGGCCTGAGCGCGGATGACTTCGAGCTGGTGGCGTGGCGCACGCTGGGCGAGGGCATGCTGCTGATCGACATGTACGAACAACTGGCGACGCGTGCCGCGCCCGAGGAATCCGCCATGGCGGCACTGGAAGAGCCCCGTGTCGAGCGGGCCATGGCCTGGTGGAAAAAGCTGCGGCTGTGATGAATCTGTAACCTCGGCGCCACACCGGCTGGTTGTGCTTCGCAAACCCTGTGCTACATTTCGCCTCATGCATTTCGCAGCCCGCGCTTACTTTTTTAGCTACTTTTGGTTCTCCAACGCCCCGGCGGTTGAGAGTTCTGAGCGTACCTGCAAGTAACAGCGCAACAGAATCTCCCAAGAAAACCGCCGGACCCCCGGCGGTTTTTTTATGCCCATTTCAAAGCCAACTGACCTCAGGAGTGACCCGATGAATGCCAAAGCCACCACCCCCGGCTCCGATGCCTGGTATGCGAACCCCGTCGACAAAACCAGCCAGACCGACGACGAACGCATCAAGGACATTACCGTGCTGCCTCCTCCTGAACATTTGATCCGCTTCTTCCCCATCCGCGGCACGCCCGTGGAGACGCTGATCACAGAAACCCGCCGCAACATCCACAACATCATCGCCGGCAAGGACGACCGCCTGCTGGTAGTGATCGGCCCGTGCTCCATCCACGACCCCTCAGCTGCGCTGGACTACGCCCGCCGCCTGAAGGAAGCCCGCACCAAATACGCCGGCACGCTGGAAGTGGTGATGCGCGTGTATTTCGAAAAGCCCCGCACCACGGTGGGCTGGAAGGGCCTGATCAACGACCCCTACCTGGACGAGAGCTTCCGCATTGACGAAGGCCTGCGCATCGCACGCCAGCTGCTGATCGAAATCAACCGCCTGGGCCTGCCCGCGGGCAGCGAGTTCCTGGACGTGATCTCGCCCCAGTACATCGGCGACCTGATCAGCTGGGGCGCCATCGGCGCGCGCACGACCGAAAGCCAGGTGCACCGCGAGCTGGCCTCGGGCCTGTCGGCGCCGATCGGCTTCAAGAACGGCACGGACGGCAACATCAAGATCGCCACCGACGCCATCCAGGCGGCGGCGCGCGGGCACCACTTCCTGTCGGTGCACAAGAACGGCCAGGTGGCCATCGTGCAGACCAACGGCAACAAGGACTGCCACGTCATCCTGCGTGGCGGCAAGGCGCCCAATTACGACGCGGTGTCTGTCGCTGCCGCCTGCAAGGAACTGGAAGCAGCCAAGCTGCCCGCCACCCTGATGGTGGACTGCAGCCATGCCAACAGCAGCAAGCAGCATGAAAAGCAGATCGAGGTGGCGCGTGACATCGGCGCACAGATTGCCGCCGGTTCGCGCCAGGTGTTCGGCCTGATGGTGGAAAGTCACCTGATGCCCGGCGCCCAGAAGTTCACGCCCGGCAAAGACGACGCCAGCGAGCTGGAATACGGCAAGAGCATCACCGACGCCTGCATCGGCTGGGGTGATTCGCTGCAGGTGCTGGACGTGCTGTCGGAGTCGGTCAAGGCCCGCCGCGCCCGCAAGTCCTCAAGTGGGGTTTGACGGGATTGCAAGCTGCCGCCGGGCGCGGCAAGCTGTGCGCAACGGAGGTAACCCATGCGCAGTGAAGTCACCGTCAAGCTCGCCGATGGCGCAGAGCTCCGCTTTGACCTGGACGAGGTCCAGCCCATGCCGCACGATGTGGCGCGCTGGTGGCTGGACGAGCAGTTCACCCGGCTGGGTTGCGAGCCGCTGCGGCCCACCGGCAAAGTGCTGATCGCCGACAAGGTGCTTTGTGTGGCGCAGGCCGCCGGCGGGCCGGTGTTTGCCGACGGCAAATGGGCGGGGGAATTTGCCCGCGCATCCAGCGCGGCGCTGGCCAAGCCGGTCGTCCATGTGGACGTACCGGGTATGGCCATCACTTACTGAGGTTCAAGCGCGCGCAGCAGCCGCGCGTGGATGCCGCCAAAGCCGCCATTGCTCATGCACAGCACGTGGTCGCCGGGCCGGGCGGCGGCCACCACCTGCGCCAGCACACCGTCGATCGTATCGGCCACCTGCGCGCGGCTGCCCAGGGGCGCCATCGCCTGCACGGCGTCCCAGCCCAGGCCGCCGCTGTGGCAAAAAGACAGGTCGGCCTGCTCCAGGCTCCAGGGCAGCTGGGCTTTCATGGCGCCCAGTTTCATGGTGTTGCTGCGCGGCTCGAACACGGCCAGGACGCGCGCGTTGCCTACTTTGCGGCGCAACCCGTCCACCGTGGTGCGGATGGCCGTGGGGTGGTGGGCAAAATCGTCATAGACCGTGATGCCGCGAACGGTGCCGCGCACTTCCATCCGGCGGCGCACATTCTGGAACCGGCCCAGCGCCGCCGCCGCCACAGCGGGCGCCACGCCCACATGGTCTGCCGCCGCAATAGCCGCCAGCGCATTGAGCTGGTTGTGCACACCGCTCAAATCCCATTGCACGCGACCCACGACGGCGCCGGCTTGTACAACGTCGAAGGCGTCGGGCTCGCCGGTGGCGCAAAAGTCGCTGACGGCCGCCCCAAAGCTGCGAACCTCGCTCCAGCAGCCGGCGTGCAGCACCCGGTTCAGGCTTTCTTCCAGCCCGTTGACCACGACGCGTCCCGATGGCGGCACGGTGCGCACCAGGTGATGGAACTGCCGCTCAATCGCGGCCAGGTCGTCAAAGATGTCGGCGTGGTCGAATTCCAGGTTGTTCAGCACGGCGGTGCGCGGGCGGTAGTGCACGAACTTGCTGCGTTTGTCGAAAAAGGCCGTGTCGTATTCATCGGCCTCGATCACAAAGCATTGGCCCTTGCCAAGCCGGGCGGACACACCGAAGTTCAAGGGCACGCCGCCCACCAGAAAGCCGGGCTCCAGCCCGGCATGCTCCAGCACCCAGGCCAGCATGGACGTGGTGGTGGTTTTGCCGTGCGTGCCGGCCACGGCCAGCACATGGCGGCCCTGCAGCACGTTTTCAGCCAGCCACTGCGGGCCGCTGGTGTAGGGTGCGCCTGCATCCAGAATGGCTTCCATCAGCGGAAATTTGGGCGAACCATCAGCTTGGCGGGCGCGCGAAACCACATTGCCCACGACCCAGACGTCGGGCTTGAGCGCCATCTGGTCGGCGCCAAAGCCTTCAATCAGCTCAATGCCCAACGCGCGCAGCTGGTCGCTCATGGGCGGATAGACGCCCGCATCGCAGCCGGTGACCTTGTGCCCCGCTTCACGGGCCAGTGCGGCCACGCCGCCCATGAACGTACCGCAGATGCCGAGGATGTGTATGTGCATGGGCGGTGATTATCACGGCCATCGCGCACCCCGCGCGGACGTCCCGGCAATGCACAATGTCCCGAAATGGACAGCAAGCAGGAAATCGCAGCCACTGCGGCCCGCATGGTCGTGGAAGAGGGCATGGAATACGGCCCCGCCAAGCGCAGGGCGGTCAAGCAATTGGGCCTGAACAGCCGTACACCCCTGCCCGACAACGACCTGGTGGAAGACGAGGTGCGTGATTACATCGCGCTGTTCTGCGCTGACACCCAGCCGGCGGAGCTGGCCGCTCTGCGCAGGCTCGCCCTGGTATGGATGGAGCGCATGGCGCCATTTCGCCCCTACCTGGCAGGCGCCGTCTGGCATGGCACGGCCACCCGGCTGTCGGACATCTATATCCAGATGTTCTGTGACGACCCCAAATCGGCGGAAATTGCCCTGATTGACCACAACGTGGCCTACGAGCCGCGCACCGTGACCGGGTTTCAGGGCGAACCGGTTGAAGCGTTGAGCCTGTCCAGCCCCAGCCGGGAACTTGGGGAAGCTATCGGTATTCATTTGATGGTGTATGACCACGACGACCTGCGCGGCGCGCTCAAACCCGATGCCAAAGGCCGTAGCCCACGCGGCGATATCGCAGCTGTGCGCGCGCTGCTGGCCTAAACTTGGCCCATGACTTCTTCTTTTGCATCCCCGGCGCGCCGGCGGCTGGTTCTGGGCGGTGCGGCTGCGGTTGCTGGCGTCGCCGGTGCAGGCCTGGCGTGGTGGCGTTACCAGCCACACCAGGTGGCAGACGGGGCTGAAACAGCGCTCTGGGGGCTTTCTTTTGATACACCGGCCGGCGCGCAGCTGGCTCTGGCGCCACTGCGTGGCAAACCGCTGCTGATCAACTTCTGGGCGACCTGGTGCCCGCCTTGTGTGGAGGAGCTGCCGCTTCTTGATCGCTTCTACCGTGAAAATACAGCAAAAGGGTGGCAAGTGATCGGTTTGGCGATTGACCAACCCAGTGCTGTGAAAACGTTTCTGGGCAAAATGCCGATCAGTTTTCCGGTAGGATTGGCGGGGTTGAGCGGCACCGACTTGGGAAAGTCGCTGGGCAACCTGACGGGGGCACTGCCCTTCACCGTGGTGCTCGATGCGCGAGGCGGCATCGCGCAACGAAAAATGGGCAAGGTTTCCGAGGCCGACTTGCAGCAATGGGTCAAGCTCACCTGAGGTTGTTCGTCAACCCTTGGTAATTGAAAAAATAAAAGAAAAAGCCGTCTGTAAGCGTAAATAAGCTGCAAATTGATGTAAATTCGCGATCCTCTCGTTTGCTGCCGTTGGAGATAGCATGGATTTGCGCAAACTCAAGACCTTGATCGACCTGGTGTCCGAATCAAATGTCTCTGAACTCGAAATAACCGAAGCCGAAGGTAAGGTCCGCATCGTCAAAAGCGGTGGGGCTGTGGTTCAGCAATTCGCTGCCCCTGTGATGGCCGCGGTACCGGCTGCCGCTGTGGCCGGTACCAGTGCCCCCGCTCCTGCGCCTGCCGCTGCACCGGTGGCGCCTGAGGCGCCCGCGGGCCATCTTGTCAAATCACCAATGGTCGGCACGTTCTACCGCTCGTCCAGCCCGGGCGCCAAGGCGTTTGTGGAAATCGGCAGTCAGGTGAAGCAGGGCGAGACGATCTGCATCATCGAAGCCATGAAAATCCTCAACGAAATCGAAGCCGACAAGTCCGGCACGGTCACCCAGATCCTGGGCGAAAACGGCCAGGCCGTGGAATATGGCCAACCCCTCTTTGTGATCGAGTGACGCCGCAGGCGAACAGGTAAGTACCCACTCATGTTCAAGAAAATACTGGTAGCGAACCGCGGCGAAATTGCCTTGCGTATCCAGCGCGCCTGCCGGGAACTGGGCGTCAAGGCCGTCATGGTCTATTCCGAAGCCGACCGCGAGGCCAAATACGTCAAGCTGGCCGAAGAAGCAGTTTGCATCGGACCGCCGCCGTCGCCGCTGAGCTACCTCAACATGCCCGCCATCATTTCGGCGGCTGAAGTGACGGACGCCGAGGCCATTCACCCCGGTTACGGCTTTCTGTCTGAAAACGCCGACTTTGCCGAGCGGGTGGAAAAAAGCGGGTTCCAGTTCATTGGCCCTACGCCAGAGAACATCCGCACCATGGGCGACAAGGTCTCGGCCAAGCAAGCCATGATCAAGGCGGGTGTGCCCTGCGTGCCGGGGTCCGAGGGCGAGTTGCCCGACGACCCGGTGCAGATCCGCCGCATCGCCAAGTCAGTGGGTTACCCGGTCATCATCAAGGCGGCAGGTGGCGGTGGCGGGCGCGGCATGCGCGTGGTTCATACCGAGGCTGCACTGGTCAACGCCGTGCAGATGACCAAGGCCGAGGCGGGCGCTGCGTTCGGCAATCCGGCGGTGTACATGGAGAAATTCCTCCAGAACCCCCGGCACATTGAAATCCAGATCCTGGCCGACAAGCACAAGAACGCCGTGTACCTGGGCGAGCGCGACTGCTCCATGCAGCGGCGCCACCAAAAAGTCATTGAGGAAGCACCGGCACCAGGCATCCCGCGCAAGCTGATCGAAAAGATCGGCGAGCGCTGCGTTGCGGCCTGCAAAAAGATCGGTTACCGCGGCGCGGGCACGTTTGAGTTTCTGTACGAGAACGGCGAGTTCTATTTCATCGAGATGAACACCCGCGTGCAGGTGGAACACCCGGTGACGGAGCTGATCACCGGCGTGGACATCGTCAAGACGCAGATCATGGTGGCGGCCGGTGAAAAGCTGCCGTTTACCCAGCGCGACATCCAGATCCGCGGCCATGCGATCGAGTGCCGTGTGAATGCCGAAGACCCGTACAAGTTTGTGCCGTCGCCCGGGCGCATCACCATGTGGCACGCTCCCGGCGGGCCCGGCGTGCGGGTGGACTCCCATGTGTACACCAACTATTTTGTGCCGCCCAACTACGACTCGATGATCGGCAAGATCATCGTGCACGGTGACACACGCGAGCAGGCCATGGCCCGCATGCGCACGGCCTTGCTTGAGACCGTGGTGGAAGGCATCAACACCAACATCCCGCTGCACCGCGAACTGATGGTGGACGCCAAGTTCATGACAGGCGGCACCAACATTCATTATCTGGAAGAGTGGCTCAGTCACCACAAGCGCTGATGTTCGAGTTGCGCCTGCTTGCACCCGAAGACCGGGTTGAAGCGCTCAGCGATGCGCTGGATGCGCTGGATGCTTTGAGCGTGTCGGTGGAAGACGCCGATGCCCAGACCGACGCCGAGCAGGCGCTGTTTGGCGAGCCCGGCATGCCGCCGCCCAAGGAGGGCTGGCAGCGCTCGCGCATCCTGGCGCTGTTTGCCGCGAAAGAAGCTGCCGACGAGGCCGCGCAACTGTTGCAGGCACAGGACTTTTTTGACGCTTGTACGGTGCTGGGCATTGCGCCCGTGCCGGACCAGGACTGGGTGCGCTTGACGCAGTCACAGTTTGCACCGGTAGAGATCACACCTGAATTCTGGATCGTGCCGACCTGGCACGAACCGCCTGCGCAGGCCCGCCAGATCATCCGCTTGGATCCGGGTCTGGCCTTTGGCACCGGCACGCACCCCACCACCCGCATGTGCCTGCGCTGGATCGCCAAGCACGGCGCGGCCGGCCAGCGCGTGCTGGACTACGGCTGCGGCTCGGGCATTCTGGCCATCGGTGCGGGGCTGCATGGTGGCGCGGACATCGACGCGGTGGATATTGATGAGGCCGCCGTGTCTTCCACCATCGCCAACGCCGAAGCCAACCATGTGAAGCTGAACGCCGGCCTGCCCGACAAGGCCGGCGGCCAGTACCAGACCGTGCTGGCCAACATCCTGGCCACGCCGCTGAAAATGCTGGCGCCGCTGCTGTGCGCCCATGTGGCGCCCGGGGGCTCGCTGGTGCTGGCGGGTATTCTGGAGCGCCAGGAGGCTGAGCTCAAGCAGGCCTATGCGCCGCATTGCGCGCTGGAAGTGGCCGACACAGAGGACGGCTGGATCCTGATGACCGCCAGGCTCTGACCGGCCCATGGAGCGCCCGCCTACAATCTGGCGCTCATGAGCCTGATTACACGCTGCCCCGCCTGCGGCACGATGTTCAAAGTCGTGCCCGACCAACTCAGGATCTCTGAAGGCTGGGTACGCTGCGGCCATTGCGCCGAAGTGTTTGACGCGTCATCCCACATGCAGGGCGAGGGGGCCGCGCCTGCGGTGCAGCCCACCGCGCCATCACCCATGCCGCCGCCCGATCAGGAGCCAGAGCCGCTGCGGGCTGCAGAACAGGCGCCCCAGCCTGAGCCGGTACCCGAGCCGGAGCTGGAATACGAACCCGCACCGCAGGCTGTAGAAGATTTTCGGGTGGAGCCCTTGATGCCCCCGCAGCCCGCGCCGCAGACCAGCTACCTGGATGCGGTGGACGAGTTGTCGCGTGAAGAGGTGGTACCGGCTGAAGATGCCCCTGCGCTGGAGGACGTGTCTTTCGTGCGCCAGGCAAGGCGCAAGGCATTCTGGCGCCGCCCGCTGGTGCGGGTCATGCTGGGGCTTGCGGCCTGCGTGTTGCTGGTGGCATTGACCTTGCAGATCGCCGTGCAGGAGCGCGACCGGATCGCTGCCGAGCAACCGGCGCTCAAACCCCTGTTGCAGCAACTGTGCGGGCCGCTGCAGTGCACGGTCGGTCCGCCCCGGCAAATTGAAGCGGTTGTGATCGAAGGGTCCACCTTCAGCAAACTGCGCGGTGACGCCTACCGCCTGAACTTCACGTTGCGCAACCAGGCCGCGACCGACATTGCCATGCCCGCCGTCGAACTGACGCTGACAGACGGGCAGGACCAGCCCGTGGTGCGCCGTGTGCTCACGCCGGCCGACATGGGCGCTGCGTCAGGCTCGCTGGCGGCCGGTGGCGACTGGAACGGCAATTTCGCCATGAGCGTGGCCGGCAACGGCACGGGCCGCGTGGCCGGCTACCGCGTGCTGGCTTTCTATCCCTGATTTCATCCAACCCAACCCGTACACCCTATGGCAGCAGTGATTTGTGGCTCTCTGGCCTTTGACACCATCATGAATTTTGAGGGCCGGTTTTCGGAGCAGATCCTGCCCGACCAGCTGCACATCCTGAATGTGTCGTTCCTGGTGCCTTCGCTGCGCCGTGATTTCGGCGGCTGCGCGGGCAACATAGCCTACAGCCTGAAGGCGCTGGGCGGCACGCCGTTGCCGATGGCTACAGTGGGCAACGACGGGGCGGAGTATGTCGAGCGGCTCAAACAGCTGGGCATCAGCGCTGAATTTGTGCGCCAGGTCATCGACAACTACACCGCACAGGCCATGATCATGACGGATCGTGACAACAACCAGATCACCGCCTTTCACCCCGGCGCGATGATGCAGGCGCACATCACGAAGATTGAATCACGCGCGGACATCAAGCTGGGCATCATCTCGCCCGACGGGCGCGACGCCATGCTGCAGCACGCGCTGCAGTTCAAGGCCGCGGGTATCCCGTTCGTGTTCGATCCGGGCCAGGGCCTGCCGATGTTTGACGGCAAGGAACTGGCTCATTTTGTGGACCAGGCCACCTGGGTCACGGTGAACGATTACGAAGGCAAGATGCTGAGCGAGCGCACCGGCTGGAGCAGCGCTGACATTTCGCGCCGCGTGCAGGGCCTGGTGGTGACGCTGGGCGCCGAGGGCTGCGAGGTGTGGATTGACGGCGAAAAAACCCTGGTTCCGCCCGTCAAGGCGACTGAAGTGGTGGACCCCACCGGTTGTGGCGACGCCTGGCGCGGCGCGCTGCTGTTCGGGCTGGAGCAGGGCTGGAGCCTGGCGCGCTGTGCCGAACTGGGCAACCGTGTGGGGGCGATCAAGATTGCCAGCCGCGGGCCGCAGAATTATTCGCTGGCGGGCGTGGCCTAACTGCGCGCCAGCGTCACGCCGCCGTCCACGGCAATCGTCTGCCCCACCACATAGTCCCCCGCCCGGGAAGCCAGGTAGATCGCAATACCCGCCATGTCGTCGTCCACGCCGATGCGGCCGGACGGAATGCGCCGGGCGATTTCGTCGCCGTGATCCCGGGCGTCCTTGTTCATCTCGGATGCAAAGGCACCCGGCGCAATGCCGCTGACGGCAATGTTGTCCTGGATGAGCCGCAGCGACATGCGCTTGGTCAGGTGGATCAGGCCGGCCTTGCTGGCGGCATACGAATAGGTTTCCATCGGATTGACCGAAATGCCATCGATCGACGCCACGTTGATCACCTTGGCCGTGCGCACCGTACCGGCCTTCGTCAGCAGGCCGTGCAGCGCCTGGGTCAAAAAGAACGGCGTCTTGACGTTCAGGTCCATGACCTTGTCCCAGCCCTTTTCCGGAAAAGTCTCAAACGATTCGCCCCACGCCGCACCCGCGTTGTTGACCAGGATGTCCAGCGCCGGTTCGCGCGTGGCAAGGGCCGCGGCCAGTTCCTGCGCGCCGGCGACGGTGGACACGTCGCCCGGCATGGAAATACACTCGCCCAGCGGCGCCAGCTCCGCCGCCGTGGCGTCACACGCGCCGGCCTTGCGGGCCGTGATGTAGACGCGCGCGCCTTGCTTTAAAAAGCCTGCTGCGATCATGCGGCCGATACCGCGCGAGCCGCCGGTGACCAGGGCCACGCGGCCCTGCAGGGAAAAAAGATCGCTCATGAGGGTCTCCTGATGGATGAGTTGCCGTCAAGGTTACGCGGCACCCGGCGCGGGGCCAATCACCTGCATGACAGTGCAGCCCCGCTGGTCACCCAAGCGCCGGGGCGCTACCATGCCGCACGGGAGCGGTGGTCCGCTCCCAAGGAGGCGGATATGAATCGGCGCTGTGGTGTTGGCGGACTGGCCCTGGGGCTGTTGATGATGCTGGCGTCGTGCGCGGCGCCTCCTGAAGAGCGGGCGCAGAGCCCCTTGCTGCGCGCCGACAAGGCCATGGGTGGCAGCGAATTGCGCTCCATCCGCTTTGCGGCGACAGGTACCGGCGCCACCTTTGGCCAGGCCTGGCAGGCCGGTATGGCCTGGCCGCAGGTGACCTATACCGCTTTCTCACGCTGGCTTGACTATGACAACGCCGCGCTGCGTGAAGAATTTGCCCGCCGCCGGGCCGAGCCCACGGGCGGCGGCGCCTTGCCGCTGATGGGGCTGGGTGAGCAACGTGTGACGGGCCTCTTGCGTGGCACCCACGCCTGGAACCTCGCGGGCCCGGCGGCCACGGCCGCGCCTGTGGCGCTGGACGGGCGCATTCATGACCTGTGGACTTCGCCGCACGGCGTGATCAAGGCGGCGCTGCGCAACAAGGCCACGATGCAGCTGGAGGGCGAAACCGCAGTTTTCGCTTTCACCGAGCCGGGCCGTTTCAGCGCCACGCTGCGCGTGAATCCGCAGGGGCTGGTGGAGCGTGTCGACTCCGTGCTGCCCAACCCCGTGCTGGGCGACACGCGGGTGACCACGGTGTATTCGGACTACCGGGATCACGGCGGTATCAAGTTCCCGGCGCGCATCCGCCAGAACCAGGGCGGTTTCCCTGTCTTTGACCTGGAGGTGACAGAAGTGCAGGTCAACCAGCCGCTGGCCGCTGAGGTCCCGGCTACCGTGGCCGCCGCCGCTGAACGCGTGGTGACCGAGAAAGCCGCCGACGGCGTGTGGTTCCTGGCGGGTGGCTCGCACAACAGCGTGCTGATCGAAATGCGCGACCACCTGGTGCTGGTGGAAAGCCCGCTGTACGACGGCCGTGCCGAAGCGGTGCTGGCGGAGGTGCGCAGGCTGGCACCGGCCAAGGAACTGCGCTACGTCATCAATTCACACCATCACTTCGACCATGCAGGCGGCTTGCGCGCCGCTGCGGCCACTGGCGCCACCCTGGTTACCAGCGAACAGGCGCGGCCCTGGTTTGAGCGTGTGTTTGCCAACCCCAACCGGATCAGCCCGGACGCGCTGGCGCGCTCCGGCAAGAAAGCGTCAGTCATGGGCGTCAATGGCCAACGAACGTTCACCGACGGTATGCGATCGGTGGATGTGTTCATGATCGAGGAAAGCGCCCATGCACAGGGCTTCATGATGGTTCACCTGCCGCGCGAACGGCTGCTGATCCAGGCGGATGCGTTCACGCCCGGCGCACCGGGGGCCGCAGCACCCGCGGTGCCCAACGCCAACCACGTGAACCTTATGCAGAACCTGGAGCGGCTCAAACTGGACGTAGACCGCATCCTGCCGCTGCACGGGCGCATGGTGCCTCTGTCGGAACTGCTGACGGCCGCAGGGCGCAAGCCCTGACGCCGCAGCACTTCAAGACTACGCCTTGGCCGCGCGGCGGCGCTCCAGGTACGCCTGCAGTTCGCCCACCACGCCCTTGCGGAAGGCCAGCACGCACACCACAAAGATGGCGCCGATGATCACCGTGACCCAGGCGCCCACCTTGTCGGCCAGCAGGTTCTGCAACGAGATGACGATGCCTGCGCCGAACACAGGGCCGAAGAATGTGCCCACGCCACCCAGCAGGCTCATCAGGATCACTTCGCCCGACATGGACCAGTGCACGTCGGACAGCGTGGCAAAGCCCATCACCAGTGTCTTGAGCGACCCGGCCAGCCCGGCAAGGCCGGCAGACAGCACAAACGCCAGCAGCTTGTAGCGGTCCACCTCATAGCCCAGCGAGATGGCGCGGGGCTCGTTTTCGCGGATCATCTTCAGCACCTGGCCGAAAGGCGAATGCACGATGCGCGAAATGCCGAGGAAGCAGGCCACAAAGACGGCCACGACCAGGTAGTACATGGTGGTGTCGGACGCCAGCGGCAGCAGGCCGAACAGGTTGCCGCGCGGCACCCCCTGCAGGCCGTCTTCACCGCCGGTGAATGAAGCCTGCAGGCAGATGAAATACACCATCTGCGCCATGGCCAGCGTGATCATGGCGAAGTAGATGCCCTGGCGGCGGATGGCCACCAGCCCGACCAGCAGGCCCAGCAGCGCGGCCACAATGGCGCCGCCCAGGATGCCCACCTCGGGCGTCCAGCCTTGCGACTTGATGCCCCAGCCGGTGATGTAGGCCGCAAAGCCGAAGAACGCCGCATGGCCGAACGACAGCAGCCCGGTAAAGCCCAGCAGCAGGTTGAAG
The DNA here is from genome assembly GCA_943372585.1 of Ramlibacter sp. 2FC. GTDB lineage: Bacteria > Pseudomonadota > Gammaproteobacteria > Burkholderiales > Burkholderiaceae_C > RAM1. The sequence goes on along the minus strand of CALRZF020000035.1, from coordinate 2,537 downwards.
GCACAGGCAAACAGGGCGAAGCACAGCAGCTTCATGACAAACACCGGGTACAGGCCCAGCAGGGGCGCGGCCAGTGCCAGCGCCAGCAGGGCGATGTAGGTGATGCGGGTGAGTTTGGCGTAGTGGTTCATCTTCATGCTTCCTTGCCAAACAGGCCGGCGGGGCGAAGGATCAGCACAATGACCATCACGACGAACACGACGACGCTGGAGGCTTCGGGGTAAAACACGCGCGTCAGGCCCTCGACCACGCCCAGGCCCAGACCGGTGATGACCGAGCCCAGGATGGAGCCCATGCCGCCGATCACCACCACGGCAAACACCACGATGATGAGGTTGGAGCCCATCAGCGGCGTGACCTGAATGATGGGGGCGGCAAGAACACCGGCCAGCCCCGCCAGCGCGGCGCCGGCGCCATAGGTCAGCATGACCATGAGCGGCACGTTCACGCCAAAGGCCTGCACCAGCTTGGCGTTTTCAGTACCAGCGCGCAGGTAGGCACCCAGGCGGGTGCGCTCGATCAGGAACCAGGTGCCCAGGCAGACCACCAGCGAGGCCAGCACGACCCAGGCGCGGTAGTTGGGCAGCACCATGAAGCCCAGGTTGGTGGCGCCCGACAGCAGCTCCGGCACGGGGTAGTTTTGCCCCGACACGCCGTACTGCTCGCGAAAGACGCCTTCCAGAATCAGTGACAGGCCGAAGGTCAGCAACAGCCCGTACAACGGGTCCAGCCCGTACAGGTGTTTGAGAAACAGGCGTTCGATGATGACGCCCAGGGCACCCACGATCAGGGGTGCAAGGATGAGTGCGAACCAGTAATTCACGCCCCATTTATCCAGCATGATCCAGGCGCTGAACGCGCCCAGCATGTACAGCGCGCCGTGCGCGAAATTCACGATGTCCAGCAGGCCGAAGATCACGGCCAGCCCCAGGCTGAGCATGGCGTAGAACGCGCCATTGACCAGGCCCAGGAGCAACTGGCCCATAAAGGCCTGATGGGGAATGCCGAAGATTTCCATGGGTGCGCTTTGTCAGTCAGATACAGGTGGCAACCGGCTGTGGTGCCCGGTTGCCACCGTCTTGCTTTGCAGTTACTTCTTGATCAGCGAGCACTTGGACTCGGCAACGGTGGTGAAAGCCTGCTCGCCCGGGACCTTGGCCACGGTCTTGTAGTAGTCCCACGGCGTGGTGGATTCCTTGGAACCCTTGACCTGGAACAGGTACATGTCATGGATCATGCGGCCGTCCGCGCGGATCTTGCCCTTGCTGTAGAAGTCGTTGGCGCCGGTCTTCTTCATCTCGGCCATCACCTTGTCGGAGTCGGTCGAGCCCACAGCCTTCACCGCCTTCAGGTAGGTCATGGTGGCCGAGTAGTCGGCGGCCTGCAGGCTGGAGGGCATGCGCTTGTACTTTTCAAAGAAGCGCTTGGCGAACGCACGCGAGGCGTCGTCCTGGTTCCAGTACCAGCTGTCGGCCAGTTGCAGGCCTTCGGTGTTGGCCAGGCCCAAGCTGTGCACGTCGTTGATGAACACCAGCAGGCCGGCGATCTTCATGGTCTTGTTGATGCCGAATTCCTTGGCCGCCTTCATGGCGTTGGTGAAGTCACCGCCGGCGTTGGCCAAGCCCAGGATCTGTGCCTTGCTGGACTGTGCCTGCAGCAGGAACGACGAGAAGTCGGACGCGTTCAGCGGGTGGCGCACGGCGCCGGCCACGGTGCCGCCATTGGCCTTGACCACGTTGGAGGCATCGCCTTCCAGCGAGTAGCCGAACGCGTAGTCGGCCGTCAGGAAGTACCAGTTCTTGTTGCCGGCCTTGACCAGCGCGTTGCCTGCCACCTTGGCCAGGGCCACGGTGTCGTAGGCGTAATGCACGGTATAGGGCGAGCAGTCTTCATTGGTCAGGCGGGCAGAGCCTGCGCCAATGACGATGAAGGGGCGCTTCTTTTCAGCCGAGACCTTGGCCATCGCCAGGGCCGTGCCGGAGCTGGTGCCGCCGACCAGCATGGCCAGGTTTTCCTTGTCCATCCATTCGCGGGCCTTGGAGCTGGCCACGTCGGCCTTGTTCTGGTGGTCGGCGGTCAGCACTTCGATCGGGCGGCCCAGCACCTTGCCGCCGAAGTCCTGCACGGCCCACTTGATCATTTCACCGCCGGCGGGGCCGTCGATGTCAGCGTACAGGCTGGACATGTCGGTGATGAAGCCGATCTTGACCGGGCCGGTATTGGTCTGCGCGAATGCGCCGGTGGCGCCGAGGCCGACGGCCAGGGCAGCGACGAGGGTTTTGAGTTTCATTGTGATGTCTCCAGGGTTGAACAAAGGGGATTGGATTCGGGGGGGGCAGGGCGTTCAGACGCCCAGGTATTCCTGCAGCATGCCCATGTTGTCGCGCAATTCGGCCTGTGCAAACTGCTTGACGATGCGGCCGTGCTCCATGACGTAGAAGCGGTCTGCCAGCGGCGCGGCAAAGCGGAAGTTCTGCTCCACCAGCACGATGGTGTAACCGCGCGCCTTGAGCGTGCGGATCATCTCGGCCAACTTC
>CALRZF020000034.1:0-17839 GCA_943372585.1 Ramlibacter sp. 2FC | reverse complement strand
GCGCCCTTGCCGCACAGGTCTTCGTAATTGATGCCGCTGCGGCCCAGGTGGCGCTCGGCGAGGCTGGCCAGGCCGTGGGGCTTGTGCACTTCCAGCACATAGCTTTGCAGCATGGTGTCGTGGGCGTAGCCCTGCACTTCAATGCCGTGGTTGGCAAACACATGCCGGTCGTACTTCACGTGCTGGCCCAGCTTTTTCTTGCTGGCGTCTTCCAGCCAGGGCTTCAGTTTGGCCAGGACCTCTTCGCGCGGCAATTGGTCGGGCGCGTCAGGGTAGTTGTGCGTGAGCGGGATGTAGGCCGCCTCGCCGGGTGTGACGCTGAAGCTCACGCCCACGATCTCGGCACGCATTTCGTCCAGTGAAGTGGTTTCCGTATCCACCGCCGCGAGGTCCGCCGCCATCAGCCGGGCCAGCCACGTTTCCAGCGCCTCCCAGGTGAAGATCGTGTCGTACTTGAGGTTGGTGGCCTCGCGGTTGATCTGCACCGCAGGCTCGTCAAACAGGCCCCCCGTTTCACCGCGGCGGGTTGCCTGATGCGCTTCAATCAGCTCTGGCGGAACCTCTTGCGCCACCAGCGTTTTCACCAAACCCTTGAAGCCGTATTTTTCGCTGAAGGCCTTCAGCGCCTCACTGTCCTGCCCGCCAATCGCGATGGCGTCCAGCGCGGGCAGCCCCTGCACATGGTCTGCCAGGTCGCAGTCGGTCTTGATGGTCAGCAGCTCACGGCCCTTGGGCAGCCAGTCCAGCGCATTGCGCAGGTTCTCGCCCGCCACGCCCTTGATTTCATGGGCGCGCGCCACCAGCGCGTCCAGCGAGCCGTATTCCAGCAGCCACTTCACAGCGGTCTTGGGGCCGACCTTGGGCACGCCCGGCACGTTGTCCACGGTGTCGCCCACCAGCGTCTGGTAGTCCAGCATCAACCGGGGGGGCACGCCGAATTCAGCCTCCACGCCCGCCATGTCACGCCGCCGGTCGTTCATGGTGTCGATGACGGTGATGTGCTCATTGACCAGCTGGCTCAGGTCCTTGTCGCCGCTGGAGATGATGACCTCGATGCCCTGCTGCGATGCGGTATGCGCCAGCGTGCCGATCACGTCGTCGGCCTCCACCCCGGGCACATCCAGCACCTGCCAGCCCAGCAGCTTCACCACCTCATGGATGGGCGGTATCTGGCTGCGCAGGTCGTCCGGCATGGGCGAACGGTTGGCCTTGTACTGGGGGTACAGCGCGTCGCGGAAGGTCGGGCCCTTGGCGTCGAACACGCAGGCGGCGTAGTCGGCCCGCACGTCCTTGCGCAGCTTCTGCATCATGTTGATCATGCCGCGGATGGCGCCGGTGGCCGGGCTGGTGGGGTCCCCCGGCACCGCACGCAGGTCGGGCATGGCGTGAAAGGCCCGGTAGAGGTAGCTGGAGCCATCAACCAGCAGCAGTGTTTTCGGCGCAACAGATTCGGACATGGAGATGCAAAAGTAGGTTGGCAGTCAGGTTGCGGGCTTAGGCTGTGATGTCCATCAACCCCAGTCCATTTGCGGACCGAATTGCCATGAAGACCTTGCCCCGCCTGCTGCTGCTTGCCAGTTTAATCCTCCCGATGGGCGCCTTTGCGGCCGGCGCCATTGCGGTGGACGACGAAGAGGGCGAATCCGACCCGGGCTATGGCGTTGTGACGGGTGCTGCCACCCGTGACGAAGCAGGCCGGGGTGCCTTGGCCGAATGCCGCAAATCGGGCAACAAGAATTGCAAGGTCGTGGTGCGTTTTGACAAATGCGGCGCCTACGCCGCGTCCAAAAAGAACGCCGGCATCGGCTTTGGCGCATCTGAATCCGTGGCCAAGAGCAAGGCCCTGGAAGAATGCGGCACCAGTGCCTGCAAGATCGTCGTGTCCGAATGTGAATAAGCCCTGCGGCTGATTTCCTACAATGGGGGCCATGCGAGCCCCCATTTTTCTTTTTGTGCTGCTGGCCTGCGCTGCGGCCCAGGCCCAGGTCCCAGCGGCGTCAGCTGCTGCCGGCGCACAACCCACAGTGCGCGAGCCGCAGGCTGCGGGCCGGGCCAACCAGCGCATCGAGCGCGTGCGCATTGAAGACGGCGGCGCCCGTGTGGACGAGCTGCGCTACGGCGGCGAAACCCAAAGCATCACCGTCCAGCCCAAGGCCGACCTGCCCGAATACCAGGTGCAGCGAGACGGCTCGCGCGTGTGGAACGTCTTCAAATTCTGATTCCCCAATCTCTGCATGGCTGTTTTCACTGAAGTCACTGCCGGCCAGGCGCAGGCCCTGCTGGATGAACTGGATCTGGGCGAGCTGCGCGAGCTGCGCGGCATCGAGGGCGGTATTGAAAACACCAACTACTTCGCCACCACTGCGCAAGGCGAATACGTGTTGACGCTGTTCGAGCGCCTGACGTTCGAACAGTTGCCGTTCTACCTGCACCTCATGAAGCACCTGGCGCAGCGCGGCATCCCCGTGCCCGACCCGGCCGCCAACCGTGACGGCGACATCCTGCACACCGTATGCGGCAAACCCGCCGCCGTGGTGAACCGCCTGCGCGGCAAAAGCGAGCTGGCGCCGGGCGTGGAGCATTGCGCCGCCGTGGGGGCCATGCTGGCGCGCATGCACCTGGCCGGGCGCGACTTCAACCGCAGCCAGCCCAACCTGCGCGGCCTGCCCTGGTGGAACGAGACCGTGCCCGTCGTACTGCCCTACCTGGACGCCGCACAGGCCACGCTGCTGCGCGCCGAGCTGGCGTTCCAGAACCACGTGGCGGCAGGCTCTGCGTATGCCGCCCTGCCCCGCGGGCCGGTGCACGCCGACCTGTTCCGTGACAACGTGATGTTTCACGATGGCGAACTCACCGGGTTCTTTGACTTCTATTTCGCGGGTGTGGACACCTGGCTGTTTGACATTGCGGTGTGCCTGAACGATTGGTGTATCGACCTGGCTACCGGTGCGCACGATGCGCAACGCGCCGCAGCCTTCCTGCAGGCCTATGCTGCCGTGCGGCCGCTGTCGCATGCAGAACGCAGCCTGTTGCCCGCGATGGCGCGTGCAGGCGCCCTGCGTTTCTGGATTTCGCGCCTGTGGGACTATCACCTGCCGCGGGAAGCATCCATGCTCAAGCCGCACGATCCCACGCACTTTGAGCGGGTCCTGCGCCAGCGCATCGCCCAGCCGGTGCAGATCTGAGCCTGCGCCTGCCGGCCCTGTTAAATTTGTCACGCGCCCGGCGGCAAGCCATACTGCCGCGGTAAGGTTGCTGCCTCCAAACCGACCCTTCCCACGTATATCGCATGAAACTCAACATTGTTCCGGCACGCACAGGCATCCAGTGGGTCAAACTCGGCATCCAAACTTTCTTTCGCCAGCCGTTGGCGCTGTCAGGCCTGTTCTTCATGTTCATGGCCGTGATGTCGATTGCCACCATGGTGCCCCTGATCGGCAGCGCGCTGGCGCTGGCCCTGCTGCCGGCTGCCACGCTGGGCCTGATGGCTGCCACGCAGGAGGCCACCCGCGGCAAATTCCCCATGCCGTCGATCCTGATCACCGCGTTTCGCGCGGGGCAGCAGCGGCTGCAGGCCATGATGGTGCTGGGTGCCCTGTATGCGCTGGGCTTTCTGGTCATCATGGGTGTGTCGGCCCTGTTCGATGGCGGCAAGTTCGCCCGCCTGTACCTGGTGGGCGGGCAAATCACCCGGGAACTGGCCCTGGACGAAAGCTTCCAGAGTGCCATGTGGGTTGCCATGGCGCTGTACCTGCCGCTGTCGCTGCTGTTCTGGCATGCGCCGGCGCTGGTGCACTGGCACGGGGTGCCGCCGGTCAAAAGCCTGTTCTTCAGCTTTGTGGCGTGCATGCGCAACTTCAAGGCGTTCACGCTGTTCGGGCTGGCCTGGGTGGGCGTATTCGTGTTCGGCGGCCTCATCATCACCGTGTTTGCCGCGCTGATCGGCAGCCCCCAGGTGGTAGGCGTGGCCATGGTGCCCGGGGCACTGCTCATGGCCGCCATGTTCTTCACATCGGTTTTTTTCACGTTCCGCGACAGCTTTGCTGTTGAGGACGATCCCCTTCCAACCGGAGACACCCCATGACCCAGCACACCCTGCAAGGCCGCACCGAAGATGAAGTGACGTGGTTTCAACGCCGCAGCTTCCTGCAGGCGGCCGCCGCCTGGACGTCCATGGGCGGTTTCGCCGCTGCGCAGGCGCAGCAGCGCAGCAACATTGTGGAGCTTCAGGGCGACGCCCTGATCAACGGCGCCCGGCTTGTGCCACAGCAGGTGATCCAGAGCGGCGATTCGCTGGAAACGGGGCCCGGCTCCAATCTCATCTTCGTGATCGGGAATTCATCGTTCCAGGTTCGCCAGAATTCGCGCCTGACGGTGGAGCGCGGCGCTACGCTCAATGCGGTGAGCGTGCTGCGAATGATCACCGGCGCAGTGGCCAGCGTGTGGGGCCGCGGCAGCAGCCGCCAGATCATCACGCCCACGCTGACTGCGGGCATTCGCGGCACGGGCGTGTACACCGAAGTGTTCCCCGCGCAAAGCTATCGCAGCTACTTCTGTAATTGCTACGGCACGGTCGACATGGGCGCTGGCCCCGACAAGGCCATCAGCCGCGCCGACTATCACCAGGCGTTCTGGGGCGAAGTCGAGCCCAAGGAGGGCCGCTTCCTGACGCCCGCCAAAGCCATCAACCACACGGACGAAGAGCTTGAATTCCTGGCCCGCCTGGTCGACCAGCGCACCGCCTGGCAGATCGCCGGCAAGAAGGGCGTGAAAGACGGCAGCGGCTACATGGAAGAAAAGCCGGGGCAGATGCACCCGGCTGCGATGCCGCGCTGAGACCTGGCGCGTGCCAGGTCTTACTTCGCCGCAGGCTTGTAATCCGCCATGGCCTTGGCGAGCGTGACGTACTCAGGGCAGGTCTTGTTGCCGCAGATTGATTCAAGCTGGGTCAGGTGCTTTTGCGCTTCTTCGGGGCGCTTTTCCATCAGGTAGGCCTGGCCGATGTATTCGTGCGCGCCCTTGTGCTTGGGGTCCAGGCGCAACGCGATGTAGTAATGCTCGAAGGCTTTGGTGATATCGGGCGTGGCCTGCTTGCGGTAGCTGTAGCCCAGCAGGTTGTGCACGTCGGCGTTGCGGGGTTCGGCACGCGCGGCGGTGTTCAGCTCGCTCAGGGCACGGCGCCAGTCCTGGGCGTCGATTGCCTTTCGGGCTTCGGCCATGCGCTCGGCCACGGTGGGCGGCGGCGGTGCGCTGGGGTTGCTGCCCGGCGTGTCGGCGGCGTGGGCCAAGCTGGCAGCTGCGGCCATCGCCATCAGCAGATGTTTGCAATTCATGATGAGCTCCTGAAGGGTTTGTTTGCTTGCGTTTCGTCCGGCCCGGCCACAGTGTGTGCGCCCCGCGTGGCGGCGTCAAATGCCGCCGGGCCTGACAGATAAACGCAGCAAACCGGCCGCTGGATGCGGCGTCCGGCATCCTTTTTTTCAGGCCGGGTCGCCGGTGCCCTGCAGTTGCGCGGCGATGGCCACCATCTGCGGGCGTACCTCGTCCATCAAAAAGCTGCGCGTGAGATTAAAGCCCGGCCCGCCGCAGTTGATGGACATGACCTGTCCGCCACCCGGGCTGCGAAAAGCCACAGCCACGGCATTCACGTCCTGCTGCCATTCACCAAACGAGCTGCAGCAGCCCAGCGCCTGGTATTCGGCCAGCGACTCTTCAATACGGGCGCGCACGCCGGGCCAAGCGGATTCGTCGTGCGCGCGGATGCGCTCCAGCAGCGCGTTGCGCTCGGCTTCGGTGCACACGGCCAGGTAGGCGCGGCCCATGGCCGTCGTTGCCACGGGGATGCGTGAGCCCACGTTCAGGCTGAGCGTGAGCGCTGCCTCGCTGCGGCAGGTCTCCACATAAATCATGCTCAGGCGGTCGCGCAGGCCCAGCCCCACCAACGCGCCGCTGCGGTCGGCCACGTCCTGCATCAGCGGGCGGGCCAGGGCGCGCATGTCCATGCGGGCGATCATCGCGCCGCCCAGGGCCAGCACGGCGCTGCCCAGCTTGTAGCCGGGCGCGCCATTCGCGTCTTCGGTGTGCTCCAGGTAGCCGTGCTTGACCAGGGTGTAGGTCAGCCGCGAAATGGTCGATTTGGGCAGGCCGCAGCGCCGGGCCAGTTCCTGGTTGCCCAGCATGCGGTCGCGCGAGCGGAAGGCGCTGAGCACGTCCAGCCCGCGAGCCAGCGCCGTCACGAAGTGGCGGTCTTCTTTGGCGTTGGGCGGGGTGGTGACCATGGCTTCCTTCGTGCAGGCGCGATTTTGACCGGCAGCGCCCACTTGGTCAGGGCACCGGCGTCAGCTTGGCGACACTGAGCGCCAGCCATTTGACGCCATGGCGGGGGAAGTTCACCTGCGCGCGGGCGTCGTCCCCCACGCCTTCCAGCGTCAGCACCGTGCCCTCGCCAAACTTGGTGTGAAACACCTGCATGCCCGAGCGCAGGCCGTGCGACGGTGCGGCCTTTTGTGCAGGCACGGGCGGGCTGGCAAATGAGGTGGCCTCGCGGCCGAAGCTGCCACCGTAGCGCGAACCCTGACTTTGGCCATAGCCCCCACCCCCGCCGCCAAACCCCATGCCGGAGCCAAAGCCCTGGTTCTTCGGCGTGATCCATTTCAGCGCCGACTCAGGCAACTCTTCAAAAAACCGGCTCTTGAGGTTGTAGCGGGTCTGCCCGTGCAGCATGCGCGTTTGCGAATGGCTCAGGTACAGGCGTTTGCGCGCACGGGTGATCGCCACATACATCAGGCGTCGCTCTTCCTCCAGCCCCTCGTAGTCGTTCATGGAGTTTTCGTGCGGGAACAGGCCCTCTTCCATACCGGTGATGAACACGCAGTCAAACTCCAGCCCCTTGGCCGAATGCACCGTCATGAGCTGGATGGCGTCCTGCCCGGCCTTGGCCTGGTTGTCGCCCGCCTCCAGCGCCGCGTGCGTCAGGAACGCCGCCAAAGGCGACAGCGTCTCGCCCGTGTCGGGGGCGACAAAGTCGGGCGCGGGTGCGTCCGGGTCCAGCCCCTGGCTGACTGGGGATTGAGACAGCGGTTGCCCGAGTTCATCGACCGGCAGCGCCACGGCGTCGCGGCCAAAGCCTTCCTGCATCACAAAGCTCTCGGCCGCGTTGACCAGTTCTTCCAGGTTCTCTACCCGGTCGGCACCTTCGCGCTCGGCCTTGTAGTGTTCGATCAGGCCGCTGTGCTGCAGCACCAGCTCGATGATGTCGCGCAGCGTCATGGCCTGGGTCTGTTCGCGCAGCACATCCAGCTTGGCCACAAAGCCGCCCAGGTTGGCGCCCGCCTTGCCGGTGGTGGCGCTGACCGCGTCGTGCAGCGAGCAGCCCGCGGCGCGCGCGCCGTCCTGCAGCTGCTCGAGGCTGCGGGCACCAATGCCGCGCGGCGGGAAATTCACCACGCGCAGGAACGAGGTGTCGTCGTGCGGGTTCTCCAGCAGCCTCAGATAGGCCAGCGCATGCTTGATCTCGGCACGTTCAAAAAACCGCAGGCCGCCGTACACGCGGTACGGCACTGCGGCATTGAACAGCGCGGTTTCAATCACGCGGCTTTGCGCGTTGCTGCGGTACAGCACCGCGATCTCTTTGCGGGAAAAGCCCGGCTCGGTGCCGTTGTCGCGCACCAGGTGGCGCACTTCCTCGACCATCCACTGTGCTTCGGCAAAGTCGCTGGGAGCCTCATACACGCGCACGGGCTCGCCGGGGCCCTGGTCTGTGCGCAGGTTTTTGCCCAGGCGGGTCTTGTTGTGGCTGATGAGCTGGTTGGCGGAATCCAGGATGTTGCTGTAGCTGCGGTAGTTCTGCTCCAGCTTGATCTGGTGTTGCACGTTGAACTCGCGCACAAAGTCGGCCATGTTGCCCACCCGCGCGCCACGAAAGGCGTAGATGCTCTGGTCGTCGTCGCCCACGGCAATCACTGAACTCTCCGGCCCCGCCAGCATCTTGATCCAGGCGTATTGCAGCTTGTTGGTATCCTGGAATTCATCAATCAGGATGTGCCGGAAGCGCCGCTGGTAGTGCTCGCGCACCGCGTCGTTGTCGCGCAGCAGCTCGTAGCTGCGCAGCATCAGCTCGCCAAAGTCCACCACGCCTTCACGCTGGCATTGGTCTTCATACAGCTGGTAAATCTCGACCTTGCGGCGGGTTTCCTCGTCGCGCGCTTCCACCATGCTGGGTCGCAGGCCGTCTTCCTTGCAGCCGGCAATGAACCACTGCGTCTGCTTGGCCGGAAAGCGCTCGTCATCCACGCCGTGCTGCTTCATCAGGCGCTTGATGGCGCTCAGCTGGTCCTGCGTGTCCAGGATCTGGAAGCTTTGCGGCAGGTTCGCCAGCTTGCTGTGCGCGCGCAAAAAGCGGTTGCACAGGCCGTGGAAGGTGCCGATCCACATGCCGCGCACATTGACGGGCAGCATGGCCGACAGCCGCGTCATCATTTCCTTGGCGGCCTTGTTGGTAAAGGTCACCGCCAGCAGGCCGCCGGGCGAGACCTCGCCGGTTTGCAGCAGCCAGGCGATGCGGGTGGTGAGCACGCGGGTTTTGCCCGAGCCGGCGCCCGCCAGGATCAGCGCGTGTTCGTTGGGCAAAACAACCGCAGCGCGCTGCTCGGGATTGAGATTGTGTAAGAGTGGGGACGTTGCAGCGACTTCTGGGAACATCCAGACATTGTAGGAACTCACCCGAATGAAAAAAACCTTGCTGCAGGTAACAGTGCTGGCTGCCCTGCTGACACCTTTGGCCGCGCTGGCCCAATCGTCCTGCTCCAGCGACGGCCAGCCGCGCCCGGTGGCGCTGCTGGAGCGCTTTATCAACGCCGACTGCGCGTCGTGCTGGTCAGACCCGCAGGCACAACAGGCACAGCGCGGCCAGGTAGCGCTGGACTGGATCGTGCCCGGCAGCCGTGGCGAGGACGCGCCCCTCTCAGCCGCCGCTTCACGTGACAGCCTGAACCGTCTGCAGGCGCTTGGGCGCCCCACACCACCGCAGGCCGAACAGGCGGTTTCGCGCGCGGTGGGCACACGGGCGCTGCGCGTGGCACACGGCATACCGTTCAACGACTACATGGGCACGTCCATTGAAATGAAGCCCGCCGCCCGTGGCGAGTGGACGGCTTGGCTGGCCCTGGTGGAAACCATCCCTGTCGGCACCGAGGGCACGGCGGTGGAGCGCAACCTGGTGCGCAACCTGCTGCAGGTGCCCTGGCAGACCGCCCGGACCCCCGGGCGCGTGCTGGAAAGCCGCTCCATGCTGATCGCCGAAGGTGCGCAGGCCGACCGCCTGCGAGTCATCGGCTGGGTAGAAGATGCGAAAGGCCGTATACACGGCATAGCGCAATCCGCATGTGCCGCCACGCGCTGAGCGCCTGCATGACGGGTAGAATCAGCCACCGGGCCCAAGTTTCTTGCGCCCGGTTTTTTGTTGCCTGACGCGACAAAAACCGGCCAAGCCAAGCGCTCTCCCTGTTCAACAAACAGCTTTCTGGAGCCTGGTTTCAAATGGAAATTTTTGACTACGACAACGTCCTGCTTCTGCCGCGCAAATGCCGTGTGGAAAGCCGCTCTGAATGCGACGCCGGTGTAGAGCTGGGTGGGCGCACCTTCCGTATCCCGGTCGTGCCGGCCAACATGAAGACAGTGGTGGACGAGTCCATCTGCGCCTGGATGGCGAAGGCGGGCTACTTCTACGTCATGCACCGCTTTGACCTGGACAACGTGAAGTTTGTGAAGGACATGCACGCCAGTGGTGTGTTTGCCTCCATCTCGCTGGGTGTCAAGAAGCCCGACTACGACACCGTGGACCAGCTGGTGGCCGCCGGCCTCACGCCCGAGTACATCACCATCGACATTGCCCACGGCCATGCCGACAGCGTGAAGAACATGATCGTGTACCTGAAGGAAAAAATGCCCAAGGCCTTCGTGATCGCGGGCAATGTGGCCACGCCCGAGGCCGTGATCGACCTGGAAAACTGGGGCGCCGACGCTACCAAGGTGGGCGTAGGCCCGGGCAAGGTGTGTATCACCAAGCTGAAGACCGGCTTTGGCACGGGCGGCTGGCAGTTGAGCGCGCTCAAGTGGTGCGCGCGCGTGGCCACCAAGCCCATCATTGCCGACGGCGGCATCCGAAGCCACGGCGATATTGCCAAGAGCGTGCGCTTTGGCGCCACCATGGTCATGATTGGCTCGCTGTTTGCGGGCCATGAAGAGTCGCCGGGTAAAACGGTGGAGGTCGACGGCGAACTGTTCAAGGAATACTACGGATCGGCCAGCGACTTCAACAAGGGCGAGTACAAGCACGTGGAAGGCAAGCGCATCCTCGAGCCCATCAAGGGCAAGCTGGCCGACACGCTGCGCGAAATGGAAGAAGACGTTCAGTCGTCCATCAGCTACGCAGGCGGCACGAAGCTCATGGACATCCGCAAAGTCAACTATGTGATCCTGGGCGGCGACAACGCGGGCGAGCACCTGCTGATGTAGCCCATCAGTTCAGCCACATCCTGGGCGGCATGCGTTCGCCAATCGCCGCAGGCTCTGAGGGCTGCATGCGGGCTGCCATGGGTAGCCTTGCCGGCCGCTCTGGGCAGCTGCCAAACCGCAGGTAGTGCAGCGCTGTGGCGAGACCGCTCTCAACTGGGTCGCCCAGTTCATGATCGAGGTCGTCATCGGCTTCGCACCGGGGCGCAAAGCCCTCCACATACCGGCCTTCCCCATGGGCGTTGAGTGTCTCAAACACCACCGGGTTGAAGCTGGTGGCGCATTCGGTGCGCGGATGAAAGCCATAGGGTTTGCCAAAGGTGGTCTGCCCGACCAGCACAACCGGCATGAAGGGGCGCAAGGCGTTGATCACCAACTCACTCGCAGACGCAGTTTCCGGCGACGTGATCACCACAACGCGCTTCAACCCCTCCAGCGGCGGGCCCGGCAACAAACCAATGTTGGCTGTGAGGGGCAGCTTGAAATTGCTGGCTGAATTGCGTTTGTTGTACCGGAAATCTGCAAATACCTCACGGTCCACGCGCTTGCCGCCAATCATGCTGGCAAGGCCCCGCGCCATCATCACATCACCACCGCCGTTGTATCGCAGGTCCAGCACCAGTTCGTTGGCACCCGCGGCAATGAATTCGCGGAAGACCCGGTCCAGGTGCGTTTCACTGGGGACGATGAACTCATGGTACGCAAAGTAAGCCACCACCCGGGGCGCACCGGCGTCGGGTGCAAGCTGGATCACGCGCTGCGATGCCACGGATGCGAGCGCGAACGTGGCGGACGGCACCGTCATCTCGCGGCGCATGCCATCAACACCCAGCACACTGAAACGCCGGGCAATACCCGTTGCGGTCACGGCAGGCAAGCCCTGCGCGACAACGGGCGGCGGATGCCCGTCGATTGCCAGCACCAGATCTCCCCGGCGCAGACCGGCAGCGGCCACAGGGCTGTTCGGCTCTACATGGCGCACACGCAGTTGGGTACGGGCAGCATCGGCCCACACCAGCGTGTAACCATACCCAGTGCGGGTTCCATCCCGGTAAAACTGCTCAAATGCGTCCGCTGGCTGGGTGTAGCTGTAACGGTCCACCGGCAGGTGCAACATGGAGCGGAAATACGCATCCGTCGAGGTAGCTTGCGGTCTGGGCAATGGCATTTGATCGCTCCAGAAGTACTGGTCCCGCATTTGCGCGTGCAGCCACTCCCGCACATCTGTCTGGCTGCAACTTGCAGGCTTGGCAAGCAGGGGAAGATCAGGCCCCGTTTGGGGCGGGTAAGACTCGCCGCCGCCGCAAGCAGCCAGCAGCATCGCGAGCAGGACCGCCATTACATTGCGCAGCGCCTGCACGCTCATCACATCCGCAGCAACTGCACTGTCAGTGCGTGCAACCGATGCCCCGGCCGTGCCAGGGCATCCAGGACGCTGAAGTGGTTCAGTCCGGGCAGCGCCTCACAAACGGGCACGGTGCGATCACCCCATACATCACGGATCAACCCGTTGTGGCGCAGGAACTCCTCGCTTTCGTCACCACCCGCCACGGTGTACAGAACGCCACCGCGCGGCGCGGGCATGCCGGCGGGGCTGGCACGCAACGCATCGGCCGGCGTGAGCTGCAGTGCTGCCTGCAGGAAAGGCGCCTGCCTGATGGGCTCCAGGTCGTACAAGCCCGAGATCGACAAGGCATTGCGCACCAGCCCCCGTGGCAGATCAGCTCCCAAGGCGGGCCAGTGGCAGGCCAGCAGCATGGCTGCCAGATGCCCCCCGGCGGAATGGCCCGCCACTGTGATGCGTCGCGGGTCGCCGCCAAAACGGGCAATGTGGGCATGCACCCACAGCAACGCCTGCACCATCTGCATCACGATCTGCGGCACAGTGACTGCGGGGCACAGCGCGTAGTTGGGCACGACCACGCAGGCGCCCTGTTGAACCAGCGGCGGCGCCACGAATGAATGCTCGGATTTATCCAGCGACCGCCAGTAGCCCCCATGAATAAACACCAGCACCGGCGCGCCCGCCTGCGCCGCCGGAAAGATGTCCAGCGTCTCATTGGGACCGGTGCCGTACGGCACGTCCAGCGTGCAGGGCTGCGTGCTGCGCGCGGCGGCAGACGCCTCGGCCCAGCGGCTGAAGTACGCGGCGTGGTCAGGCACCAGCGCGCGATTGTTGTACATACGGTCCAGCCATTGGGGGTCGTAAGAGGCCATGGGCTACTTTCGGTGAATTGACGCTGGATATTGTCACAGCCCGGCCTGCGGGTAAGCACCAAGGCATCCAGTGGGGCTATCGATGTATTCTGTATACAGAGTCCAGAGATCATCATGCCAGCCCAACTGCTCAAGCTCGAAACTGCGCCCGACCTGGTCGACCAGGTCTACCGGGCCTTGCTGGATGCGATCAGCGAGGGCTCTCTTGCTCCCGGCCAGCGCATCACCCAGGAAGACATTGCCGAACAGCTGGCCGTGTCGCGCCAACCTGTGCTGCAGGCCCTGCGCTTGCTGAAGAAGGACGGCTTTGTGCACGATGCCCCCGGGCGCGGCGTGCTGGTAGCGCCACTGGACGTGGCGTGGATGCTGAAGGTTTACGAAGTGCGCGGCGCCCTGGACGCATTGGCTGCCCGGCTGGCTGCGCAGCAGCGCGCGCAGCTGGACAGCAAGCTCATCGAGCAGGGCCGCAAGGCAACGCGCGGCCAGAACGTCAAGGCCATGATCGACGCCGACATGGCGTTTCACGACGCGATCTACGCCGCCTCCGGCAACCCGCTGATCGGCCAGAGCGCGCTGCAGCACTGGCGCCACCTGCGCCGCGTGATGGGCGCCGTGCTGCGCGAAGAGCGCCAGCGCGAATCCGTCTGGGACGAGCACGAAGCGATTGCCCGGGCCATCGCCGCAGGTGACGCCAACACCGCCGTGCGCCTCATCGAAGAACACAGCCAGCATGCCGGTGGCAACCTGGCTGCCCAACTGACCCACGTACTCAAATCCAACCAAGGAGACAAGTCATGAGACTCACCCAGCAACAGATCGAACAGTTTGACCGCGAAGGCTACCTGTTCTTCCCCGGGCAATTCACACCAGAAGAAACGCGCACGCTGACCAGCGCCGTGCCCGAGCTGTACAGCCGGCGCGAGGCCTACAACGTGCGTGAAAAAGGCAAGGATGCTGTGCGCACCAACTTCGCCGCCCACATGTACAGCGAACCTTTCGCGCGGCTAGCGCGCCACCCCCGCATGATCGGGCCGGTGCAGGACCTGTTCAACGAGAAGCTGTACATGCACCAGTTCAAGATCAACGGCAAAGCCGCCTTTGAAGGTGACGTGTGGCAGTGGCACCAGGACTACGGCACCTGGCTGAACGACGACATGATGCCCACAGAACGCGCCATGAACGTCGCCATCTTCCTGGACGACGTGAACGAGCACAACGGACCGCTGATGTTCATCCCCGGCAGCCACAAAAAGGGCGTGGTCGAAGCCAAACACGACCTGACCACCACCAGCTACCCGCTGTGGACGGTAGACAACGACCTGATAGGCCAACTGGTAGAGCGCGCCGGCGGCAAGAACGGCGGCATCGTCAGCCCCAAGGGCCCGGCCGGATCCATGATCCTGTTCCACAGCTGCCTGGTGCATGCGTCTGGCAGCAACCTGTCACCCTGGCATCGCGTGGCGGTGTACCTGAGCCTGTGCGCGGTGAGCAACCACATCCGCCGCCCCAAGCGGCCGGAGTTCATCGCGCACCGCGACTTCACGCCCATTGAGTGCCTGCCGGACGACTGCCTGCTGAAAGACTATCCGGTGGACCTGCCGTGGAAAGACGGCCTGCCCGCCAGCGCGCTGCAGACCTCGTCTGTGCCCTTTGACGAAATGAAAAAGGCAGCCTGATGAATTTGCACAGCAAGCTGCAGCAGCGCGCGGCCGACGGCAAGCCGGTGCGCGTGGGCCTGATTGGTGCAGGCAAGTTCGGCTCCATGTACCTCGCGCAAATCCCGCGGACGCCAGGGGTGCACCTGGTGGGCATTGCCGACCTGTCGCCCGATGGCGCACGCGCCAACCTGGCGCGCGTGGGCTGGCAGCCCCAGCAGTCACAAGCCGCGTCCCTGGATGCCGCCATCAAGGACGGCACCACCCATATCGGCGAAGACTGGCAGGCGCTGGTGCGCCACCCGGCCATTGACGTGATCGTGGAATGCACAGGCCACCCCATTGCGGCGGTGGACCATTGCCTGGAGGCTTTTGCCAACGGCAAGCATGTGGTCAACGTCACTGTGGAAGCCGACGCGTTCTGCGGTCCGCTGTTGGCGCGCAAGGCTGCTGCTGCCGGCGTGGTGTATTCGCTGGCATTCGGCGACCAACCGGCGCTGATCTGTGACCTGGTGGACTGGGCGCGCACCTGCGGCTTCCCCGTGGTGGCAGCCGGGCGTGGCCACAAATGGCTGCCGCATTTCAGCGAATCCACCCCCGACACCGTTTGGGGCTACTACGGCCTGACGCCCGAGCAGGCCGTGCGCGGCGGGCTCAACCCCAAGATGTTCAACAGCTTCCTGGACGGCTCCAAACCCTCCATCGAAAGCACGGCCGTGTCCAACGCCACTGGGTTGGGTGTGCCATCCAACGGCCTGCTGTACCCGCCTGCGAGTGTCGAAGACATCCCCTATGTGACGCGCCCCATCAGCGAAGGCGGCGTGCTGGAGCGCAAGGGGATGGTGGAAGTGATCTCTTCACTGGAAACCGATGGCCGCAAGATTCCGTATGACATCCGCATGGGCGTGTGGGTCACGGTAGAGGCCGAGACGGACTACATCAAGAACTGCTTTGAGGAATACAACGCCCACACCGACCCCAGCGGGCGCTACTTCACGCTGTACAAGCGCTGGCACCTGATTGGCCTGGAAGTGGGCGTGAGCGTGGCCAGCGTGGCGCTGCGCGGCGAGCCCACCGGCGTTGCTACCGGCTGGAACGCCGATGTGGTGGCCACGGCCAAGCGCGACCTGCAACCCGGCGAAATGCTGGACGGCGAAGGCGGCTACACCGTTTGGGGCAAGCTGCTCCCGGCGCAGCGTTCCATGCAGATGGGCGGGCTGCCGCTGGGCCTGGCCCATGGGATCAAGGTGGTGCGTCCTGTGAAGAAGGGCCAGTCATTGAGCTGGGCAGACGTTGCCATCGACACCAGTACACATGCTTACAAAGTGCGGCGCGAGATGGAGTCGCTGTTCGCCGCACCCGTGCTGAAAGCCGCCTGACAGTAACCATCGCGCCATCGGCGCGATCATGCTGTCAACAACGGCAGGAGCAGTGATGAAGATTGCAGTACTGGGCATCGGTTTCATGGGCTTTCCCATGGCGCGCCGACTGTGCGAAGCGGGCCATGAGGTCCATGTGTGGAACCGCAGCCGCGACAAGGCCGAGCGCCTTGCCCCCTTTGGTGCCACGGTCCACGACGGTGCGGCACAAGCAGCCGGTGCCGCTGAAATGGTGGTCAGCATGCTGGAAAACGGCGCCGTGGTGGAAGACGTGCTCTTCACCCAGGGTACGGCGCTGGCGATGAAACCCGGCACGCTGCTGATCGACATGGCATCCATCAAGCCGCGCGAGGCACGCGACCATGCGGCGAGGTTGGCGGCCATGGGCATCTCACACCTGGATGCGCCCGTGTCCGGCGGCACGGTCGGCGCAGATGCCGGCACGCTGGTCATCATGGCCGGCGGCCGGCCTGAAGACTTCGAGCGCGCCCAACCCGTCTTTCAGGTTTTTGGCCGCGCCACACATGTGGGCCCGCACGGCACGGGCCAGCTCACCAAGCTGGCCAACCAGATGATCGTGGGCATCACCATCGGCGCGGTGGCCGAGTCGCTGCTGATGTGCGCGCGTGGCGGTGCCGACATGGCCCGCGTGAAAGAAGCCATCACCGGCGGGTTCGCCGACAGCCGCATCCTGCAGGTGCACGGCCAGCGCATGGTGGAGCGCGACTTTGCGCCACGCGCGCGCATGTCGGTGCAACTCAAGGACATGCGCAACGCGCTGGCGACCGCTGAGGAAATCGGCTTTGACGCCCCGATCACCAAACTGTTCGAGCAGCTGTATGCGGACGGCATAGAGCACGGCCTGACCGACCTGGACCACGCGGGGCTTTTTGTGGAGCTGGCCAGCAGAAACGGCATGCAATAAGGCATAATTGCGCCTGCTCCAAACCCGGCGGTCGTATTGATAGAATAACGGCTGTTGTGGGGGGGTAGCTCAGCTGGGAGAGCGTCGCGTTCGCAATGCGAAGGTCGGGAGTTCGATCCTCCTCCTCTCCACCACAGCACAGGTTTTAAAAGTGGGTTCTTAGCTCAGTTGGTAGAGCAGCGGACTCTTAATCCGTAGGTCGAGTGTTCGAGTCACTCAGGACCCACCACTTTTCCCCAGGGGACCTGGCCGCACGGCCAGGTCCCCTTCTGCTTTCAAGGCTGCCCCGATGAACCCTGAGGCCGACAAGCTGTGGCGTGCACCCCGTTGGGCGCTGGCACTTCTGTTGTCGCTGCTCGGCATGCTGGGGCCGTTTTCCATCGACACCTACATCCCGGCTTTTTCGGGTATCGCGCGTTCACTGGGCGCCACGCCGGTCGAAATGCAGCAGACCCTGTCGGCCTACCTGTTCGGCTTTGCGTTCATGAACCTGTTCCATGGGGCGCTGGCCGACAGCTTCGGGCGGCGCCCGGTGGTGTTGTGGGGCATCGCGGCGTTCACGCTGGCCTCCGCAGGTTGTGCGCTGTCGCAGACGATCGGCCAGCTGGTTTTCTTCCGCGGGCTGCAGGGACTGTCCACCGGCGCGGGCATTGTGGTGTCGCGCGCGGTGATCCGCGACATGTTCCCGCCTGCCCAGGCGCAGAAGGTCATGAGCCAGGTCACCATCTACTTCGGTGTGGCACCGGCCATTGCACCCATCATCGGCGGCTGGCTGTTTGTGCACGCAGACTGGCACAGCATTTTCTGGTTCCTGACGGCAGTGGGCGTCGCGCTGTGGGTGGCCAACTTCAGGCTGCTGCCCGAGACGCTGCACGTGACCGAGCGCCAGCCTTTCAACGTGCGCAACCTCATGCAGGGCTACTGGGAGCTGTGCTCCAACCCGCGCTTTCTGTTGCTGGCGCTGGCCAGCGGCATCCCGTTCAACGGAATGTTTCTGTACGTGCTGTGCGCGCCTGAGTTCCTGGGCACACACATGGGTCTTGCGCCCACGCAGTTCTTCTGGTTCTTTTTGCTGACCATTGCCGGCATCATGGCCGGCTCATGGGTCAGCGGGCGGCTGGCCGGACGCATTGCGCCCAAGCGGCAGATCC
>CALRZF020000033.1:0-17910 GCA_943372585.1 Ramlibacter sp. 2FC | reverse complement strand
AGCACCGCATCCAGGCCGGGTAGCAGCGCCTGGATGACGCCCGCCTCAACGGAACCAATCCGCGCGGCGCCAGCCCACAAGGGCTGGCGCGGCACCTCTGGCGGCTGGTCGGCCCGTGCCTGCAGGCCGGCCAGCCACTGTGCATCCGGTACCGGCGGCGTCACAGTGTCAGGATGGTCGAGCCCGTGGTCTTGCGCGCGTCCATGTCGCGGTGCGCCTGTTGCACGTCAGCCAGCGGGTAGCGCTGGTCGATACGGATCTTGACCTGCCCGCTTTGCACCACGGCGAACAGGTCGTCGGCCATGGGCTGGGTGGTCTCGTGCGACACGATGTGGCTGAACAGCGTCTGGCGCGTGACGTAGATCGAACCCAGCTTGGCCAGCAGCCCCACATCAAATGCAGGCGGTGCGCCCGAAGACGCGCCAAAGCTGGCCATGAGCCCGAACGGGCGCAGGCATTGCAGCGACTTGTCCCAGGTGTCCTTGCCTACCGAGTCGTACACCACCTTCACGCCCTGGCCGTTGGTGATGTCTTTCACCCGTGCGGCAAAGTCTTCAGTGGCGTAGTTGATGACATGGGCGGCGCCATGCTCCTTGGCCAGCGCGCATTTGGCGTCCGAGCCCGCCGTGCCGATCAGCTGCAGGCCCAGTGCCCGGGCCCACTGGCAGGCGATCAGGCCCACGCCACCTGCAGCCGCGTGGAACAACACGAAATCGCCGGCCTGCAGGCCCTGCACCGGCAAGGTCTTGCGCAGCAGGTATTGCGCCGTCAGGCCCTTGAGCATCATGGCCGCAGCCGTCTCGAAGCTGATGGCGTCAGGCAGCTTGACGACGCATTTCGCGGGCATCACGCGCACCTCGCAATACGCGCCGGGCGGCTGGCTGGCATAAGCGGCGCGGTCGCCGGGTTGCAGATGGGCAACACCGGCGCCCACAGCCTCAACGATGCCCGCGCCTTCCATGCCGATCGTGGCGGGCATGGGCAGCGGGTAGACACCGGTGCGGTGGTACACGTCGATGAAGTTCAGACCCACGGCGTGGTGGCGGATGCGGATTTCGCCGGGGCCGGGATCGCCCACGGTGACGTCAACGACCTTGAGTTGTTCCGGTCCCCCGTGCTGTGCGATCTGGACGGCTTTTGTCATGTGGTGGCTCCTCAGTGATTTGGCGTGAATGCTGCCATGAAACTGCAAGCCTTGCCGGGACTGACTTACTGGAAAACCCCGTACAGTCGGTCGCAGCCATGAACCAACAACGACTGACCCCTGCCACCGCCGCGCTGCTGGTGGTCCCGCCGCTGCTGTGGGCCGGCAACGCCGTCGTGGGCCGCCTGGCCAGCGGCCTGGTGCCGCCCATCACCCTGAACTTCCTGCGCTGGGCGCTGGCCTTTGCGCTGCTGCTGCCGCTGGCCGCCTGGGTGCTGCGCCGCGGCAGCGGCCTGTGGAGCCACTGGCGCCGCTATGCCCTGCTCGGCCTGCTGGGCGTGGGCTGCTACAACGCGCTGCAGTACCTGGCGCTCAAGACGTCCACGCCCATCAATGTGACGCTGGTGGCGGCCAGCACGCCCGTCTTCATGCTGGGCATCGGGGCACTGTTTTTCGGCCAGCCCGTGTCACGCCGCCAGATGCTGGGGGCGGCGATGTCTATTGCAGGCGTACTGCTGGTGCTGTGCCGCGGCCAGTGGGATCTGCTCATGCAGGTGCGGCTGGTGCCGGGCGACCTGTACGTGCTGCTGGCCACGGCCGCCTGGGCGTTTTACAGCTGGCTTTTGACACGGCCGGGCGACCCGCCGGCCATACGCAATGACTGGGCCGCCTTTCTCATGGCGCAGGTCGTGCCCGGCCTCGCCTGGTCCGGGCTGTTTGCCGCGGGTGAATGGGCGGTGACGGACGCGCATATCGTGTGGGGCTGGCCGGTGGCGGCCACGCTGCTGTACGTGGCCGTGGGCCCGGCCATCCTGGCCTACCGCTGCTGGGGCATTGGCGTGCAGCGCGTGGGGCCCAGCGTGGCGGGGTTCTTCTCCAACCTCACGCCGCTGTTTGCCGCGCTGCTGTCCACGTTGATGCTGGGTGAGGCCCCGCACGTGTATCACGGCATTGCGTTTGCGCTGATCGTGGGCGGGATTGTGGTGTCGTCGCGGCGCTAGAAATCTAGAACGTGCCCGGGTATGAACCGCCATCCGTCAGGATGTTCTGCCCCGTGATGTACCCGGCCTGAGCGCTGCACAGGAAGGCGCAGGCTGCGCCAAATTCGGCTGGCGTGCCCAGGCGTTGCGCCGGGATCTGGGCTTCCTGGGCCTTGCGGATGTCTTCCACCGACTTGCCGGTGCGCTGCGCGGCAGCTGCATTGGTCACTGCGATACGGTCGGTGTCGAATTTGCCGGGCAGCAGGTTGTTCAGCGTCACGTTGCGCCCGGCCAGGCGGCTCTGGCGGGCCACACCGGCCACAAAACCGGTCAGTCCGCTGCGCGCGCCATTGGACAGGCCCAGGATGTCGATCGGCGCCTTCACCGCACCCGAGGTGATGTTCACGATGCGCCCGAAGCCGCGCTCGGCCATGCCGTCCACCGTGGCCTTGATCAGCTCGATCGGCGTAAGCATGTTGGCGTCCACCGCCTTGATCCAGGCGTCACGGTCCCAGTCACGAAAGTCACCGGGCGGCGGGCCACCGGCGTTGGTGATGACGATGTCAAAGTCACTGCGCCGCGCAAACACCGCGGCGCGCCCTTCAACCGTGGTGATGTCGGCGGCCACGTACTGCACCA
The DNA here is from genome assembly GCA_943372585.1 of Ramlibacter sp. 2FC. Lineage (GTDB taxonomy): Bacteria > Pseudomonadota > Gammaproteobacteria > Burkholderiales > Burkholderiaceae_C > RAM1. The sequence continues at coordinate 15,147 of CALRZF020000033.1, read as the reverse complement.
CAGCAGCTGCAGGCTTGGCCGGGTCGGCCAGCAATGCATCGGCCGCGGCTTTCAGCACATCGGCGCCGCGCGCCACCAGCAATACATGCGCACCCTCGCGCGACAGCGCCTGCGCGCAGCCCAGGCCCAACCCTTTGCTGGCGCCACACACCAGCGCCCATTTGCCCGCAATACCCAAATCCATAACAATCTCCGCTTTACGATTCCGACAAAAAGATCGAGCACATGATACGGGCAGGGCAACTCTCACTGGGGCGCACGGGGTTTTGCATCGCGCTGCTGGCGGCGCTGGCATCCGCCGGAGCGCAGGCGCAATCCAGCGGCAGCAACGCGGTAACAGGTGCTCTGCGCGGCATCACCAGCCTGTTCAACCGCAGCAGCGCAGGCACCGCCACCACCTTGCCCACCTCCACCATCGGCATCCGCGGCCTGGGCGCCGAAGACATTGCCAATGCCCAGCCCAACCCCGCCGCCGTCGGCCAGATGGAAGCGCTGCGGCTGGACGAAGCCCAGGCACGCAGCTTCGCGGCCGGTGCGTCGCTGTCGGCCGTCGCAGTAGACCCGTTGCCGGCACCCGCGCGCGCCTCTGGCGCGGGTGGCACGGAGACAGCACCATGACCACGCGTACCCTCTGCACGCTGCTGCTGTGTGCCGCTTTCGGCATGGCCCAGGCACAGAGCCCGGATGCCACCCGGGCGCTGAACCTGCTCAACTCATTGATGCGCCCCGCCGCGCCCGCCGCCTCGCCGCAGTCCGCAACCCCAGCGGGCCGCGCCACCGACGTATTGCAGCTGCTGCAACAGTCGCTGGACCAGATCGACGAGCCGCGCGAGATTGAAATCGGCCGCCAGCTGGCCGCCGTGCTGCTGGGCAGCAAGCCGCTGTACGCCGACATGAAAGTGCAGCGCTACCTGAACCAGCTGGGCCGCTGGATCAGCCTGCAGTCAGCCCGGCCGCAACTGCCGTGGAGCTTTGCCGTGCTGGACGACGCCGGCTACAACGCGTTTGCAGCGCCGGGCGGCTATGTGTTTGTCACGCGCGGCCTGCTCGAACGCGTGGGCAGCGAGGCGGAGCTGGCCGGCATCCTGGCGCACGAAATCATCCACGTGACCGGCCGCCACCACCTGAAGGCCATGCAGGCCAAGGCCCGCGCCGGCCTGCTGACGCAGGCTGTGGCCTCGCAGCTGAACAACAACCTGGGCGGCACGGTGTCGGCACAGCTGCTGGCACTGGGGCGCAACCTGTATGCCAGCGGCCTGGACCAGGGCGACGAATTTGACGCCGACCGCAACGGCGTGGCACTGGCCGCGCGCGCGGGCTTTGACCCGTATGGCCTGGTCACGGCACTGCAGCAGCTGCGTACCGCTGCGCCCGACGACCCGCTGTTTGCCCTGTCGCTCAGCACGCACCCGCCGGCGCAGCAGCGCCTGGACCAGCTCACACAGGCCATGGGTGACCGGCTGGCGGCGCTGGGGGGCAAGCCGCCGGTGCCCCTGGCGCAGCGGCTGGCACGCTGAACGCGTGGCGCCTACCGGCCTGACCGCGTAAACACAAAAATCCCGGTAATCACGAGCGCCGTACCCGCGGCCACCCAGGCCGTGAACGGTTCGCCCAGGATCACCACGCCCATGGCAATGGTGGACATCGGCCCCACCATGCCGGTCTGTGCGGCAAGAGACGAGCCGATGCGCTCGATGGCCATCATCACCAGCAGCACCGGCACCGCGGTGCACAGCGTGGCGTTCACGACCGACAGCCAGATCACCTGCGGCGCCACCGACAGCGCCACGTCAATCGGGCGCAGCAGCGCAAATTGCGCCAGGCAACACAGGCAGGCGACCGACGTGGCCAGCCCGACCAGGCGCAACGAACCCAGCCGCTTGACCAGTTCACCGCTGTACACCAGGTAAATCGCGTAGGTGACCGCGCTGGTGAAGATCAGCGCCGCGCCCCAGGCGGCCTGGCCGCCCTGCAATTCGATCTCGTGGCCGAACACCAGCATCACGCCCAGGTAGCTGATGGCCATGCCCGCGACCTGGATGCGGGTAAAGCGCCGCTTGTACAGCACCCAGCCCAGCAACATGACCAGCGTGGGGTTGAGGTACAGGATCAGCCGCTCAAACGAGGCGCTGACGTACTGCAGGCCCACAAAGTCCAGGAAGCTCGACAGGTAATAACCGGTCACGCCCAGCCCCACCACACCCAGCCAGTCGCGGCGCGTCAGCGGCTCGCGTCCGCGGCTGGCCCACCACGCCATGGCCACGAAGATGGGCAAGGCAAACAGCATGCGGTACATGATGAGCGTGACCGCATCCACACCGTGGCGGTAGGCCAGCTTCACGATGATGGCCTTGCCGCTGAAGGCAATGGCGCCCGTCACCGCCAGCGCCAGGCCCGTGGCCAGCACCTTGCCGGTAACAGGCGCTTGTTCTGCCGAACTCAATCGCGGAACACCCGGCTGTGCAGGCGCCGCAGCGACCACCAGACGCCCAGCAGCACCACGGGAATGGCACACGCCGCGGTGGACTCAGCGCTGAATGGCCAGCCCAGCGCCTGCGCGCCTTTGGCCAGGTAGCTGACGAGCCCTGCAATGTAGTAGGTGATGGCAGCGACCGACAGGCCCTCCACCGTGGACTGCAGCTTCAGCTGCAGCCCCTGGCGGCGGTTCATGGCGCCCAGCAGGGCCTGGCTGCTTTGCTGCTGCTCGATCTCCACCCGCGTGCGCAGCAGGTTACTGATGCGCGACACGCGCTGGGACAGCGCGTCCTGACGGCGGGTGGCCCACTGGCAGGTGCTGCGCGCGGGCGTCAGGCGACGGTCCATGAATTCACCAATGGTCTGCATGCCGGCCAGGCGTGTCTCGGCAATGTCGGCAATGCGTTTGTCCACCAGCTCAAAGTAGGCAGCACTCGCCGAAAAGCGTGAATGCGTGGACGCGTACTGGCTTTCCACCTGGCCGGCCAGCTTGGTCAGGCGGTCCAGCAGCTGCGGCTCGTCGTTGCTGGTGGCCGTGCGGATGGCGTCAGCCAGCGCGGCCAGTTCCCGCTCGGCATAGGCCAGCACAGCCGCTGCCTCACGCGCGGCAGGCAGGCCAAGCAAGGCGGCCATGCGGTAGGTGTCGATTTCCAGCAATTGCTGCACCAGACGGCCCAGGCGGCGCGGCGTCATGCTGCCGGCCAGCAGCACCATGCGCGAGAACCCGTCGGAATGCACAACAAAGTCGGTGTACACCTCGCCATGCCCGTCTGCCACGGTGGACGCCACCAACGTGTCTTCGTGCAGCACATGCTTGACCAGCGACCCCGTGCCCAGGCTGTGCGTGGGCAGCACCCACAGATGGATGCGGGCCAGGCACTGGCCGGGCAGGCCGGCCGCCCAGGTCTTGGGCAACACATCCGCGGCGGTGGCGGGCTCGCGTTCGCCAAACCCCTCGGCGTCCAGGGCGCGGGTGAACGTCCAGGTCACAAATTCGGTGTGCATTTCCCAGCGCAGGCGAAAAGGCCCCAAGTCCATCCGCACATGGGTAGAGCTTGCGTCCGGCAACGGAAGGTGATGCTCACGCAGCAGCGCGGCCACATGGGCGCGGCTGGCGTCACGCTCGGCGGCGTCGCACACCATCACGGTGTGTGAAATCGCTAGCGGCGCATTCAACGCCTCGGGCGGGCGGGCGTGGATTTCGTTGTGCAGCGCCATCCGCTCGGGATGGGTTCGCAAGGCGGTATTTGTCATACGTTCCTCTGGCCAGCCATTGTGCCAGCCGCCGGAAACGACAACGGCGCCCGAAGGCGCCGTATTCACAAGCCAGCGCCCGAAGGCGCCGTTGATTCAGGCAAAGGCCGGCGTCAATCCTCGACGAAGGCTTCCTCGCGCTTGTTCTTCACCGCGGGCAACAGCACGATCACCAGCAGCAGCAGCGCCGCCCCCAGCAGGCCGGCCGACAGCGGGCGGGTGACGAAAACGCTCCAATCCCCCCGCGACAGCAGCAGGGCGCGGCGCAGGTTTTCTTCCATCATGGGGCCCAGGATGAACCCCAGCAGCAAGGGCGCAGGCTCCATGCCCAGCTTGATGAAGCCATAGCCGATGACGCCGAAGATCGCCACCATCCAGATGTCCCAGGTGTTGTTGTTCGTGGAGTACACGCCAATGGCGCAGAACAGCACGATGGCCGGGAACAGCCAGCGGTAAGGGATGGTCAGGAACTTGATCCAGATACCGATCAGCGGCAGGTTCAGGATGATCAGCATCAGGTTGCCCAGCCACATCGAGACGATCAGGCCCCAGAACAGCTGCGGGTTGCTGGTCATGACCTGCGGGCCCGGCTGGATGTTGTGGATGGTCATGGCGCCCACCATCAGCGCCATCACGGCGTTGGGCGGAATGCCCAGCGTCAGCAGCGGGATGAAGGATGTTTGCGCGCCAGCGTTGTTGGCGGCTTCAGGGGCTGCCACACCGCGGATGTTGCCCTTGCCGAACGGCACTTCACCGGGCTTGAGCTTGGTCTTCTTTTCGATCGTGTAGGCCGCAAAGGCCGACAGCAGCGCGCCACCGCCGGGCAGGATGCCCAGCGCCGAGCCCAGCGCCGTGCCACGCAGCACGGCGGGGATGATGTTCTTGAAGTCTGCCGCGGTGGGGAACAGGCCCTCGACCTTGGCGGCGAACACCTCACGCTCTTCTTCCGGCTTGGACAGGTTCATGATGATTTCGCCGTAGCCGAACACGCCCATGGCAATCACGATGAAGCCGATGCCGTCGGTCAGCTCAGGGATGTCAAAGCTGAAACGCGCCACGCCGGAGTTCACGTCGGTACCGATCAGGCCCAGCAGCAGACCCAGCACGATCATGCCCACGGCCTTGATCAGCGAACCCGAGGCCAGCACGACGGCGCCGATCAGGCCCAGCACCATCAGCGAGAAGTACTCGGCCGGGCCGAACTTGAAAGCCAGCTCGGTCAGCGGCGGCGCAAACGCCGCCAGGATCAGCGTACCCACGCAGCCGGCAAAGAACGAACCCAGGCCGGCGGCCGCAAGCGCGGGGCCTGCCCTGCCCTGGCGCGCCATCTGGTAGCCGTCGATCACGGTCACCACGGATGACGATTCACCCGGCAGATTGACCAGGATGGCCGTGGTGGAGCCGCCGTATTGCGAGCCGTAGTAAATACCGGCCAGCATGATCAGTGCGGCCACAGGAGGCAGCGCGTACGTGGCCGGCAACAGCATGGCGATGGTGGCCACAGGGCCGATGCCAGGCAACACGCCCACCAGGGTGCCCAACAGGCAGCCGATGAAACAGTAAAGCAGGTTTTGCAGCGTGAATGCCGCGCCGAAACCGATGGAGAGGTTGTTGATCAGATCCATGATGTGCGCCTCAGCCGGTAATGAAAGAAGGCCACACCGGGAACTGCAGCTTGAGCAGCCAGACGAACGCCACATAACTGAAAACCGCCAGCACGGTCGCCAGGACGGCGACTTCCTTGGGGCGGAAGTTGTCGCCGGCCATGCTGGCAATGAACACCAGCGCATAAATGCCGGCGATCAGGCCCATGGCCGGGATGCCGTACTTGGGCAGGCCGCCCAGCAACAAGCCAAAAGCCACGTTGGCGCCAATGATGAAGCCCAGTGGTTTCCAGGCGATCTTGCCGACCTTTTCACCATCCTCGGTTTCCACGACCAGCGAGCCGAAGATCACGGCAGCGCCGATGATGGCCAGCAGGATGCCCAACATCATGGGGAAGTAGCCGGGGCCCATTCGGGCGCCCTCGCCGAGCGTGTAGTTGGTGGCGCCTATGGCAAAGGCACCCCCTACCGTGGAATAAACGACTCCTGAGAAGAAGTCCTTTTGGCTTTTGATTTTCACGTGTTTGTCTCCGCAAAAGTACTTGACGGGGCATTGTCTGGTCAGGCGCCCGTCAGGTAGATGTGGATTTCACTTACAGCCGTGTCCCGCACCGGACCCAAAAAGGTGCGCGGTGGCAGCGTTTCAGTCCAGCGGCGGGGTGGCCGTGAGCACTTCTTCCATGGTGGTGATGCCTTCGGCCACCCGCAGGGCGCCTGCCAGGCGCAAGGGGCGCATGCCGTCGGCCACGGCCTGGCGCCGCAGGGCGTCGGTGGCGGGGTCGCGGCCCACGATTTCCTTGAAACCTTCGCTCACGGTCAGCAGTTCGTACAGGCCCATGCGGCCCATGAAGCCCGTCATGCGGCAGTCCACGCAGCCCACGGGTTTGTAGGGCCGGTAGCCGCCGTTGATTTTCCAGGGCTTGATGACGGTTTCAATATCCTGGCGCTGCCCGGTTTCGTCCAGCGCACGGCACTGCTTGCACAGCGTGCGCACCAGCCGCTGGGCCAGCACGCCCAGCAGCGTGGCGTTGATCAGGTAGGCCGGAACGCCGAGCTCCATGAGGCGGGTCACCGCCGACGGCGCGTCGTTGGTGTGCAGGGTCGAGAACACCAGGTGCCCGGTCAGCGCGGCCTGCACGGCCATCTCGGCCGTTTCAAGGTCGCGGATTTCGCCCACCATGATGATGTCCGGGTCCTGGCGCATCAGGGCGCGCAGGCCTTCGGCGAAATTGAAGTCCAGCTGCGACTGCACCTGCGTCTGGTTGAATGCCGGTTCGATCATTTCGATCGGGTCTTCCACGGTGCTGACGTTGACCTCTTCGGTCGCCACGCGCTTGAGTGTGGAGTACAGCGTGGTGGTCTTGCCCGAGCCCGTGGGGCCGGTCACCAGGATGATGCCGTAGGGCCGCTTGACCAGCGCCTCCCAGCGCTTGGCGTCGTGCTGCGAAAAACCCAGGGCGTCCAGGTCCTTGACCGCCGTGTCGGGGTCAAAAATACGCATGACCATTTTCTCGCCGAACGCCGTGGGCAGCGTGGACAGGCGCATTTCAATCTCGTCGCCGCGGGGGTTGCGCGTCTTGATGCGACCGTCCTGCGGGCGGCGCTTTTCCACCACGTCCATACGGCCCAGCAGCTTGATGCGCGCGGTCATGGCGTTCAGTACACCCATGGGCATCTGGTAAACGGGATGGAGCACGCCGTCGATGCGAAAGCGGATCACGCCCTGCTCGCGCCGGGGCTCCAGGTGGATGTCGCTGGCGCGCTGGTCAAATGCGTACTGCCACAGCCAGTCCACCACCTGCACCACGCCCTGGTCGTTGGCGTCCAGCTGCTTGTTGGTCTTGCCCAGTTCCACCAGCTGCTCGAAGCTGGCCGCCCCGGCATTGCCGCCGGTTTTTTGCGCCGCGCGCACCGATTTGGCCAGCGCAAAAAATTCGGCGGTGTAGCGGTGGATGTCCTGCGGGTTCGCCATGACACGGCGCACGCCGCGGCGCGCCTGACGCTCCACTTCGTCCACCCAGTCGACCAGGAAAGGCTCGGCCGTGGCCACCACGACCTCCTTGCCCGTGACCTGCACGGGCAGCACGCGGTGGCGCTCGGCATAGGCTGCGCTCATGGTGTCAGCCACCTTGCCTACGTCCACCTTCAGCGGGTCGATGCGCAGGTAGTCCAGACCCGAGCGCCCCGCCAGCCACTGGGTCAGCATTTCGATGTCCAGCGGCTTGCCGTCGCTTTGGCGCTGCATGGCCACACTGGCCAGGCGCACCAGGGGGTGCTGGGCACTTGCCACCTGGGCGCAGCGCGCGATGGTGCGCTGCGACTCTTCAGCGGAGATCACGCCGTCGGCGTTGAGCCATTCCACCAGCTGCTGCAGGTTCAGCGGTCCGCGATGCACCGTCTTGGCAAGGTTCGGGGTTTTGGCGTTCATGAAATCGGTTTGAAGACCCGCAGCCATTTGGGCGCGGGCAAGCCCCAGCGAGTTTGGATGGTTTCGGCCTGTTGCACAAGCCAGGGGCGCTTGGGGGCAAGGGGCGTGCGCTGGGCCAGCACCACCGTGTTGCCTTCGCGCGTCGGCTTGAAGGCCCACACGGCGCCGTCGCCAAACGCAGCGGTGATTTTCTTCAGGCTTTTTTCATAGCTGGACGAGCGGCCGAACAGGTTGACGGTCATGACACCGTCATCGGTCAGCAACCGGCGGCAGTCTGCGTAGAAGCCCTCGCTGTCCAGCACCGGTGCTGCCGCTTCATGGTCGTACAGGTCCACCTGCAGCGCGTCGATCTGGCCGCGCCAGTGCTCGTGCGCCGCCACCTCGGCGGCGTCACCCAGCACCACGGACAGGCGCGCGTCGTCCGCCGGCAGCTTGAACCACACCCGGCAGGCGGCCACCACCTGCGGGTTCAGCTCAATGGCGGTGGTTTTCATGCGCAGTTTCTTGTGGCAGAACTTGGTGAGCGACGCTGCGCCCAAACCCAGCTGCATCGCGTGGCGCTTGGTGACCGACGTCGCGTCCACAAACAGCAGCCAGGCCATCATGCGCTGCACGTATTCCAGGTCAATCTCATAAGGCGCATCCAGCTTCATGGAGCCTTGCACCCACGGCGTTCCCAGGTGTAGGTAGCGGGTGTCGCCGTAGTCGGAAAAGTTGACTTCGGGCAGCGTCGCTGCGGTTGCTTTTCGCGCCATCACACCAGCCCGTGCTGAGAGAACACATCACGCCACGCCACCAGCTTGCGCTCAAAACTCCAAGACGCATTGGCCGGGCTGCTGCTGGGCAGCTTGTGGGCCGGCAGGCCCAGTGCGCTGACGTGGCGCGCATGCTTGAAGCTTTCGCCGCCGTTGTGGGCCACGGCAGCAAGCCGCGGCAGGCGGCGCGCCAGGCCGGTGAAATCATTGGCCCGGGCATCGCGGATGCTGGTGTCCAGGCTGCCCTCGCGCTCGCACGATGCATACACATCCCACAGGCCCAGGCCCCGCGCCAGCAGCCAGGCCATGCGGCCTTCGTAGCTGCCGGCAGGCTGGGGCATGTGGGGCCAGACGGCCTGCAGGATGCGCCAGAAATGGTTTTGGGGGTGGGCGTAATACTGGCCGGTGGCCAGCGACCGGGCGCCGGGAAAGCTGCCCAGCACCAGCACCACGGTGCCGGCGGACACCACGGGCGCCAGGCCCTGCAACCGCGCGGGACGGGACAGTTCGGGCGGCTGCAGCAGCGAAGCGTTAAAGGAAGGGGTGACCATCATGCAGGAGCCAGATTGTGGCCGCAAACCAGCGGTGCCAGCCGCGGCAGGGCGGCGCAAGCGTTGCGCGTGGTGGCTTGTGCCAGTTCGTCCGGCGCCATCCCCCGAAGCTGCGCGATGGCTTGGGCAATCCGGGGCAGCTCGCCGGGTTCATTGCGCCCCTGCGGCTGACCCGCCGCGCGCTGCGGCGCGGTGCGGTACAGCCAGTGCGGCGCAATGTCGGGCGAGTCGGTTTCCATCACCAATGCATCCAGCGGCAGCTCAGCCGCCAACCTGCGAATTTGCAACGCCCGGTCAAACGTGGCCGCGCCGCCAAAGCCCAGCTTGAAACCCATGGAGACAAATGTCTGCGCCTGTTGCAGGCTGCCGTTGAACGCATGGGCGATGCCCGCCACCGGCAGATCCCGCAGGTGTTTGAGCAGCTTGTCGGCCGAACGGCGCACATGCACGATCACCGGCAGCCCGTGTTTGCGCGCCAGCCGCAATTGCTCGCGGTAAAAATGCTGCTGCCATTCATCGTCCAGCCCCGGCGCAAAGTAATCCAGGCCGATCTCGCCCACGGCCACCAGGCGGGGGTCGCCTGCGTGCTGCGCCAGCGCAGCGTCCAGCAAGGCCAGGTCGCCGTCCTGGGCCTGCGGGGTGCATAGCGGGTGGATACCCAACGCGTAGCTGTCACCGAACCGGTGCGCCATCAGACGAACGTCCTCAAAATTGCTGACCTGCACGGCTGGCAGCACGCAATGCGCTACCCCGGCTGCAGCCGCGCGCTGCCGCACGGCCGCTACATCGGCAGCCAGTTCGGGGGCGTCCAGGTGGCAGTGGGTATCGATCCAGACCGTCATGCGCCGATGATGCCCCAATGCGGTACTGGCGTATGACCCCTCAACCCGTGCATGGCGCCACAAAGCGTGATACCGTGTGTTTTCGCTTCCCCGTTTCTTCGTTGCAGTGTCACAGGTGAACCGATGCGCAGGCCTGCCCTCTACAGCCGTTCCGCGCGCCCCCCCGAGGCGCCCATCCTGACCGCGCAGGCCACGCCCGCAGCGGCTGTGCCCGCACCCCGTTCCCGCTGGCGGTTGTCCGCCAGCAGCCCCCGTACCCTGTGGACTGCCATTGCCGTGCTGGCCCTGCTGCTGGTGCTGAGCATTTCCCTGGCCCTGCGCCCCGGGCAGCGCCGCATCACGCAGGAAGACATCAACGCCGCCGTCCTCAAGACGCTGACCACCACCAACCTGCCCTCGGCCGCCGCGCGCGCAGCTGAAAACATCCGCCCGTCAGTGGTGCGCGTGGTGAGCTACGTCAAGAAAAGCAGCCTGAAGGATGCCGCCAAGACCAAGCCCCCGGCCCTGGTTCCTGGTGCGCCCTTGCCCAAAGAGGCCAAGCCCGAAGACGACGAAATCGAGCACGGCGTGGGCACCGGCGTGGTGATCGTGGACAAGGGCATCATTCTGACCAACCTGCATGTGGTCAGCGGAGCCGACCGCATCAAGGTCACATTTTCAGACGGGCTGGAGGCCGAGGCACGCATCACCGGCGTGCAGGCTGAGAACGACCTGGCCGTGCTGCAGGCCAGCAAGATCCCCGACGATCTGATCGCCGCCACCATGCGCTCCACCGCCGACCTGCAGCCCGGTGACCACGTGGTGGCCGTGGGCTTTCCGTTCGGAATCGGGCCGTCCACGTCTGCGGGTGTGGTGTCAGGCTTGAAGCGCGCCTTCCGTTCGCCCGAGGGCAAGCAGGAAATGAGTAACCTGATCCAGTTTGACGCGGCGGCCAACCCCGGCAATTCAGGCGGCCCGCTGGTCACCATGGATGGCGAAGTGGTGGGTATCGTGACCGCCATCCTCAACCCCACGTCGGCGCGCACCTTTATCGGCATCGGCTTTGCCGTACCGATTGAAAACGCGGCCAGCGCAGCCGGCCTGCCGCCCTTCTGATGTTCCAACCCCGAGCCTGAAAGACAACGACGCATGGACACGCCAACCACCCAGGACACCGCCACCGCCCAGCTCATGGAACAGATCCTCTATGAGGTCAAGCGCGTGGTCGTCGGGCAAGACCGCTTTCTGGAACGCGTGATGGTCGCCATGCTGGCCCAGGGCCACCTGCTGGTCGAAGGCGTACCGGGCCTGGCCAAGACGCTCACGGTCAAGACGCTGGCCAACACCATCCGCGGGCAATTCAAGCGCATCCAGTTCACGCCCGACCTGGTGCCGGCCGACCTGGTGGGCACACGCATCTACAACCAGAAAACCGGCGACTTCAGCACCTCGCTGGGCCCGGTGTTCACCAACCTGCTGCTGGCCGATGAAATCAACCGCGCGCCCGCCAAGGTGCAAAGCGCGCTGCTGGAAGTCATGCAGGAGCGCCAGGTGACGATTGCCGGCGAGACCCACAAGGTGCCCAGCCCCTTCCTGGTCATGGCCACACAAAACCCGATCGAGACCGAAGGCACCTACCCCCTGCCCGAGGCGCAGGTGGACCGTTTCATGATGAAGGTGCTGGTGGACTACCCGACCGACGAGGAAGAATTCGTCATCGTCAGCCGCGTGACCGGCCCGGCCGTGGATGTGAGCGCCGTGGCCACCACCGAGCAGCTGGCCGCGCTGCAGGCCGAATGCCGCCGGGTGTATGTGGACCCGTCGCTGGTGCAGTACGCCGTCAAGCTGGTGTCGGCCACGCGCAACCCCGAAAAGCACGGCATCAAGGACATGAACAGGTTCATCACCTTTGGCGCCAGCCCGCGGGCCACCATCAACCTGACCGAAGGCGCGCGGGCGCTGGCCATGCTGCGGGGCCGCACCTATGCCCTGCCCGAGGACATGACCGACCTGGTGCCCGACGTGCTGCGCCACCGCGTGGTGCTCTCGTATGAAGCGCTGTCTGAAGGCCTGACGCCCGACACACTCATCAGCAAGATCATGGCCAAGATCCCCGCCCCCGCGAAACCGCTGGAGCATGAAAAGCTGTCTGTGGAGCCGCAAAAGATCTACGCCTGATACGCAGCAACGCCCATGTTCTTTCGCAAGGCCGCCCCCGTCGCCCCAGCACCCGCCCCGGCTGTGCCGCGCCCGGGCGGCAATGCCGAACACGTGCTGCGCCGGCTGGAATGGACCGTCATACGCCGCCTGGACGGCCTGCTGCAGGGCGACTACCGCACGCTGATGCGCGGCACCGGCCTGGACCTGGCGGACCTGCGCGAATACCAGCACCACGACGACGTGCGCCACATCGACTGGAACGTGACGGCGCGGCTGCAGCAGCCCCATGTGCGCGTGTTCACCGAAGACCGCGAGATGGCGGCCTGGTTCCTGCTGGACCTGAGCCCGTCCATTGACTTTGGCTCCGGCGACCAGCGCAAGCAGCAGGTGTCGGCCGAATTTGTGGCCACGCTGGCGCGGCTGCTCACTGGCCACGGCAACCGGGTGGGGGCCATGCTGTACGGCACGGGGGTGGACACCGTCATCCCCGCGCGCAGCGGGCGCCGCCATGTGCTGCACCTGCTGCACCGCATGCAGGAACGTCCTGACTATTCCGCCGCCACCAGCACGCGGCTGCATGAGCTGCTGCAGTCGGCGGCCAGCACCATCAAGCGCCGCAGCACCGTGTTTGTGGTGTCGGACTTCATCAGCGAGCCCGGCTGGGAAAAGCCGCTGGGTCAGCTGGCACAACGGCACGAGGTGGTCGCCGTGCGCCTGCTGGACCCTCTGGAGCTGGACATGCCCGACCTGGGCTTGATCACGCTGCGCGACGCCGAATCGGGCGAACAGGTGCTGGTGGACACGCATGACCCGGGCTTTCGCCGGCGCTTCTCACGCATTGCCGCCCAGCGCGAGGCCGATCTGCGCCAGGCGCTGGTGATGGCCGGCGTGGACGCGCTGGAGCTGTCCACCGACGGCGACCTGGTGGGCGCGGTGATGCGCTTTACCGAATTGCGCAAGCGGCGCAGCCAGTTGTCAGGCGGCGGCCTGCCCGCCCACATCAGCAGTACCCGAAAGGCCGCCTGAGCGCGGAGGTAGACCATGCATTTCCTCTGGCCCCAATTCCTCTGGTTGCTGCTGGCGGTGCCGCTGCTGGTGGCGCTGTATGCGTGGCTGATGCGCCGCAAGAAGAAAAACACGCTGCGCTATGCGTCGCTGTCCATCGTGAAGGAAGCCATGGGCGCCGGGCAGTCAGTGCGCCGGCACATCCCGCCGGTGCTGTTCCTGCTGGCGCTGGCGGCCATGCTGGTGGCTGCCGCGCGGCCGGTGGCCGTCATTACGCTGCCGTCCAGCCAGCAGACCATCATCCTGGCCATGGACGTATCGGGCAGCATGCGCGCCACCGATGTGCAACCCAACCGGCTGGTGGCCGCGCAGGAGGCCGCCAAGAAATTCCTGGCCGACCTGCCGCGCACGGTCAAGGTCGGCATCGTTGCCTTTGCCGGATCGGCCCAGGTGGCGCAGTTGCCCACCGTGAACCGCGAAGACCTGGTGACCGCCATCGACCGCTTCCAGCTGCAGCGCGCTACGGCCACGGGCAACGCCATCGTCATTTCGCTGGCCACGCTGTTTCCCGACGCGGGCATCGAGCTGCAGCAGATGGGCCAGCAGCGCTTTGGCCCGCAGGGGCGTTCACTAAACGAAGCGCCCAAGGAAAAGAAGGAATTCACCCCCGTCGCGCCGGGCTCGTACACATCGGCGGCCATCATCATGCTGACCGACGGCCAGCGCACCACGGGCGTGGACCCGCTGGAAGCGGCCAAGATGGCCGCCGACCGCGGCGTACGCGTCTACACCGTGGGCATCGGCACCGTAGACGGCGAGACCATCGGCTTTGAAGGCTGGTCCATGCGCGTGCGCCTGGACGAAGACACGCTGAAATCCATCGCCAACAAAACCCAGGCCGACTATTACTACGCCGGCACCGCAGCCGACCTGAACAAGGTGTACGAGACCCTGAGCTCACGCCTGACGGTAGAGAAAAAGGAAACCGAAATCTCCGGGCTGCTGGCCCTGGTGGCCGCTGCGCTGGCGCTGGTCTCGGCCGGCCTGTCGGTGCTGTGGTTCAACCGCATCCTGTAGTGAAGGGCGAGGCGGACCCAGAGGCCGCGCCACCTGCGCGGCCCCCGGCGGCCGATGCCCGGCAATGGAGCAGCCGGGCCGCCGCCTTGTTCGAAAGCAGGGCGTTCGAGCAGCTGGAAGCCCTGGGGCGTGAAATCGTCGCGTCCTGGCCCGCTTGGGAGCTGGGCTGGAAGGTTCTGGGCAGTGCGCTGTCGGGCCAAAACCAGCATGACCAGGCCCTGCAAGCCAAGACCCGCGCTGCCCAGCTGGCACCCAACGACCCCGAGGCCCATGGCAACCTGGCCAACACGCAGGCCACGCTGGGCTTGTTGACGCAGGCGCAGGCCAGTGCGCGCGCGGCCTTGTCGCTGTCGCCGGCAAATGCCACTGCCCACGCCAACCTGGGCCGCATTCTGCTGGCCGCCGGCGAACCGGGTGAAGCCATCAGCTGTTATGAACGCGCCGCCAGCGCCGACCCGGGCAATGTCAACCGGCTGATGCTGCTGGGCAAACTGCTGCGCGAACAGCAGCGCATGAACGGCGCGGCCAAGGCGTACCGCCAGGCGCTGCAATTGCTGCCCGGCTCGGCCGAGCTGTGGAACGACCTGGCCAACACGTTGCACGACCTGGGCCACCTGGCAGACGCTGACGCGGCCTACCGCAAGGCCATTGAACTGTCGCCGCTGCACGCACAGATCCACAGCAACCATGGCAACGTCCTGCGCGACATGGGCCGGCTGGACGAGGCCATCACCTGCTACCAGCGATCGCTGCAGCTGGACCCGGGCTTCATGGGGGCGCATAACAACCTGCTGCTCGCGCTGAACTACAGCGCACAGTCCAGCCACGCCGCGCGATTTGAAGCGGCGCAGGCTTTTGGCGAGGCCGCCGCGCGCATGGCGGCCACCCCGCCCGTGACCGCACCCGCGCCCACAGCCCATTCCCCCTACACACCCAGTCGGCCGCTGCGCGTGGGCCTGGTCAGCGGCGACCTTCGCAACCACCCCGTGGGTTATTTTCTGCAGGCCTGGCTGAATC
>CALRZF020000032.1:0-18059 GCA_943372585.1 Ramlibacter sp. 2FC | reverse complement strand
GCCTGAAGCTGGAGCACAACGACTACACGGGGCTGGAGCACCTGCCCAGCGCCCGCCTGGCCTGGGACGTGGCGCCCAACCACCTGGTGTGGGCGGCCGTGTCGCGCAATGTGCGTGCGCCGGCGCGGGTGGACCGTGACTACGTCATCCCCCTGCTGCCCCAGGGCAGCCCCAATTTCCAGTCGGAGATCGCCCGGGTGTACGAGCTGGGCTGGCGCGCCCAGCCCACGCCTGCGCTGTCGTATGCGCTGACGCTGTACCACCACGACTTTTCCCGCCTGCGCTCGGTGGACCTGTCGCCCGCGGGTGGCTCGCTGAACAACAACGTCGAAGGCCGGCTGAGCGGCCTGTCCAGCTGGGCCGCGTGGCGCGTGTCGGAGCGCTGGCGCATGACGGCGGCCTATGTCTACAACGACCAGCAGTTCAAGGCCCGCGCCGGCGTGCCTCCCCCCATCCTGATCAATTCGCTGGGCAACGACCCGCGTTACCGCGTATCGCTGGGGTCGTCGTTTGACATCGGCCGTGCCGTGGAGCTGGACGTGCAGGTACGCCGCGTGGGTTCGCTGCCCGACCCGGCCGTTGAGGCGTACACGGCGGTTGATGCCCGCCTGGGATGGCGCGTGAACCCCAACCTGGAAGTCTCGGTCACCGGGCGAAACCTGAATCGCGCGCATCATGTGGAATGGAGCAACAACGTCAAAACTCCGCGCAGCGTGTTTGTCAAGGCGGTGTGGCGGCATTGATGAGACACATGACCACATCCCTGTCTTCGCCCCCCGGGTGGCGCAGCCTGCTCACGCAGGTGCGGCGCGCGGCCGTGCTGCTGGTGCTGGCCGGCGCGGGCATGGCCGCCGCGCAGACAGCGCGCGACCGGGCGTCAGACACACTGATCAAGGCCGCCTTCCTGCACAAGTTCGCAAGCTTTGTGGAGTGGCCCCAGGGCAGCTTTGCCAACACCACCAGCCCGCTGCGTATCGGGGTGCTGGGCGACGACGGTGTCTACAAGGACCTGGCAGAGACTTCGCGTGACCGCGACCGTGACGGGCGGCCGGTGCAACCCGTGCGGCTGACACCGGGCGATGCCTTTGCTGGCTTTCACATCCTGTACCTGAAGGGCAGCGACCTGCGTCTGGCCGATTGGCTGGCCCGCGTGCCCGAGGGCGTATTGACCGTGACGGACTCAGACGGGCCGCTGCCGCGCGGGGGCGTGATCAGCTTCTTTCTGGAAGAAGGCCGCGTGCGCCTGGGCGCGTCTGTGGAGGCCGCCGCCCTTCAGCGGTTGCGCCTGAGCCCGCGGTTGCTGTCCGCGGCGCGCATTGTGCAGGCCATCCAGTAGCCGCTGCGGCTACGATGCCGGCATGAGCCAGCCGCAACACACATCCCCGCACGTCCTTTTCATCGTCACATCCACCCGCGAACCAGGCCACCTGGGCAACACCGAATGGCTGGCCCGCCAGGCCGCCGCGGCGTTGCCCGCCAGCACCCGGCAAACCTGGCTGTCGCTGGCGGGCATGGCCCTGCCGCCCTTTGTGGACCTGCGCCACACCGCGGGGCAGTACCCGGCCCCCACCGGCGACCTGGCCACGCTGCTGGACGCCACGCTGGCCGCTACCGACATCGTGTTCGTGTCGCCGGTGTACTGGTACAGCATTCCTGCGCCGCTGAAGACCTACCTGGACCACTGGAGCGCCTGGATGCGCGTGCCCGGCCTGCCGTTCAAGGAACAGATGGCGCAAAAGACGCTGCGCCTCATCACAACCAGCGGCGACCGCGCCAAGGCGCAGCCCATGATCGACTCGGTGCGCCTGTGCGCGCAGTTCCTGTCCATGGCCTGGGGCGACGCGCTGTGGGGCAAGGGCGGGCCGCCCAATGCCGTGCAGGCCGACGCCGCAGCCGTGGCAGCCGCCGCAGGCTTCCTGCTTCAACCCGCAGTGCGCACGTGAGCACGACACTCGGCATCGACTTCGGCACCTCCAACTCGGCAGCAGCCTGGCGCGTGGGCGATGGCCCGGCGCAGCCGCTGCGGCTGGAGGGCGACAACTTCGCCCTGCCCACGGCCCTGTTCTTCAACGCCGAGGACCGGCGCGTGCACTTTGGCCGCGACGCAGTGGCGCAGTACCTGACCGGCGCGGACGGACGGCTGATGCGCTCGCTCAAAAGCCTGCTGGGCAGCGCGCTGCTGCTGGAGAAGACCGAAGTCAACGGCCAGCCCATGAGCTTTCAGGACATCATCGGCATCTTCCTGAAAGAGATCGTGGCGCGCGCGCGCCGGCAAACCGGCGCCGACCCCGGGCGTGTGGTGCTGGGGCGGCCTGTGCATTTTGTGGACGACGACCCCGAGCGTGACGCCCTGGCCCAGCAGATGTTGCTGCAGGCCGCGCATGCGGTGGGCCTGACCAACGTGGGCTTCCAGCTGGAGCCTATTGCCGCGGCATTTGACTATGAGCAGCGCATCACCCGCGACGCCGTCGTGCTGGTAGCCGACATTGGCGGCGGCACGTCTGACTTCACCGTGGTGCGGCTGGGGCCGGGCCGCGCGCAGCATGCCGCTGACCGCACGCAGGACATTCTGGCCACGCGCGGCGTGCACGTGGGCGGCACCGACTTCGACCAGAAGCTCAGCCTGGAGCACGCGATGCCGCTGCTGGGCTTTCGCCACATCGGCCCCGGCCAGCGCGAGGTGCCCAGCGCCGTGTTTTTTGACCTGGCCACGTGGCACCTGATCCACTGGCGCTATGTGCCGCGTGCCCTGCGCGAGGCCCAGGCACTGCGCGTGAACTACACCGACCTGAACCTGCACCGCCGCCTGATGACGGTGCTGGACGAACGCCTGGGCCACCACCTGGCCAACGACGTGGAGCAGGCCAAGATTTCCACCAGCCAGACGGGTGGCGCCGCCACGCTGGACCTGGGCTACATCGAGCGTGGGCTGCAGTCGGGTTTTGATGCAGACGCCATGGCGCAGTACCTGCACGCGCTGCTGCAGCGCGTGGTGCTGTGCGCGCAGGACTGCGTGCAGGCAGCAGGCGTGAAGCCGCACGAGCTGACCGCCATTTACCTGACCGGCGGCTCGTCGGCGCTCATGCCGTTCCAGCGCGCGCTGCAGGCGGCGTTTGTGGGTACGCCGCTGGTGGAAGGCGACATGTTTGGCGGTGTGGCGGCGGGGCTGGTGTACGGGGCTGCTGCTTAGCTTTTTGCCCCGCAGGTTGGCGCTGACGGTGCCCGGCTCCGCGAATGTCCTCCGGCCTGTGCTTCGCACAGTTCTCCCCCTTTATTTCGCTGCGCCGGGCACCATCACCACCAACCCGCTACACCGTTGGAGTGCAACCGGAGGCGCGCCACTATGGCAGCAGGATCAGGTGGGCAGGGCGCTCTGCGCAGCGGCATAAAGGAGGAGGGGCGAAGCCCCGGGGGACAGCCGCGGAGCAGAGTGCCCTGCCCGCATGATCTCGAAGTAACGGCCGAGCGCCTCCCCGCACCGCACCGATAGGTACAGCTACACCACCTTGATGCCGCGCAGCTTGGCGTCTTCCGGCGGGTAGCGCAAGCCCAGCGATTTGAGCTTGTCGCGCACCAGCGTGGCGATCATCAGGTTACGGTGGGTTTTGGAGTCTGCCGGCACCACGGTCCAGGGTGCCCAGGGCGTGCTGGTGGCACCCAGCAGGGTTTCGTACGCGGCCTGGTAGTCGCCCCACTGCTTGCGCGCCTCCAGGTCGCCCAGGTTGAATTTCCAGTGCTTGGTGGGGTCGTCCACGCGCTCCTGCAGGCGCAGGCGCTGCTCGTCAAAGCTGATGTGCAACATGAACTTCATGATGACCGTGCCGGTCTCGCTGAGCAGCCGCTCGAAGTCGTTGATGTGGGCCAGGCGCTGCTTTTTCTGCGCCGGGGTGATCCAGCCGTTGACCACGGGCACCAGCACGTCCTCATAGTGGCTGCGGTTGAAGATCATCATCTCGCCCGCGCCCGGTACCTGCTGGTGGATGCGCCACAGGTAATCATGCGCGCGTTCAGTCTCGGTCGGCGCCTTCCAGCCCACGGTGTGCACGCCCAGGGCGCTGGTGCGGCTGAACACACCGCGAATGGTGCCGTCCTTGCCCGCCGTATCCGTGCCCTGCAGCACCACCAGCAGCTTGAAGCGGCGGTCGGCATAGAACAAGTCCTGCAGGCCGTCCAGCTCCAGGGCCAGGGCGTCCACTGCGGCCTTGTCCTGGGCTTTGTTGCCGCGGGAAAACGGTTTGGCGTCAGGTGGGCATTTCTTCAATGCAAACGGTTTGCCGCGGCTGTCGGTGGGGGGTTGCCAGGATGTCAGGGGTGGGGTGCCGTTGTCTTGTTTGCGGGTGACCATGCCAGCTCCAGTGAATGCGTGTTGCAGGATACCGCTTCGGCGCCCGCCACGGATAATCAGCGCTTGCCCGCCAACCGCCCCACCCCGCCGATCCGTGTGCTGTCCGTCATCCCGCCGATGACGCAGCTGAACACGCCCTACCCGTCCACCGCCTACCTGACCGGGTTTCTGCGTTCGCGCGGTGTGGCCGCCGTGCAGGAAGACCTGGCGCTGGCGCTGGTGCTGCGCCTGCTGTCCCCTGAGGGCCTGCGTGCCGTGGCCGCATGCGTGGACGCGCTGCCTGCCGGCAAACAAAGCCCGGCCGTGCAGGCCTTTGTGGCGCAACGTGACCGTTACCTGGCGACCATCGCGCCCACCATGGCCTACCTGCAGGGGCGCGACGCCACGCTGGCGCACCGCATCGCGGGGCGCAACTACCTGCCCGAGGGGCCGCGCTTTGAATCGCTGGACGTGTACGTGGACGACGAGGGCGGCGACCCCCTGGGCTGGGCTTTCGGCGCCTTGGGCATCCAGGACCGCGCGCGCCACCTGGCCACGCTGTACCTGAACGACCTGGCCGATGTGCTGCGCGACGCGGTGGACCGGCGCTTTGAATTTGTGCGCTACGCCGAATCGCTGGCGGGCAGCCAGCCCACGTTCGACCCACTGGCGCAGGCGCTGGCCGCGCCACCCAACCTGGTGGACGACACGCTGCAGGCGCTGACACTGGAGGCGATTGAGCGCCACGCGCCCACCGTGGTGCTGCTGTCGGTGCCATTCCCCGGTGCGGTGTATGCGGCCTTTCGCATCGCGCAAACCATCAAGGCCCGGCACCCGCAGATCACCACCGTATTGGGCGGCGGCTTTGTGAACACCGAGCTGCGCGAGCTGGCCGAGCCGCGCGTGTTCGACTACTTTGACTATGTGACGCTGGACGCCGGCGAGCGCCCGCTGCTCGCGCTGCTGGAGCACCTGCAGGGTCAACGCGGGCGCCAGCGGCTGGTGCGCACCTTTGTGCGTGAAGAGGGTACGGTGCGCTACATCAACATGGCTGAGCCCGACGTGGCATTTGCCGATGTGGGCACGCCCACCTGGGACGGCCTGCCGCTGGACAAATACCTGTCGCTGCTGGACATGCTCAACCCCATGCACCGGCTGTGGAGCGATGGCCGCTGGAACAAGCTGACCGTGGCGCACGGCTGCTACTGGAAAAAGTGCAGCTTCTGCGACGTGAGCCTGGACTACATCAGCCGCTATGAAGGCGCGTCGGCCGCTGAGTTGGCCAACCGCATCGACACCATCGTGCGCGAAACGGGCCAGACTGGCTTTCACTTTGTGGACGAAGCCGCGCCGCCCAAGGCCTTGAAGGCGCTGGCGCAGGAGCTGATCGCGCGCAACACCGGCATCTCGTGGTGGGGCAACATCCGCTTTGAAAAATCATTCAGCCCCGAGCTGTGCCAGCTGCTGGCCGACAGCGGCTGCATTGCCATATCGGGCGGGCTCGAGGTCGCGTCCGACCGGCTGCTGACGCTCATGAAAAAAGGCGTGTCGGTGGACCAGGTGGCGCGCGTAACCCGTGCGTTCACCGACGCGGGCATCCTGGTGCACGCCTACCTGATGTATGGCTTTCCCACCCAGACGGTGCAGGACACCGTGGACGCGCTGGAATACGTGCGCCAGCTGTTTGAAAACGGCTGCATCCAGAGCGGCTTCTTTCACCGCTTTGCCTGCACCGTGCATTCACCGGTGGGCAAGAACCCCGAAGACTATGGCGTGACGCTGCAACCGCTGCCGCCGGGCGCATTCGCCAAAAACGACATCGGCTTTCACGACCCCACCGGCGTGGACCACGACGCGCTGGGCGGCGCATTGAAAAAGGCCATCTACAACTACATGCACGGCATCGGCCTGGAGCAGGACGTGCGCAGCTGGTTCCCGTTCAAGGTGCCCAAGACGACGGTGGCGAAGAACCGGATTGAGCGGGCGTTGCGCCAGAGCGCTTAAGCCGCCAGCAACCCCCACACCTTCGCCGCCGTCAGCGGCATCTGGATCGTGGGCGCCACAGCGGCCTTGCCCGCACGCGCCAGCGCATCGGCCACTGCATTCACCACGCTGGGCGCGGCGCCAATGGTGCCGAGTTCGCCCACGCCCTTGACGCCCAGCGGGTTGTTCTTGCAGGGCGTGGACTCGTCCATCTCGGTCACGAAATCACAGGCCATGACGTCGGCGCGCGGTGCGCAGTAGTCCATCAGGCTGCCGGTCACGGGCTGGCCGGTGTCGGTGTCATAGACCATGTGTTCCTGTAGCGCCTGGCCTATGCCCTGCACCGCGCCGCCGTCCAGCTGGCCGCGCACGATCATCGGGTTGACCACGCGGCCCACATCGTTGACGCTGCTGTAGGCGACGATCTGCACTTCGCCGGTGGCCGGGTCGATCTCTACCTCGCTCACGTGGCAGCCGTTGGGCCAGGTGGGGCCGCTCACCGTGCTGGTGCTGTCCATGTGAATGCGCCCGCCGTCCTGCTTCGCGGCCAGGGCGAAGAGGTCGATGCCCACGTCGGTGCCCTTGACGTTGAAGCGGCCTGCTGTGTAGGCGATGTCTTCTGCGGCGGCCTCCAGCTCCTTGGCCGCCAGCTGCTTCGCATGGTCAATGGTGCGTTCTGAGCCGATGCGCATGGCCGAGCCGCCGGTGAACAGCGAGCGCGAGCCCGCGCTGCCAAAGCCGTCGCCGCGGTCGGTGTCGCCCAGGATCACCTTGACGCGCTCGATCGGCACGCCAAACACATCCACCACCAGCTGCGCCAGCGTGGTGGCAATGCCCTGGCCCATCTGGTTGACGGCAGAGAACACTTCAATGGTGCCGTCTGCTTTCACATCCACCGTCACGCGTTCTTCAAACACGTTGCCGCCGGTCCATTCCAGAAAGGTGCTGATGCCCAGGCCGCGCAGCTTGCCGCGCGCCTGGCTCTGCGCGGCGCGCGCCTCAAAACCGTTCCAGTCGGCAAGCGTGAGGCCCTGGTCCATGACCTTTTCAAACTGGCCGGTGTCATAGGTCTGGCCCATGGGGTTCTTGTAGGGCATCTGGTCGGGCCGGATGAAGTTGCGCCGGCGCATTGCGATGCGGTCCATGCCGGTCTGGCGCGCGGCCTCGTCCATCAGCCGCTCGATGATGAAGATCGCCTCGGGCCGGCCCGCGCCGCGGTAGGCGCTGGTGGGGGCGGTGTTGGTGAGCACGGCCTTGAAATGAAAGTCGATCGTGGGGATGTCGTACACGCTGGTCTGCACCCAGGGGCCGATCAGCAGCTGGATGGCCACGCCGGTGCCGGTGGCGTAGGCGCCCACGTTGGCCAGCGAGCGCAGACGCAGCGCCAGTATTTTTCCATCCGCCGCCAGCGCCATTTCGGCCTGTGTCTGCAGGTCGCGGCCATGGGCGGTGGTCAAGAACTCTTCGCTGCGATCGGCGATCCATTTGACGGGGCGGCGCAGCGTGTGGGCGCACCAGGCCACGGCGGCGTCTTCGGGGTAGATGCCGGTCTTCATGCCGAAGCCGCCGCCCACGTCGCCCACGGTCACGCGCACCTGGTCGCGCGGCAGGCCCAGGATGTCGTTGCACAGCGAGTTGCGCACGCCGCTGGGCATCTGGCTGCTCATGCGCAGCGTGAGGCGCCCGTCATCGGCGATCCAGGCCAGCACCGAGCGCGGCTCGATGGTCAGCGCGGCCACGCGCTGGTTGGTGATGGCGAGCTTGACCACGTGCGCAGCGGCGGCAAACGCATCGGCCGTGGCCGCCTCGTTGCCGTGGCGCATTTCGGCGGCGATGTTGTCGGGGGCTTGCGCGCACAGCGCGGTGGCGCCCGGGGCGGTGGCCTCGTTCAGCCCCACCACATGCGGCAGTTCTTCGTATTCCACATACACGGCCTCTGCGGCGTCGCGGGCCTGCTGCATGGTTTCTGCCACGACCATGGCCACGGCCTCGCCCACATGGCGCACCCGCTCGTGCGCCAGCACGCGCCGGTCGGGCGTGGCGCCGGGCGCGCCACCGGCGCGCTTGAAGTTGGTGCTGCCGGGGATGGGCTTGACGCCCGCAGCGGCCAGCTCGGCGCCCGTGTACACGCCCAGCACGCCGGGCATGTCTTTGGCCGCGCTGGTGTCCACCGACACGATGCGGGCATGCGGGTAGGGCGAGCGCACAAAGCACAGGCGCAGCTGGCCGTCGGGTGCGATGTCGTCGGTGTACTGGCCCGTGCCCTTGAGCAGGCTCTCGTCTTCCAGGCGTTTGACGGATCGGCCGCTGCCGAAACGGGTGGCGATATCGGTTGTGTCGGTGGTCATTTCCCGAGTCTCGCTGATTTCGCTAACGCGCGCTGGGCCCCAGCCGCTCACTCATCCAGCGCAGCAAATCCACCCACATCTGGCGCGTTTCGCTGTCCAGCGGTGTGCGCATGGCGTTGGGCAGTTCCACCGTCACCACGGGCACGCCCTTGTGCACGCCGCCGTAATTGCCCAGCGAGCCGGGGAAGATGCCCACCTGGTCCAGGTACAGGCGGCCCAGCTTGCTGGGGGGCACCGATGGGCCGTCAAAGTCCAGCACGCCGTAAGGCGCGTGGATGCTCACGATCAGGTCGGGCTTGAAGTCCACCATCTGCGCGTGCACAAACTTTGTCTCGGGCTCGGACATCGCCTTGGGGCCGGGCCAGCGGCGCGGGTCCTTGCGCACACGCTGGTTCCAGTAGATGGCGGCGTCACGCTCCCAGTTGGGCGTGGGGAAGTTGCGGTTCAGGTCCACACCGTTGTGGTTCATGCGCCGGGGCGGCTGATGGAACAGGCCGTCAGGGTTGAGCACCGGGATGAATCGCCAGTGAATCGGTTGGGGCAAGGCGATCAGCGGGTCCTGCGCCAGCGCAATCCAGTGGAACGCGACCGACGCTGACGACAGCTCGTCGCCATGGATGGCACCGATCACCAGCACGCGCAGCTTGGGCGCCTCGGGCCGGATGTCGCGCGTGTACAGCGGCAGGCCCTTGACCGAGCGCGCGCCCGAGTCCTGCAGCGCAGCCTGGGTGCACAGCGGCATGCGCAGGTTGGGCAGGCGGCGCACCAGGTTCTGGCATTCGATGTCGGAGGCCAGCACGGGGGGCGGTACCGCCACCGCCACGGGTTGTGCAGGCGCAGCGCTGCTTGCGGGAGGGGAGCGGTCCGAGCATGCGCACAGCAGCAGGGCCACAACGGCGGCGTGTAGGAGGGCGGGGTGTCGCATCAGCCCCCATTATTGGGCTTGTGCGTGAACGCCCGGTACCGCGCCTAAACTGCGGCCCATGTTCAGCCAATGCCCCAAGTGCGGCCACATGCCGCTGCCGGCCAACCAGGCCCTGCCCGCCGCCTGCCCTGGCTGCGGCGTCATCCTGGCCAAGCTGGCCGCGCCGGTGTCCTTGCCCCGGTCTGCGCCGGTGGCGTCACCGGCCGACAGCCGCCCGGCGCCGCTGTGGCTGCACGTGCCCGCGCAAGTCGACCCGCTGCGCTGGTGGCTGCGTGCAGCCCTGCTGGCCGCGTTCACCGTCTGGGGCTGGCGCCTGATCGCCATGGACTACCGGGACGGCAGCCTCATGCATTCATTCCTGCACCGGCCGCTGCTGATTTTTCATGAGGCGGGCCATGTGGTGTTCATGCCGTTCGGCGAATGGATGTCGGTCGCCGGTGGCACGCTGGGCCAGCTGATCATGCCGGCCATCATGGCCGGCGCGCTGCTGTACAAAAACCGGGACCCGTTCGGCGCGGCGATGGGCCTGTGGCTGCTGGGCGTGTCATTGCTGGACGTGGCGCCGTATGTGTACGACGCACTGCACCCCCAGCTGACGCTGCTGGGCGGCGGCACGGGCGAGACCGGCCCGCACGACTGGATGTACCTGTTGGGCTCGATGGGCTTGCACACCCAGGCCCAGTTCATCGGCGCGCTGGTGCACAAGCTGGGTGCGCTGGTGGTGCTGTGCGCTCTGGGCTGGGCGGCGTGGGTGCTCAAGCGCCAGCGCGGGCGGCTGAGCGACGCAGCGTTTGTAGAAGAATGACCGTTGGGCGCAACCGCAGGGGCCGCGCGTTTTATTCGTCCCGCTCGCCGGCCTCGTACAGCGTCTCCCGGCCCATGCGGTCCATCACCAGCTCGGCCGTCCACGGCAGCATGAGCGAGCCGCAGCGACTGTCGCGGTAGATGCGCTCCAGCGGCAGGTGCTTCATCATGCTCTGGCCACCGCAGGTGCGGATCGCAAGACGCGCGATGTCGTTGGCGCCCTCCATCACGCTGTAGTGCGCGGCGTACAGGCGCATTTTCTCGTCTTTGGACGGGTTGGGTTTGGCCTCCAGAATCGCGCGGGTGAACAGGCTGCGCATGGCCTCCAGCTGGATGCGCATTTGTGCCACGGCGATCTGCTTGGTGGGGTACATGCGGCGCTTGACGGGCGGCTCGCCGGGTACCTCGCCACGCAGGTACTGCACCGTGAAGTCGTACGCCGCGTTGGCCAGGCCCAGGTAGGTGGGGGCGAGCGTGAAGAACATGGCCGGCCAGGTCTGCGCGCCCTTGAAGTAGATGCCGCGCGGCATGAGCTGCTCGTCGTCGCTGACGAACACGTCCTTGAAGTGCAGGTTGCGGCTGACCGTGCCGCGCATGCCCAGCGGGTTCCAGTCGCCGCTGATGGAAAAGCCCGCCGACGTGGCCGGCACGCTGATGTACAGCGTGTCGCGCGCGTCGGGGTGTTCGTCGCCCTTATCCTCGGTACACAGGATGCCGTAGTAGCTGGCCGCGCCCGACAGGCTGGCGAAGATCTTGCGGCCGTTGACCAGCCAGCCCCCATCGACCTTTTTGGCCGTGGTGCCAAACGGTGCGCGGCCCGCGGCGGCGGCGCTGCCCTCGCTGAACGGTTGCGCGTAGATCGCGCCGTCGTTCACGATGCGTGCAAAGTGCAGCTCACGCCGCTTCACATGCTCGGCGCGCTGCGCGTCAGTCATGGCAATGCCGTCGGCCAGCACACCCGTCCACATCGTGCTGCAGATGTGCATGTTCCACGTCAGCGCGGTGGCGCCGCAGTGGCGGCCGATCTCTGCGGCCACCATCATGTAGGTGGCGTAATCGGCGCCCAGGCCGCCATGCGATTCGGGCACGCACAGCTTCAGAAAACCCGCGTCGCGCAAGTCGTCGTAGTTGGCAAAGGGGAAGCTCGCCGTTTCGTCCCACTGCGCGGCGCGCGGCGCAAACTTGGTTCGGCCCAGCTCGCTGGCCAGCGACAGCAGCGCGCGCTGTTTCGGGGTGAAGGGCATGTCGCCCACGGCGGGGGTGAAGTTCAGGGTGTCGGGTGGTATGCGGGTGTTCATGTGTGTGTCTCCATCATCAGCGTTCAGTTCGCCCGCCCAGGGAATCGAGCACACCTGTCCACAAGGCTGCGCGTTCGACATACGGGTCCGGGTCCTGTGCGCCACTGGCCACGGCATAAACGGCCGTCTGCACCATCACGATGCCAGTGGCCGGCTGCACGAACACGGTCTGGCCGTGGATGCCCTGCATCGCAAAGCTGCGTTCCTTGAACGGGAACAGCCAGAACTGGTAGCCATAGCCAAAAAAGGGCGTGGCCTTGCCCGGGGCAAACGCCGGGGGCTGGCGCGCTGCATCGGTGGCGTCCAGCAGGTAGTCGCGCGGCAGCACCTGCACGTTGCCCACGCGCCCGTCATTCGCCAGCAGCAGGCCCAGGCGGCCCCAGTCGCGCAACGATGCATTGAATGCACCCATGGCCTGCTCCTGCCCGTCGGCGCCGATGCGCCAGAACGCGTCGTGCTCAGCGCCCATGGGCTGCCACAGCCACTCAGCCGTCAGCGCAGCCATGCTGCGGCCTGTGGCGCCGGCCAGCACGCGGCCCAGCACATCGGTCTCCGAGCCGGCGTACACAAACTTTTCGCCCGCCGGGCTGTGCCGCTCGGTGATGCCGCGCAGCACACTGACCGGGCTGGGGTTGCCCGTGGCGGAAGCGCGAGACAGCCGTGCAACATCGTCCTGCCCGTCATACCGCTCGGTAAATCGCAGGCCCGAACTCATGCGCAGCAACTGCCGGAGGGTGGTGGCGCCATAGGGGCTGCCGGCCAGGTCTTTGGCGTACTTTTCCGCCGGGTCGTCCAGCGAGGCAATGGCGCCACGCTGCAGCGCCACACCCACCAGCAGCGAGGTGACGCTCTTGGCCATGGAAAAGCTGAGAAAGCGCGCATCGTCCTTGCGGCCGTAGCGGTAGCGCTCGGCCACGATCTCGCCGTTTTTCAGGATCAGCAGGCCGGTGATGCGCCGGCGTTCCAGGTAGTCGTCCAGCGTGTAGCCGATGTTGCGGTAGCGGTACTGGATGGCGGGCGGCTGCACTGCCCGGGGCAAGGGCGCCGGCGTTGCCGCACGCGGTACCGCGCGTGCCAGCACACCGGGCACCTTGTCCAGCGCAGACCAGGAGCCCACCCGATAGGCGGGCTCGTACCAGTTGCCGGCGTTGGTGCCCACCGGGTAGCCGATGGCCTTGCCCAACAGCGCTTCATCGGGTTGCGCGGCCGCCGGCAGCGCGAGCAGGACGAGCGCACAAGCCAGCAGCGACAGGGGCGGGCGGGTCACAGGCGGGCCTTTCAATGCAGCACGCGCGGCAGCGCCAGGAAATTCAGCACCAGCTCGTCAAATTCTTCAGGTGCCTCCAGATTCTGCAGGTGGCCGATGCCTTTCATCTCGATGAAGGTACTGCCTGCAATGGCGCCGGCCATCTTCTGCATGACGGCGGGGGGCGCGTTGCGGTCATGCTCGCCGGCCACCAGCAGCGTGGGCACGTGGATGTTGCCCAGGTTGGCGCGGCGGTCAAAAGTGACGATGCATTCCAGCGCGCGGCGGTAGGCTGACGGGTTCACACCGCTCATGCAATGCATGGCAAGCTTGACGCCTTCGGGCAGCGAGCCCGGGCCGATCATCTGCGGCACCAGCACCTGCGCCAGGTCGGCCATGGTCTGGCCCGCGTCCAGTGGTGCCGTGCGCTGCGTGATGAACTCGCGCTGCCAGTCACCGTCGGGTTTGCCGAACGAGGGCGACGTGCCGCACAGGATGAGCCGGCTGACCAGCTCGGGCCGGCGCGCCACCACCTCCTGCGCCACCATGCCGCCCATGCTGTGGCCCAACAGGGTGACCGGGCCGCCCTGCAGGCTCTCGATCAGCGTGACGCAGCTTTGCGCCAGCCCCTTGAAGGTGTAGGGCTCGATCGGCGGGCTGCGGCCGTAGCCCGGCATGTCCCAGGCCACGGCGCGGTAGCCCTGCGACGCCAGTGTTTCCACCTGCGGCGCAAAGGCCAGGTGGCCGCCGCCGATGCCGTGCAGCATCAGGACCGTGTGCCCATTACCCAAGGTGGTGAAAGTAGGCAGGGCCGTCATGCGACCACCTTGCCCGCGTCCACCACGGTGGCGCCGTCCAGCTGCACCGTACAGTGGCGCATCGGCAGATCAAAATGGCCGGCCGTGTGGCGCCCGGCCACTTCGTTGGCACCGGTGCTGTACAGGAAGTTGCCGGCAAACGCGCGCAGCTCGGTGCCGTTGAAGTCGCGCTTGTCGTACAGCGCCATGCTGTCCCAGCGGGCAGCCTCGTTCAGGCCGTAGCCGACGTGGCTGACGGCATAGGCTTCCTTGTCGCCCCAGGCTGCGATGTAGCTGCGCATCAGCTCGGCGTCCACGCCCGTGCCATCGATTTTTGTGACGTAGTCGTTTTCAATCGTGAGCGTGACGGGCCGCTCGATGTAGCGCTTGAAGGTGAGGTTCACATCGCCTTCGCCCAGCACCAGCGTGCCGTTGACGCTGCCCGCCGCAGGAAAGCACAGCGCCAGCCCACCGGGCCAGTGCGTCATGGTGCCGGGGCGCGTGGTGTAGCCCCAGTTGCCGCCCGCCACAGCGCCCGCAAGCGCAATGCGCAGGTCGGTGCCGGCGGCCGACGCCACACGCATGGCCTTGGCCGCGCGCAGGCGCTTGACGTGGTCTTTCACGCGCGCCTCGGTAGCGTCGTCGGGCAGCAGGCGGGCTAAAGCCTCGGGGTGTTCGTTGCTGACGTACACCACGCGCGTGCCACCTTTCAGGATCGCGGGCAATTCGGGCGCATGCATCAGGCCCTCTACCGTGCAGTCCACCACCAGCGTGCTGGCCGCCAGGGCCGAGACCACGGGTGTGAGGTTGCGCAGGGCGCCCGATGCGCCGGTGGAGCGCGTGACGGGCTGCGCGCTGTCAAACACCGACGGCAACACCAGCGTGAACACCTGGGCGCCGATGCGCGCCGCGGCCAGGCGGGCCAATTCCATCAGCACCGGGCGGCTCTGGCTTTCGCCCAGCACGGCCACGGTGTCGCCGGGCTGCAGCGCGCAGCGGCGCAGCACGGCTTCAAAGGCATCGATCCACGCGGGTTCTGTTATTTCCTGCAGCATGCAAGGGTCTCTGACAAGGAAGTGGTTTCAATTCATAATACATGAAATTTCATGCAAACCGCATCCGTGAATCCACCCCGCAAAGCCCTGCCCCCCGTGTTCTCCGGCCCGGAGTTCCGCACTGCCCTGGGCATGTTTGCCACCGGCGTCACCATCGTCACGGCACGCACGGCCACGGGCGAGCTGATCGGCCTGACAGCCAACTCCTTCAATTCCGTTTCACTGGACCCGCCGCTGGTGCTGTGGAGCCTGGCGCGCGCCGCGGGCTCCATGCCGGCATTCAGCACCGGCTCGCACTACGCCATCAACATCCTGGCCGCGGGGCAAAAGGACCTGGCCGAACGCTTTGCGCTCAAGGGCGCCGACCGCTGGGCCGGCGTGGCCTTTACCGAAGGCGCGGGCGGCTCGCCGCTGCTGGCGGGCGCGGCGGCCACGTTTGAATGCTTCAACCGCAGCCGCTATGAAGAAGGCGACCACGTCATCTTCGTGGGCGAGGTGGAGCGTTGCAGCCACCGCGCGGGTGCGTCGCCGCTGCTGTTCCATGGGGGCCGCTTCTTCACGGAGCATCCGTTGTGAGCACGCCCCAGCGATTTGTTGAAGGCTACCTGGGCTACCTGCTCGGGCAGGCCAACCACGCGCTGTACAAGGATTTCGACGCGCACGTGCGCGCGGCCGGCCTGAGCGGCATCGAATGGCGCGTGCTGGCCACGCTGCACGACGGCGAGCCGCTGACCATCAGCCAGCTCGCGCATGAGGTTCTCAGCAAACAGCCCACCGTCACCAAGCTCGTGCAACGCATGGCCGAACAGGGCTGGGTGGCGCTGCAGGCCTGCCCCAGCGACCACCGCCGCACACTGGTGGCCGTCACGGCTGCGGGGCGGCGGCTGGTCAAGCCGCTGGTGCAAGAAGCCAAGGCCCATGAAGCGCAGGTTCTCAAAACCCTGGTGGCCACCGAAAAGGTCGCGCTGCGCAAGCTGCTGGGCAAGCTGGCGCTGGGCGCTACTTCACCCCGCTGACGCCCTGCTCCCGGTAAAACTGCAGCGCCCCCGGGTGGAACGGCACGACGGTGTTGTTGGGCGCATTGGCTGCGCGCGTGGGGCCGGCGCTGGCGTGGATGGCCTTGGGGTCGGCGGCTTGCAGCACGGTACGGGTGATCCAGTAGGCGTCGGCCTCGCTCAGGTCCTTGTGGGCCATCACAAAATTCCAGGCGGCCACGCTTTTGAGAGCGCCGGTTTGCCCGCGGTAGGTGTTGGGTGCCACGCTGGCCGGGCTCAGGAACGGGAAGCGCTTGAGCATGGCCGGCAGCTCCGAGTCGCTCAGGCCAAACACCACGGCGTCGGCCGCATCGGCCACCTGCTTGATCGCCGGTATGGGCAGCGCAGCGCCCTGCCACAGCGCGTCGATGCGGCCTGCCTGCAGGTCGGCCGCCAGCGCGGCCGGCGTGCCGGTGACCGTCTGCACCTGCAGTCCCGTGGCTTCGGCCAGGCCCTTGAAGAAGCTTTCTGCCGGGCCGCCCGCCGGGCCCACGCCCACGCGTTTGCCGGCCAGCGCGCGCAGGCTGGCCAGGCCGGTGCTGCGCAACGCAACGATCTGGAATGAGGTCTCGTACATGGGAAACAGCGCACGCACGTTGCTGTGCTTTTTGCCCTGCGTCCAGGCGGCGCTGGCGTTCACGGCCTCGAACGCCGTGCCCAGAAAGGCCGTGCCCAGGCGCTGGGGTTCGGCGTCCACACGGCCCAGGTTTTCAATCGAGCCTTTGGACTCCAGCGCCTGCGCCTTCAGGCCGCTGGCGCTGAGGTAGGCCGCCAGGCCCTGCGCATACGGCAAGAAAGCACTGCCAGGCCCGGCGGCATAGATGCCCACCTCGGCCAAGCTGGGTTTGGGCGGGGCCGTGGTGCAGGCGGCCAGCAGCGCGGCGGCGCTGGCGGCAAGGATCAGGCGTCGGTCGGTTCGCATGGGTGTCTCCTCGTGGGGTCTCAGTGTGAGCGGGTCGTGCTGGAAAGTGGCGGATGTTTTGGACAGGTTTCATTCCACGCCGGCATGAACGCGGCGGCCCAGCCGCACAGTGGTCACACCCGGGCGCAGCTGGCGCACCGACGGCATGACCAGCACGCAGTCGTCATAGGGCGTCAGCACCGGCTCGCCGGCGTCGTGCGCGATGGGCGTTCCGGCGCGGCGGATGGTCTCGCCGCCGCGAAAGTCCTGCACAAATTCAAACTGCAGGCTGCGCGCCACCACGCGGTGGGTAACGGTCACGGGCGCCGGCGGCGCTGCATCGGGCAGCAGCCAGCCAAAGGGCACGTCGCTGCGCGCCAGCACGCCCGTGCCCACCAGAAAGCGCATGAGCACATTGCGCGCCGCCGAAACCGACGCGCGGTCCCAGTGCTGGCCGGCCTCCAGCAGCAGCGCGATGCGCTCGCC
Source organism: Ramlibacter sp. 2FC (assembly GCA_943372585.1). GTDB lineage: Bacteria > Pseudomonadota > Gammaproteobacteria > Burkholderiales > Burkholderiaceae_C > RAM1. Next base: position 858 of record CALRZF020000032.1, on the reverse strand, counting down.
AGTGGCGTCGCCAAACGCGCCGTAGTCGCGCATGCGCACGCCGTCTGCATGGCCCACGTCCACGACCACCTGGCCGCCCGAGCCCAGCGCCTGGGCAAAGGCGATGTTGCGCGCCAGCGTGCCGGTGACCAGCAGCGGCGCACAGGGCTCGTGCATGGAATGCAGGTCCAGCAGATGCGTGGCGCGGTCCACCAGGGGGCGGATGGCGCGCGCGCGCTGCAGCTCGGCGCTGGTACCAGGGCCGTCCAGCGCGGCGCTCGACCACACACGGTTGAAGTCTTCGTCCTCATAGCGTGACGCGTCGGGCGCTTGCGGATCGAACCGCGCAAACGCCGCCACGTTGCAGAACGCCGCGGTGATGCGCCCGCAGCGCGGCACGACGCCGCTGCGCAGGAACGCGTCCAGCGCGAGCGCGCCTGAGTATTCGTTGCCGTGCGCCAGCGCGGTCAGCAGCACCTCGGGGCCGGGCTGGCCCGACGCGCGTTCGTGCACATACGCCACGCCGGTGGGCGACGCGGCCCAGCCCGTGATGTCGGGCGGCGCGATGTCGATGGCGTGGGGCGTGGGGTGGGTGGCGAGCCCCGCGCTCACGACGCGGCGCCGCTGGCCACGGCCTTGTTCACCACCGCGCGCACGCGCAGCGTTTCGGCCTTGATGAAGCTGGTCAGCGCCTGGGGCGTGCCGCCGTCGTTGGTGATGCCGGCCTTCTGCAGCTTTTGCCAGACCTCCTGATCGCGCAGGATTTCGTTGAGGTCCTTGTTCAGGCGTGCCGTCATGGGTGCGGGCAGCTTGGCCGGGCCAAACAGGCCGAACCACACGTTCATGTCATACCCCTTCAGGCGGGGGTTTTCTGCCAAA
>CALRZF020000031.1:0-18253 GCA_943372585.1 Ramlibacter sp. 2FC | reverse complement strand
CGTCCAGGCGCGCCTGCGCGATCACCTTCGCATCGTTCGGGTCCAGGAAGATGTCCAGTTGCGCCTGGTACAAGTCGCGGTCATGCTCCACGCTGGCGGCCTCCTGGATGCGGTCCGCGTCATACAGCAGCACGCCCAGGTAGCGGATGCGGCCCACGCAGGTCTCGCTGCACACGGTGGGCTGGCCGGCCTCGATGCGCGGGTAGCAGAAGATGCACTTCTCGGCCTTGCCGCTTTTCCAGTTGTAGTAGATCTTCTTGTACGGGCAGCCCGAGACGCACATGCGCCAGCCGCGGCACTTGTCCTGGTCGATCAGCACAATGCCGTCTTCCTCGCGCTTGTAGATCGAGCCCGACGGGCACGATGCCACGCACGCCGGGTTCAGGCAGTGCTCGCACAGGCGCGGCAGGTACATCATGAAGGTGTTCTCGAACTCGCCGTACATCTCCTTCTGGATGTCGTCAAAGTTCTTGTCCGCGCTGCGGCCCTTGAACTCGCCGCCGAGGATTTCTTCCCAGTTCGGGCCCCAGACGATCTTGTCCATCTGTTTGCCAGTGATCAGGCTGCGCGGGCGGGCTGTGGGGCTGGCCTTCATTTCGGGGGCGGACTGCAGGTGGCCGTAGTCGAAGGTGAAGGGCTCGTAGTAGTCGTCAATCTCGGGCAGGTTGGGGTTGGCGAAGATCTTCATCAGCAGCTTCCACTTGCCGCCCTGGCGCGGCTCGATCTTGCCGTTGGCCTTGCGTACCCAGCCGCCGTTCCACTTGTCCTGGTTCTCCCACTCCTTGGGGTAGCCGATGCCGGGCTTGGTCTCCACATTGTTGAACCAGGCGTACTCCATGCCGGGGCGGCTGGTCCAGACGTTCTTGCAGGTGACGGAGCAGGTGTGGCAACCGATGCACTTGTCCAGGTTGAGCACCATGCCGATTTGTGCGCGGATTTTCATGCGTTGTTCTCCTTGAGGGGGACGGGCGGGCTGACGGGGGCGTGGCCCAGCACGGTGACGAGGGCCGACATGTCGGTCACGGCGTGGACGGAATGCGGCGCTCCCGCGCCCACGTGGGTGAGGTCGCCGGGATGCATGCGCAGTTCGCAGCCGGGCGCGCGGAAGATCACTTCACCTTCGACGCACTGGAAGACCATGGCGCCCGGCACTGCATGCTCAGCCAGGTCGGCGCCGGCGCGCAGCACCAGGCGGAAGATCTGCAGGTCGTCCGTGCGCACAAGGGTGTAGGTGCGGGTGGCGGGCAGGGCGTCGCCCAGCGGGCCGGCGTGGGCCATCTCGCCGTGGGCCAGGTGCTTCAGCGCCATGGCGATGCTCCCGCGCCGGGGTTGTTGTGCAGCATGCTCACGCGCTTTCCCCTTCAGCCTGCGTGACGCGAACCAGTTCCTCACCGACGGGCGTGTCCAGCCAGTCGATCTTGTCCATCTTGCGCACCACCACGAACTCGTCGCGGTTGGTGCCGATGGTCCCGTAGTAGTTGAAGCCGTAGCTGAACTGCGCGTAGCCGCCAATCATGTGCGTGGGCTTGAGCACGATGCGCGTCACCGAGTTGTGGATGCCGCCGCGCACACCGGTGATCTCCGAGCCGGGCGTGTTCACGATCTTCTCCTGCGCGTGGTACATCATGACCATGCCGGGCTTCACGCGCTGGCTCACCACTGCCCGCGCCGCAATGGCGCCGTTGATGTTGAACAGCTCGATCCAGTCGTTGTCCACAATGCCGGCAAGCTTCGCGTCGTCCTCGCTCATCCATACGCAAGGGCCGCCGCGGCTGAGCGTGAGCATCATCAGGTTGTCGGTGTAGGTGCTGTGGATGCCCCACTTCTGGTGCGGCGTGATGAAGTTGAGCGCGATCTCCTTGTTGCCATTGGGCTTGATGCCATGGATGCCTGCCGTGGTCTTCAGGTCCACAGGCGGGCGGTAGCTGGTAAAGCCTTCGCCAAAGGCCTGCATCCATGGGTGATCCATGTAGAACTGCTGGCGCCCGGTCAGGGTACGCCATGGGATCATCTCGTGCACATTGGTGTAGCCGGCGTTGTACGACACGGTCTCGCTCTCGATGCCACTCCAGGTGGGCGAGCTGATGATCTTGCGCGGCTGGGCCTGGATGTCGCGGAAGCGGATCTTCTCGTCTTCACGGTGAATGGCCAGGTGGGTGTGGTCCAGGCCCGTCTGCTTGCCCAGTGCTTCCCAGGCTTTCACGGCAACGTGGCCGTTGGTTTCGGGCGCCAGCATCAGCACCACCTCGGCGGCGTCAATGTCGGACTCGATTTTCGGCATGCCGCGTGTCACGCCTTCTGCGGTGACCAGGCCGCTGAGTTCACCCAGCTGCCTCACCTCGGTCTGCGTGTTCCAGGCGATGCCCTTGCCGCCATTGCCGACCTTGCCCATGAGCGGGCCCAGGGCGGTGAAGCGCTTGTACACATTGGGGTAGTCGCGCTCGACCACCTGCATGTTGGGGGCGGTCTTGCCGGGGATCAGCTCGCAGTCGCCCATCTTCCAGTCGCTCACGCCGAAGGGCTGCGCGAGTTCGGCCGGGCTGTCATGCATGAGCGGTGTCAGCACCAGCTCGCGTTCCACGCCCAGGTGGCCCACGCAGACTTCGCTGAATTTCTTTGCAAAGCCCTTGTAGATGTCCCAGTCGCTGCGCGACTGCCAGGCCGGGTCCACGGCGGTGGACAGCGGGTGGATGAAGGGGTGCATGTCGCTGGTGTTGAGGTCGTTCTTTTCGTACCAGGTGGCAGTGGGCAACACGATGTCGCTGTACAGGCAGGTCGTGCTCATGCGGAAGTCCAGCGTGACCAGCAGGTCCAGCTTGCCTTCGGGCGCCTTGTCGTGCCAGACCACTTCGGTGGGCTTGGCTTCTTCCTTGCCCAGGTCCTTGCCTTGCACGCCGTTGCTGGTGCCCAGCAGGTGCTTGAGGAAGTACTCGTGCCCCTTGCCCGACGAGCCCAGGATGTTGGAGCGCCAGACAAACATGTTGCGCGGCCAGTTGTCCGGGTGGTCCGGGTCGGTGCAACTCATCTTGAGCGTGCCGTCCTTGAGGCCTTTCACCGCATAGTCTTTGGCATCCAGGCCTGCCGCTGCGGCGTCCTTCACCACCTGCAGCGGGTTGGTCTGCAGCTGCGGCGCGCTGGGCAGCCAGCCCATGCGCTCGGCGCGCACGTTGTAGTCGATCATGCTGCCGGCAAAAGCCTTCTTGTCAGCCAATGGCGAGAGCACTTCTTCCATGCCCAGCTTTTCGTAGCGCCACTGGTCGGTGTGGGCATAGAAGAAGCTGGTGCTGTTCATCTGCCTCGGGGGCCTGATCCAGTCCAGCGCGAAGGCAAGGGCTGTCCAGCCGGTCTGTGGCCGCAGCTTCTCCTGGCCCACATAGTGGGCCCAGCCGCCGCCGCTCTTGCCGATGCAGCCGCACATCATCAGCATGTTGATGACGCCGCGGTAGTTCATGTCACTGTGGTACCAGTGGTTCATGGCCGCGCCAATGATGACCATGGACTTGCCCTGGGTCTTGTGCGCGTTCTCGGCAAACTGCCGCGCCACGGTGATCAGCTGCGCGCGCGGCGTGCCGGTGATCTTTTCCTGCCAGGCCGGGGTGTAGGGGGTGTCGTCGTCAAAGCTCGTTGCTGCAAGCTCGCCGGGCAGGCCACGGGCCACGCCGTAGTTGGCCACCTGCAGGTCGAAAACTGTGGCTACCAGGGCCGAGCGCTCTTCTCCCGCCTTGCCCAGCGAGATGCGCCGCGCCGGCACCGTGCGTACCAGCACCGCGCCTGCGGAGCTGTCGGTCTCGCCGGCAGCCACGTTGTTCGGGAAGCTCTCATGCAGGATGCCGCCAAAGTACGGAAAGCCCACGCGCGCTATCTCAGCGCCGTCCTGCTCGCCCTCCATGGACGACAGCTTGAGCTTGACCTCGTTGCCGTGGCGTGCCTCTTTGGCCTGCAGGTTCCACTGGCCTTCGTCGGCCCGGCCGTCCGGGCCCCAGCGGAAGCCGATGGCGCCGTTGGGCAGCACCACCTTGCCGCTTTCGTCGAAGGCCACTGTCTTCCACTCGGGGTTGTTGGCCTGGCCCAACTTGCCGTTGAAGTCGGAGGCGCGCACATAACGGTCGGGCACGGTGATGACTTCGCCGCTGGGCAGGGTGTGCTCCTTGAGCATCACCAGCATCGGCATGTCGGTGTAGCGGCGGACATAGTCGTCAAAGTAGGCGCTGCGCTCGCCCTTTACTCCATTGACCTCGGGGAAGTAGAACTCCTTGAGGATCACATGCCCCATGGCCATGGCCACGGCGGCGTCGGTGCCCTGCTTGGGGTTCATCCAGATGTCGGCCAGTTTGGCGACTTCGGAGTAGTCGGGCGTGATGGCGACTGTCTTGGTGCCCTTGTAGCGAACTTCGGTGAAGAAGTGCGCGTCGGGCGTGCGCGTCTGCGGCACGTTGGAGCCCCAGGCGATGATGAAGCTGGAGTTGAACCAGTCAGCGGACTCCGGCACATCGGTCTGCTCGCCCCACACCTGCGGGCTGCTCGGGGGCAGGTCGCAGTACCAGTCGTAGAAGCTCATGCACACGCCGCCGATGAGGCTCAGGTAACGGCTGCCGGCTGCATAGCTGACCATGCTCATGGCCGGGATGGGCGAGAAGCCGATGATGCGGTCCGGCCCATGCTTCTTGATGGTGTACACATTGGCCGCGGCAATGATCTCGTTGACCTCGTCCCAGGTGGAGCGGGCAAAGCCGCCCAGGCCGCGAATCTTCTGGTAGTCGCTGCGCTTGGCGTCGTCTTCCACAATGGACGCCCATGCCGCCACCGGGTCGTGCGCCAGGCGCGCCTCGCGCCAGCTCTTGAGCAACCTGCCGCGCACCATGGGGTACTTCACGCGGTTGGCGCTGTACAGGTACCAGCTGTAGCTGGCACCGCGTGCGCAGCCGCGCGGCTCATGGTTGGGCATGTCCCAGCGGGTGCGGGGGTAGTCGGTCTGCTGGGTTTCCCAGGTGACGATGCCGCCCTTGACGTAGATCTTCCACGAACATGAGCCCGTGCAGTTGACGCCGTGTGTCGAGCGCACGACCTTGTCATGCGCCCAGCGGTTGCGGTAGGCGTCTTCCCAGGTGCGGTCCTCGCCGGTAGTCACGCCAAATTCGCCGGAGAACGGCTCGCGCGGGTTAGAGAAATACGAGAGGCGGTCGAGAAAGTGGCTCATGGAGGTCTTTCGCTTGTGGAATATGTGGGAAAGGGTGGCTCAGGGGTTCTTGATGTACGCATTGCGGCGCAGATAGAACCACCAGTTCAGCACCAGGCACACGGCATAGAAGGCGGCAAAGCCATACATCGCGTACTGCGGCGTGCCGGCCTTGATCTGGTCGCCGATCACGATGGGCGCAACGAAGGCGCCGTAAGCCGCCACGGCCGACGTCCAGCCCAGCACCGGGCCGGCCTGTTGCCTGTCAAAGATCACGCCGATGGTGCGGAAGGTGGAACCGTTGCCCACGCCGCTGGCAAAGAACAGCACGATGAACAGGCCAAGGAAGGCAGGGAAATATTCCTCCGGCGTGGCCGAGGCATAGGCCTGCATCATCACGTAGCCCACAGCCACTGAGGCCACCACCATCACTGCAGAAATGACCTGCGTGACGATCGACCCACCCACCTTGTCCGAGATCCAGCCGCCGATGGGCCTCACTGCTGCGCCCACAAACGGGCCGATCCAGGCGTAGGCCAGGATGGTCGGCGCATTGGGGTTGTTGAGCGTGTGCTGCATCACACCGGCCGCATTGGGCACATGGCTGATGCCGAAGATGACCTTCATGGCCAGCGGCAGCGCCATCGAGAAGCCGATGAACGAGCCGAAGGTGACGATGTACAGGGCCGTGAGCGACCAGGTGTGCTTGTCCTTGAAGATGGCGAACTGCTTTGTGACGTTCTCTTTCATGGGGCCGAAAGCGGCCAACTTCATGATGAGCAGGGCGCTGACGATGTCCAGCGGAATTGCCACCCACATGCTGATCAGCCCGAGACCGGTCGGCGCGGGGAGGTACAGGTAGAGGCCAAAGATGGCCGGGATGAAGGCCAGGGTGTACAGCCAGGTGATCCTGGCAAAGGCCACAAGCGGGTTGCCGGTGTCTGGCGAGACCGTCTTGAGGTTGTTCATGCCGAACCAGCACAGGATGGACAGCGGCACCAGCGACAGCACCCAGGCAAAACCGGCGTTCTGGATCCAGGTAGGCGTGCCGGCTGCGATCTTGCCGAAGATCCAGCCGCTGTCCTTGAGCAGTGTGGTGGAGGCGCCGCCCATGCTGCCGAAGATGGACAGCGTCATCACCAGCGGAATGACGATCTGCATGGTGGTGACGCCAAAGTTGCCAAGCCCGGCGTTCAGGCCCAGCGCCGTGCCCTGCAGCTTCTTGGGGAAGAAGGTGCTGATGTTGGACATGGACGAAGCAAAGTTGCCGCCGCCTACGCCGCACCACAGTGCCATCAGCTGGAACGACCACAGCGGCCACTCCGGGTGCTGCAGCACGATGCCCGTGCCAAGGGCCGGCGCCAGCAGCATGGCGGTGGTCAGGAAAATCGTGTTGCGCCCGCCTGCCAGGCGGATCAGGAACGAGGCCGGAATGCGCATCGTCGCGCCCGAGATACCGGCAATGGCGGTGAGGGTGAACAGCTCGGCCTGTGTGAACGGGAATCCCAGGTTCATCATCTGCACGGTGATGATTCCCCACATACCCCAGACCGCAAAGCCGCACAGCAGGGCGGGCACCGAGATCCAGAGGTTGCGGTAGGCGATCTTCTTGCCCGTGCTTTCCCAGAAGGCGTCGTCTTCGGGGCGCCAGTCGGCGATGTCGGTGCCGGTCTGGCTGGAGGGCGGCGCGATGGCGCCGGTGCGGGTGTTCATTGATATCTCCGGTAAATGACGGAACTTGGGTCAGCCTTGAAGGCTGAATTGCGTGGCGTTCTTGCCCATGACTTCGGTGCGGCGCACTTCCGTCCAGTACATCCAGATGAGCGAGACCCAGACCACGCCGTACATCAGCATGAAGGCGCTGGAGCGGATGCCCGTGAGGTCCATCAACGCGCCGAACATGATGGGCAGCACGAAGCCGCCCAGGCCGCCGGCCAGGCCGACGATGCCGCTGACGGTGCCGATGTTGGTGGGGAAGTCGTCGCTGATGTACTTGAAGACGCTGGCCTTGCCGAAGGCCATGGCGATGCCCAGCACGAACATCAGGATGGTGAAGGTGTAGACGTTCAGTCCGATGTGAAAGGTCTTGGGGCCATCCACCGTGAGGACGGTGAAGTCGGTCTGTGGGTAGCTCAGCAGGAACAGGCAGATCCAGCAGACCCACATGACCCACCAGGTCACGCTGTGCGCGCCGTACTTGTCAGACAGCCAGCCGCCCACGGCACGCAGCACGCCGCCGGGCAGCGAGAAGCAGGCCGCCAGCAACGCCGCGGCGCGGATGTCCAGCCCGTATTCGCCGATGTAGTACTGCACCATCCACAGCGACAGCGCTACATAGCCGCCGAACACGATGGAGTAGTACTGGCAGTACTTGAGCACCTTCGGGTCCTTGAGCATCTTCAGCTGGTCGCTGAACTTCGTGTTGGGCGGCACCAGGTGGGCCGGGTCGCTGTAGCTGAAGAACCAGAACAGGATGACGGTGGCCAGCATGATGGCCGCATAAGCCTGCGGCACCATCGTCCAGCCAAAGGCCACCACCAGCGCGGGGGCAATGAACTTGTTGACCGCGGCGCCGGAGTTGCCCGCGCCATACACGCCCATGGCGAAACCTTGGCGGTTCTTGGGGAACCAGCGCGCCACATAGGGCGTGCCGACCGAGAAGGAGCCGCCCGCCAGCCCGACGAAGAGGCCGACGACCAGAAAGTGCCAGTACGCCGTGGCATAGGCCATCAGGAAGATGGCCGGCACCGTGAGCGCCATCAGCACCGTCATGACGATGCGGCCGCCGTAACGATCCGTCCAGATGCCCAGCGGCACGCGGATCAGCGAGCCGGTGAGCACCGGCATGGCTGTCAGCAGGCCGAACTCGGTGGCGTTGAGGTTGAGGGTCTTGCGGATCGGGATGCCGATGACGCCGAACATCATCCACACCATGAAACACACCGTGAATGCGAGCGTGCTGACGACCAGCACCGACATGCCTTGCCCTCTTTTGTCCATCATCTTGCGCCCCTGGCTTTGCGATGGAAGGACTTTAGGTTTGCGCGGACGCGAGCGGCATCCTCTTGCAGGGGGTGCGTCGCGGCGCAGAAGAACTACGCGCGGCGCAGCCCCATCCTCATGAAGAACTAGCAGGCCCGGTATCTGCGCCGCACTTGATGTGGATCAGGTCAGGCCGTGGTGGCTTGCGATAACGGCGGCATGAACGCGCGAGGCCACGCCCAGCTTGCGCAGCACGTGTTGTACGTGAATCTTCACCGTCGTCTCGGCGATGCCGAGCACTCGGGCGATCTCCTTGTTGCTCTCGCCCCGTGCAATACCGCGAAGAATCTCCTGCTCGCGCGGCGACAGCTGCTCGATGGCAGTGGGCGGCGCCGGGGCGGCCGCGCCCGCGGCCGCTTCGCGGTAGGCGGCAACCAGCTTGCCCGTCATCTCGGGCGCCACCACGCTGGCGCCACGCATCGCGCGGCCGATGGCGTCTGCCAGGGCGTCCCCTTCCATGGTCTTGAGCAGGTAGCCGCTGGCCCCCGCACGAAGCGCGGCAGAGAGGTCTGCCTCGTCTTCGCTGACCGTCAGCATGATCACGCGCGCCGCCGGCGCAGCCTCGCGCAGCGAGGCGATGGCGTTGATGCCCAGCACGCCCGGCAGGTGGTTGTCCAGCAGGATGACGTCGGGCTGCAATTCGCCGGCGCGGCGGATTGCCTCGCCGGCGTCTCCCGCGTCGCCCACCACCTCAAGGCCACTGGCGTCGCGCAGCAACGAAGTGAGCGCGCGGCGAAACAGGGTGTGGTCATCAATGACCAGGATGCGGATGGCGCTTGGCATGGCGAATTCCCTTTAGTGCACCTCGGGCCTTGTGGTGGCCGCGGTAGCCATTTTCCCAGTGGCGAAAGGCCCTGCAGCCGCTGGCGAGCCTGATGCTGCTGCAGCGAGCGCGGCTTGCACACTGGGGGGCAGCGTGAGCACCACCGAGCTTCCCTTGCCCGGCGTAGAGAACACGTCAACCTGCGCGCCGATCTGGGCGGCGCGTTCCTGCATGATCTTCAGGCCGACGTGGGTCTCGTCCAGAACGCCCGCCGCGTCAAAGCCGGCCCCGTCGTCGCGCACCTCAAAGCGCCAGCGGGGCTGGCATTGCACGTCGAGCCAGACCTGCGTTGCGCCTGAATGCTTGCGCACATTGGACAGCGCTTCCTGCACCACGTGCAGCACCTGGATCTGGACGTCGGGCGCCAGTGGCAGGCCGTGGCCCTCCATGCGGAACGCGGCCTTCATGCCACTGTGATGCTCGAACTTGCGCAAGGTGGTCTGCAGGGCCGGCGCTATGTCTTCATCGCTGGCGCGGGTGCGGAAGTTCACCAGCAGCTCGCGCACATCGGCATAGCACTCCTGCACGCCCAGGTCGATCTCGGCCAGCACGTCGCGCATGCGGCCAGGCGTGTTGGACTCCATGGCGCGGCGCATCAGCTGCACCTGGATCTTCAGGAAGGCCAGCGACTGGGCGATCGAGTCGTGCAACTCGCGGGCCAGCATCTCGCGCTCCTGCAGCACGGCGGACTGTTTTTCCAGCGCGTTCAGGCGCAGATTTTCCATCGCGGCGGCCAGGTGCGAGGCCAGTGCTTCAAACAGCGAACGCTCGGCCTCCTGCGGCGCAAATTCAGCGTGATAGAACAGGTCGACCTCCCCCATCAGCCGGTCCTTCAGGCGGATGGGCAGCGAGATCAGCGTCCTGAATCCGGCGGCCTCGCAATGGCGCAGCCGGCTGGCCTGCATGTTGTGGATCGGGATCACCCGCGCGCCGGTCGGCGCACCTGGCACGCCGCAATGGCATTCGTCCGCACGTATGCAGTGCTCGGCCTCGGTCATGGCTGCGGGCAGGCCGTGGCTGGCCAGCATCAGGTAGCGCTCGCTGGCCTCGTCGGACCAGCGCAGGGCCACGCCATCGGCATGGGCCGCGCGGGCCACCCGCTCGGTAAAACCACGCGCCAGTTCATCCAGGTTGCCGGCCTGGCCCACCAGCGTGGTCATGCCGTAGAGCGTCTCCAGGCGCTCCCGCTTGTCTTCCAGCTCGGCGGTCTTCTCGGCCACCTTGGCTTCCAGGTTCTGGTACATGGACTGCAGATGGCCGGCCATGCTGTTGAAGCCCTGGGCCAAGGTGCCGAATTCATCGCTGGTGATCCGGTCAACCCTGGCGGATAGATCCCCCCCCTGCAGCCGCTCGATCGCACGCTTGAGCAGGCCGACCGGTTGCAGCACATACAGGTAACCGGTGTAGAGCAGCGCGGCCGAGCCCAGCACAGCCAGCGCCATGATCGCGGCCTGCAGCAGGTGCAGCATGGCCGTCCAGCGCGAGAGGTGGGCCTCCACCGCCGTCACGAGGCCGTCAATGCGGTTGGCAAGGGCGCCGGTCTCTACGCCCAGGGTGGTCAGCGGCGGCGTGGGCTGGGTTGTCCAGCGCTCGCGAAAACGCTTCCAGTCGGCTTCCACGGCTTCAAGGCGCGGGCGGGTCTCGTCGTCCCAGGGCATGAAGAGCGGCCGGTTGGGGTCGCCCTGGCGCAGCAGGGCGAAGCTGTCGTCAAACTGCCGCAGTTCGCGCGCGACGGCGTCCCGCGCGCCGGTGCTGACCGAGAGCGACAGCCGGAAGGTCTGCATCCGCATGCGGCCAGCCTCGTTGAGCGCCGCAGCGCCGCCATCGAGCTGCCAGGACACCCACAGCGTGAGCCCGATCAGCAGCAGCGCCAACGCGATGAAGGGCGACGCCACCAAGGTCAGCTTGGTGCCCAGCCCCCAGTGCGCGCGCTTGGTCATGGAGGCGAGTGTAGTCCGTAGGTGTCTGTGACCATTTACTGTGCCCGAGTTGCGGTATCGGTGTCGCTGTTTGCACCACCTGCAGCGTCAACCCCCACGCCGAACCGATTTGGGTCAGAAACGGACATCAACAAGCTATGCCTCCGACAGCTGGAAAGCCTGTAGCGCTTCATTAGCCAAGCTCATGTGCAATGGAATTGCACATGGACTGCGAAAAGTGCCGCCCCGCCAAAATGACAAAACCCGCATGAAACCTAGATTTCAAGCGGGTTTGGAAGGTGGTGGCCTGGGGCGGAATCGAACCACCGATACGCGGATTTTCAATCCGTCGAACGGACGTCTGCTTTGGGTCGAAAGCGGCCGTCATATGGCCGCTGAGCCGCAACATCGGCCTGGAAATCAAAGTGGTGAAGGCTGACAGCAAGTGCACAGCCCGGGGCTATGCAGCCAAGAACATTTCAATAGCGTGCTTGAGGTCAAGTCCAATTGCACCTCCGAGGTTTGCAGAACTAATCTCGGGGGTTCTGAACGCATTTGCTGGAACCGTGTTCTGAAGCCGCTTGAAAACTGTCTTGCCCTTTGCGCCTCTCAGGGGTCGGGCCTGAAAGGTATTCCAAACGAAGTCGTTAGTCGGGCTGCCGCCTTCCTTGTGAAGTTCTTCATTGTGCGCAGCTCGCTGACTGGCAAACTGTTGCTGCACAACTGCAGCCACGCCATGAAGTGCAGCATCGACATAACCCTGAGCTGTCGCTTGGGGGCAGGCTAAGAAGATCTCCAAAAATGGGACTTGGCAAAAGTACGCCTCAACGTCTGATTCCGCGGGGAACCACAACTCAACCCCAGCTGCCTGGTACTCAGCCTTGAGTGTGGCGACCTCGTCGTCAGTCAGCGAGTCTCGGTCTCGGTGGATCATGATCTTGAAGCTGTTCCCAAGCGATGTCACCAGGTCTCTTGCTTGTGAAGGGCTGGGAATTCCCTTGTACCCCGTGCCTGGGCAAAATCCAATCGCCCGATCAAGCTCTGGCCATTGACGAATGATCGCCTTTAACAGTTCATTCTTGCTGTCTTCCGACACGAGGATGATTCTCTTGCCGAAAGCTCCCCAGCCTAGAGCGAGCTCTACGAGGTCTCGGTTGGTCGATTCAACTTTGCCCACGTCAAGCCAGAAAATCTTTGCATCAGAGGGGGCGCCCCGAACAATGAACGGCGAGTGAGTGCTGAGAACAATTCGCATGCTCCGTTCACGAGCCACCTTGATTAGCTCTCTGACCAACCTTTCCTGAACGTTAGGATGAAGATGTATGTCAGGTTCGTCGATGAGAAGAATGCCGGGTGAAAAAAGCAGGATGTAGCAGAAGATCTGAATGAGTTGAATGTATCCTGTGCCAGTCAGTTCGATTGGCTTTGTCTGACCATTCAGCGTCACGGAGCATTTGATGTAAAGATCAACGTCGTTGTTGTGCTCAACGTGAATCTTGATCGGACCCAAAATTTGGCCGATCCACGTCTCAATCTGGGAAATGCTCGCCGCATTTTGCTCCTTAAGGAGCAGAAGCGCATTTCGAAGGATGACGTTCGAGTCGCCGAACGAACAGGCCTTCAGTACAACCTTCTTCGACTTCCTTTCCTCTCGATTCGGGATTCCCGAAATGCCTGGAATGTAGGCGGAGAAGAACTTGTTCTTGGTACGCAAAGACGACACCAAGCTCGACTGAATGTCGCCAGTGGCGGAGATGCCCGCGTTGCGAGCGGATCGCAACCGACACATGGCTTCCAAAGAGCTGAGAACAGTTGAAGCAGGATCAGCAAAGAACAGCGTGACTTGTGAATACGCGGAATCTTGGTTCTTACCCCAGTCATCAAGATGGCCGAGCGTCTTATAGTCCTCGGTCGGAAGGTAGTCGAGTTCTTCAACTCCCACGGTAGTCGTCTTCTGCAATTCAATTCGCGAGGCCTGCCGCATCACACAACAGGCGAGATGAACCGCTTGGAGCATTGAAGACTTTCCGGAACCGTTCCCTCCGACTAGGACATTGACATGCCCGAGGGGTATCTCGACGGTCCCGACCGCCTTGAACTTCTCAACTCTGAGTCCATCCAGTCTCATGGCTTCCCCGTCCTTTAGACGACATCATGCCTGAGAGATTGGAGAATGGCTGGTCCCGGCCAGCAGCAGCCACTATGGCGCGCTTTCAAGTATTGCGACTGCACCTACTTTGGTGCCGATTGCCTGGCCTCGACTTTGAGGTCCTGCGCAAATGCTTCGGCCAACTTGAGTCGTGCGCCGGGGTAAGGAAAGATGATCGCTGAGCGTGACGTAAGTTCTTCTTTGATCGGCAGCACAACAACACTTGCGCTTGAGAATGACATTGCGGCCCAGTGCGAAACCAGAGTGATACCCGCGCCAGCAGCCGCGAAGGCACAGGCAATGTTGGAGTGCGGCGTCTCCATGACTACATGTGGCGCCACACCAGCCTTCGCGAACGCATCATCGATCTGGTAGCGCAGGAAACTGTGCTGCGAAAGCAAAACCATGCGTTCGCCGGCCAGGTCCTTGACTGAGATCCGCTTTCTGCCCGCGAGCCGATGACCCGCCGGGATGACAGCCATCGAGCGCGCGGGCTCCAAAGGTTCCACTGAAATGGCCGGACGAACCATAGGCAGCTCAATGAGCCCAATATCAAACTGGCCGGTGGCCACGAGATCGGCCACCTGGCGTGACGGCAGACTCTGTACAAACACGGAGACGTTGGGACGTGCCGCCAGAAAACGCGCCGTGGCGCGTGGCAACAGCGACTGGGACAGCGATGGCAGCGTCGCAATGCGTAACTCTCCAGCGCGCTGGAAGCGGATGTCCTGGGCCGCCTGCGCCAAGCGGTCCAGGCTGCCGTAGATCGGCTCTGCTTGCCGGTACAGCGCAAGTCCTTCAGGCGTGGGGACCAACTTGCGTCCCCTTCGCTCGAACAGCTTGTAGCCGATGCGTGTTTCCAGCAGGCTGACGGCGCGGCTGACCACCGGTTGGGTGACGTTGAGGTGGCGCGCGGCTGCGACCACTGTGCCGGTACGCATGACCGAATAGAACGATTCGATCTGGCGGAGATTCAGGCTGGGTTTCATACTTAGCATTTGAGCATAAGCAATGGCGAAGTTTCAAATTGCCCGTACTGCAACGCGCCCCTACGATGCGGACCAGGTTGATCGAAACAGATTTGAAAGGACGAACTTCCATGCGCTCCTCCTCGTATATTCCTTTTTCAAGACTCATGACGCTGGCAGCGGTTGTAGCGGGGGCCTTCCTGCCGGCAGCCAGCGCGCAGGCGCAGGTGGGCGCGTATCCCAACCGGCCGATCAAGCTGATCGTCGGCTTTCCGCCCGGGGGTTCATCAGATGCGACTGCCCGTCTCCTGGCCACTGCCCTGGGCGAGAAACTCGGGCAATCGGTGGTCGTCGAGAACAAAGCGGGTGCCAACACCATCATCGCAACGCAGTACGTCAAGAGCCAGCCGGCCGACGGCTACACGCTGCTGTCCGTGTCATCGTCATTCGCGATCAACCCGGCGCTGCAAAAACTCAACTATGACATCTACAAGGACTTCACACCCGTGGCGCTTCTGGGCAGCATTCCGCTGTGGATCGTCACCCCCGTGCAGGTGCCCGCCAAAACCGTGGGCGAACTGGTGCCGCTGGCGAGGTCCCAACCAGGCAAGCTTGCATATGCCAGCTATGGCGCCGGCAGCGCGGGTCATCTGGCCACCGAACTGCTGCTGTCCATGACCAAAACCAGCATGGTCCACGTACCGTACAAGGGCACCGGCCCTGCGTTGGTCGACGTGGTAGGTGGGCAGGTTTCCCTGATGATGCCTACGGTGGCATCGTCACAAGCCCTGGTGAGGGACGGCAAGCTGCGCGCCATAGCAGTGTCGAGCAGTAAGCGAGTGTCGGCTGTGCCCGACGTGCCGACCATCGCCGAATCGGGCGTGCCTGGCTTCGAGTTGGTGGCATGGGAATCGATCCAGGTTGCCGCCGGGACGCCGCCCGCGATCGTTTTCCGGCTTAACACCGCCATCCGCGACATCGTTTCTTCTACCGAGTTCCGCGACAAGCTGTTGAAGCTCGGTATCGAACCCGATGGCCGCATGTTGCCCGCCGACGTGTCGAAATTCGTTCGCAGCGAAGCAGAGAAGTTCGCCAAGGTGATTCGTGAACGCAACATCAAGGCCGAATGACAGCCGTCCATGACTTTAACCGGAGGATCGACACGTTGGTGGTCGGCGGCGGGGTCGTGGGCCTTTCCGTGGCCTATGGCCTGGCGCGAGCTGGCGAATCGGTGTGTGTTCTGGACGGCAACGACGACGCCCTGCGCGCTTCTCGCGGTAACTTCGGCTTGGTGTGGGTGCAGAACAAGGGCTTGGGGCGTCCCGACTACGCACACTGGACCCTGCGCGCAGCGCGCGGCTGGCAGGCCCTGGCCGATGAGTTGCAGGCCCTGACCGGCATCGACGTCGAGCTTCGCCAGCCAGGTGGCCTTAGCATGAGCTTCGACGACGCCACATTGGACGCATCAAGTGCCAAACTGAACGCACTAGGCCGCGAACTAGGCATTGACTACCCTTATGAGCGCCTAGATGCGGATGGCGTGAGGCGACTCGTGCCGCAAGTGGGGCCCGACGTCGCGGGGGCAATCTATTGCGCCTTTGATGGACACGTCAGTCCCCTGCGAACGCTGCGTAGCCTGTATCAGGCTTTCGTGGCCCGAGGGGGACAGTTGGTGACGCGAGCGAACGTGGAACACATTGAACACCGCGGCGGCGAATTCCGGGTCCACGCCTGCGGCCAGACCTACGCCGCCGCCCGCATCGTATTGGCCGCGGGACTGGCGAACGGCGCGCTTGCACCCTTGGTGGGACTAAACGTACCCGTGCGGCCGGTGCGCGGGCAATTGCTTGTAAGTGAGCGCATTCAGCCGTTCCTGACTTATCCCTGTCATTACGTTCGCCAGACTGGGGAGGGTGTCATTCAGATTGGAGACTCCAAGGAGGATGTGGGTCTGGACGACGGAACGACGCTTGGCGAACTGTCGCGCATTGCTGCCCGCGCGGTGCGATGCTTTCCGCTGCTGGCTAGCGTCAACATCGTGCGGACCTGGGGAGCGCTGCGCGTTATGAGTCCCGACGGCTATCCGATCTATCAGGAGTCCACCGAGTACCCCGGTGCCTTCGCAGTGACGTGCCACAGCGGCATCACGCTCGCACCAGTACATGCAGGCCCCTTGGCGGATTGGATTCGTACGGGCACCGAACCGGCGGAAATCCGGGGTTTCAAATCAGAGCGTTTCAATGTTCAAACTCATTGATCTTCCCGCACGAGAGCGGAAAAAAAGCCTGTCCATCCATGTGGAAGGCCGTGATGTAGCTGCTGTGGAGGGCCAACCCCTGGCCATGGCCCTCTTGGGCGGAGGCGTTATTCCATTTCGCCATACTGCGGTGTCGGGCGCACCACGCGCGCCGCTGTGCCTGATGGGTGTTTGCTTCGACTGTTTGGTGGAGGTGGATGGTGTGCAGAACGTGCAGTCTTGCATGGTCGAGGTCTGTGACGGTATGCGCGTCCGGTTGCCAGGTGGCGCAAGGCGCGCAGAGGAGCCAGCATGAGCGCGACTCAAGGCCAAGGCTTTACCCATGATCTCGTGATCATTGGGGCCGGCCCCGCTGGGATGTCCGCGGCTGTCACGGCCACAGCCTGCGGGCTGCGTGTGGCGGTGCTGGACGAACAGCCGCGCGCCGGGGGCCAGATCTACCGGAACGTGACAA
Source organism: Ramlibacter sp. 2FC (assembly GCA_943372585.1). GTDB lineage: Bacteria > Pseudomonadota > Gammaproteobacteria > Burkholderiales > Burkholderiaceae_C > RAM1. The sequence goes on along the minus strand of CALRZF020000031.1, from coordinate 1,465 downwards.
ATGCATCCCCCACAATCGCCAGCCTGCTTGGAACCGATTACACACATGGCGCTGCATTGGCTCATCGCTTTGCCAGCTGCGGTGCCGATATCCATCACAGTACTCTTGTATGGGACATCGCGCACGATCTGACTGTCACCTCGCAACAAGCTGGCCGCTCGTTCCAGGTGCGCGCGCCGCAAGTGCTGCTGGCGGGCGGCGCAATCGAGCGCCCATCCCCGTTACCAGGCTGGACCCTGCCCGGCGTGCTGAACGCGGGTGCCGCGCAGATCGCACTTAAATCTGCCGGTCAGGTTCCACAGGGCCGTGTGGTGCTGGTGGGTGGCGGTCCGCTGTTGCTGTTGGTGGCCTGCCAGTTGTTGCAGGCCGGGGCACAGGTCGTGTCCATTGTCGAGACCTCGCCCGCGGAAAACCGTGCACGCGCGATGCGTCATGTGGCGGCCGCATTGAGTGCCCCGACGATGCTTGCCAAAGGTTTGCGCATGCTGTGGCAGTTGAGGCGTGCTGGGATCCCCGTTTTCAAGGAGGTCGCCGATGTGCGTGTGGAGGGCGGGGAGCATGAGGGTCGCGTGCAGGCTTTGGCCTTTTCAGCTAATGGACAAGCGCACCGCTTGGGCGCAGATGTCGTCCTGCTGCACCACGGGGTCGTCCCCAACACCCAGGCCAGCCGGCTGCTGCAGCTTGAACACGAGTGGAGCGACGCCCAGATGGCCTGGCATGTACGCGTTGACAACTGGGGTCAGACATCCCTACAGGGATTGCGTATGGCGGGGGATGGCACGGCCATCGCCGGCGCGCTGGCCGCCGAAGCCAGCGGCGCGATCGCCGCGATTGGCGCTGCGTGGTCATTGGGCCGTTTGAGCGAAGCGCAGGCGCATCAAAACGCAGGGCCTTGGCGTAAACAGCTAGCCCGGCAACTGCGAATCCGGCCTTTCCTGGATGCGTTATACCGGCCCCCGGAATGGCTAGCCGATTGCGCCGACGACACCCTGGTGTGTCGTTGTGAGGAAGTCACCGCGGGCCAAGTGCGCGACATGGCCCGCTTGGGCTGTGGGGGCCCGAACCAGACCAAGTTCTTCAGCCGCTGCGGCATGGGACCCTGTCAGGGCCGCCTGTGCGGCTTGACCGTGACTCAAATTCTGGCCAAGACATTGAATCGCCCGCCTGGGCAGATCGGCGCGTACCGAATCCGTTCGCCCCTCAAGCCTGTCAGCCTTGGCTCACTTTCCACTCTCGACATCCCGAAGCAAAGAGCATGAGCCCGATCCAACGCCATCACAGCAACGCTCGTCTCAGCAAAATCGTTCGCCACGCTGGCGTCATCTACCTATGCGGTCAGACGGCCAAGGGCAGCGACAGCGCAACAGGTGATATCACCGCTCAGACGGCGGAGACCCTATCGCGAATAGACGCCTTGCTGGCTGAGGCCGGTAGCGACCGGACGCGTCTGCTGAGTGCAACGATT
>CALRZF020000030.1:0-18837 GCA_943372585.1 Ramlibacter sp. 2FC | reverse complement strand
GGACAACCCTCCACATGGCAAACGCAGCCCCACGCGCCGCAGGCGCACCGCAGCCCGGCGACAGCTACGTGCAGTCATTCGCACGCGGGCTGGAAGTCATCCGCTCGTTCAGCGCCCAGGCACCGCAGCAGACGCTGAGCGAGGTGGCGCAACGCAGCGGCCTGACACGCGCCGGCGCACGCCGGATCCTGCTGACGCTGCAGGCGCTGGGCTATGTGCACACCGACGGCAAGCTGTACCGGCTGACCCCGCGCATCCTGGACCTGGGCTTTGCGTACCTGTCGTCCATGCCCATCTGGAACCTGGCCGAACCGGTCATGGAGGCCCTGGTGGCCCAGGTGAAAGAGTCCTGCTCGGCAGCCGTGCTGGACGCGACCGACATCGTCTATGTGTTGCGCGTGCCCACGCACAAGATCATGAGCATCACACTGGGCGTGGGCTCGCGGCTGCCGGCCTATAGCACCTCCATGGGCCGCGTGCTGCTGGCCGACCTGCCCGAAGGCGAACTGGCGGCGCGGCTGGAATCCTCTGACCGGCAGGCCTACACCCGGCACACCGTCACGGACATCGACACGCTGTTGGCCCGTGTAGCGCAGGCGCGGCGTCAAGGCTGGTGCATCGTGAACCAGGAGCTGGAAGAAGGCCTGATCTCCATGGCCGCGCCCATCACCAACAGCACCGGCCGCGTGGTGGCGGCGCTGAACATCAGCGGCCAGGCCAACCGCACCAGCGCGCGCGCGATGCAGGACAACCTGCTGCCGGCGCTGCTGGAGGGCGCACGCACCATTTCCCGTCTGCTGGGCCAGCGCCCCGGGGCCGGGTAAGTCCCGCAGTGTTCCCGCGCGGGGGCATGTGAGAATGATTTTTCACATCAAAAACCGCCGAGGAGACGCCCCCGTGACCCACCCCCATCTGCTGCGCCGCCACGCCCTGGCACTTGCATTGCTGGCCCTGGCCGGCCTGCCCGTTGCCGCGCAGGACTACCCCAACAAACCCGTCAAGCTGGTCATCCCTTTCCCGGCGGGCGGCAGTTCCGACGGCATCGGGCGCCAGATCGCGGACAAACTGGGCGGCATCCTCAAGCAGTCGATCGTTGTGGAAAACAAGGGCGGTGCGGGCGGCATGATCGGCACCGACGCGGTCGCCAAATCAGCGCCCGACGGTTACACGCTGGTGCTGGTGGACGTGTTTCACACCAGCACGCCCATCTACACGCGCAAGATGCCCTACGACGCCGTCAAGGACTTCACGCCTATCTCGCTGATCGGGCGCTCTCCGGCATTCCTGGTGGCCAGCCCGGCGTTCGAACCCAAGACCGGTCGCGACGCTGTCGCCTATGCCAAGGCGCAGCCGGGCAAGATGTCCATGGCCATTGCGGGCACGGGCAGCGTGGTGGTGGACCTGTTTCGCGCGCGCTCGGGCCTGCAGTTTGTGGCCGTGCCATACCGCGGCTCGTCGCCGGCGCTCATCGACCTGATGAGCGGACAGGTCAACGTCATGATCACCACCATGGCCAGCGCCGGCACCCATGTGAAGGCCGGCAAGCTGCGCGCACTGGCCGCCACCGGCAGCAAACGCAACGCCGACTTCCCCGATGTGCCCACGTTCAGCGAACTGGGCATCAACGGCATGGATTACGAACAGTGGTTTGGTGTGATGGGCCCGGCCAACATGCCCAAGCCCGTGGTGGACAAACTCGCCGCCGCCATGGACCAGGTGCTGCGCATGCCCGACGTGCGTGAACGCCTGGTGGGCATGGCGCTGGAAGTCGCCCAGAGCGGGCCTGACGAGATGAAGCGCAAGGTCGAAGGCGATGCCCAGCGCTGGCAAAAGCTTGCCGTCGAGCTGGACATCAAGCCGATCGACTGACCGGGTCAGGGCTTGCGAAAGCCCATGACCAGCACCACGCCGCCCAGCACGATGGCGCCGATGCTGAGCCACTGGGGCACGTTGACGGATTCCTTCTCCTGCACCTTGAGTTGCAGCGGTCCGATTTCCGCCTTGGTGGTTTCCTTGGTGAAGCTGAAGCCGCCCGTCATGAAACCGGCCAGGCCCAGCACAATGAGGACGATGCCGGTGATTCTTGCTGCGTTCATGGAAATCTCCTTTGAGTTTTGGTGATCGCGATAGTGGGGGCGGCAAGCCCCGTTGCGCGTAGGACCGCACCCCATGGGCGCGTAGAACCAATGCCTGACCCACAGGCCACAGGGGCATGGGGCCCGTGCTACGCTGTGCGCCCATGTTTGCCCCCAGCCAAGCCGATGTCCGGCGCTTCTTCTGCGCCGCCCATGCCAAAACCCGCTCAGGCGAGCCCCTGGAGGCACTGGAAACCCTGGCTGGCCAGTGGATTGCCGAGCATCCCGAATACCACCCCGACCTGGCTGACGTAGACGCCGCCCTGGTGCGTGAATACACCGGCGAAGGCGGCCAGACCAACCCTTTCCTGCACCTGTCCATGCATCTGTCGATCAGTGAGCAATGCTCCATCGACCAGCCGCGCGGGATCCGCCAGGCGGTGGAGTTGCTGGCGGCCCGCCGCGGCTCGCTGCATGACGCCCACCATGAAGCCATGGAGTGCCTGGGCCAGATGCTCTGGGAAAGCCAGCGCTCAGGCAGGCCGCCGGACGGCCAGGCCTACATCGACGCCGTGCAGCGCCGCGCCACAAAAGACTGAGTCCAAAAGTACAAAACCCGCCAGAGGCGGGCTTTGTGATGTGGCGGGCGCCGCGGATTACCGGAAACGCTTTTCAGGCACCGTCTTCAGTTCACCGTCCAGCGAGCTTACATAGCCCGCCATGGCCTTGAGTTCAGCGTTGGTGAACTGCTTGGCAATGCCGGCCATGACGCCGTTGGAGCGGCCCATGTTGGCGTTGCCTTCGGTCTTGTAGGACTTGAGCGCGACGAACAGGTAGTCAGCGTGCTGGCCTGCGATCTTGGGGTAAGCCGGGTCGATGGGCTTGGAGAAGTTGTCACCGTGGCAGGAAACGCATGCGCCCTTCTTGAGCAGCGCGTCGACCTGGGCACTGGGCTGGCGCGCGGGCTTGGCGGCCGGGGCCGCTGCCTTGGCATGGGCCTCGTAGTACACAGCGATGTCGGCCATGTCCTGGTCGCTCAGCGAATCGGCAATGCCGCGCATCGTGGGATGCTTGCGGTCACCGGCCTTGTAGGCGCTGAGCGCCGCCACGATGTACTTGGCACCCTGACCGGAGATCATGGGCACCTTGTGCACTTCGGGGAAGCTGGCCTGGTAGCCCTGGATGCCATGGCAGCCGATGCACATGGCGATTTTCTTTTCGCCTGCGGCGGCGTTGCCCTTGACTTCCTGGGCATGGGAAACCGCGGTCACGCAAGCGACAGCGAGGGCAAACATCGTGGTCAACAACTTGTTCATTTTGCGCGCACAATCCGGTGAGAAGTTCACACTTGTAATCAACCTTTGATTATATCCGGCACAACCCTTACCCCCAATCACACCCCGTATCCATGAAGTTCCAAGGCTCCCAGAACTACGTCGCCACGCAGGATTTGATGCTTGCCGTGAATGCCGCCATCACACTCAAGCGGCCCCTTCTGGTCAAGGGCGAGCCGGGCACCGGCAAGACCATGCTGGCCGAGGAAGTGGCCCAGGCGCTGAACATGCCGCTGCTGCAGTGGCACATCAAGTCCACCACCAAGGCCCAGCAGGGGCTGTACGAGTACGACGCCGTGAGCCGCCTGCGCGACAGCCAGCTGGGCGATGAGAAGGTCAAGGACATCCAGAACTACATCGTCAAGGGCGTGCTGTGGCAGGCCTTCACCACCGACCAGCCGGTGGCGCTGCTGATTGACGAAATCGACAAGGCCGACATCGAATTCCCGAACGACCTGCTGCGCGAAATCGACCGCATGGAGTTCTACTGCTACGAAACGCGTGAACTCATCCGCGCCAAACACCGCCCGCTGGTGTTCATCACGTCCAACAACGAAAAGGAACTGCCCGACGCTTTCTTGCGCCGCTGCTTTTTCCACTACATCAAGTTCCCCGACGCGGACACCATGCGCCAGATCGTGGACGTGCACTTCCCCGGCCTGAAAAAAGACCTGCTCACGGCCGCCATGAAGACTTTTTATGACGTGCGCAACCTGCCGGGCCTGAAGAAAAAGCCCAGCACCAGCGAGCTGCTGGACTGGCTCAAGCTGCTGGTGGCCGAAGACATCCCCCTGGAAGCGCTGCAGAGCAAGGAAGACAAGGTCGCCGTGCCGCCGCTGGTGGGGGCGCTGCTCAAGAACGAACAGGATGTGACCCTGTTTGAAAAGCTGGTCTTCATGCAGCGCCACAACCGCTGACCGCCGGGGAAGATCAACCATGCACCCGCTTTTGCATGAAGGTTTGACGGACGCGGTCGGCTTTATAGGCGGCGTCCTGCTGGCTTACTGGATCGGCATCCTGCTGGGCTTTGACCCGCTGGCCGAAGGCTACGGCGGCAGCGCCATCGGCGGCATACTGCTGGCGGGCATCGGCGGCGGGCTGGGCCTGCAGCTGGCGCGGCGCTGGCGGCGCAGCCGTACTCAACCCAAGGAATAAGCACCCGCCATGGCCTTCGTAGAGCCCGTAAGCCTGTCTGAGCGCGGAATCGCGCTGGTACCGCTGGACCTGACCCACGAAACCGGCCTGGCCGCCGCCGCTGCCGACGGCGAGCTGTGGAACCTGCGCATCACGTCAGTGCCCGAGCCGGGCCAGACCCGCAAATACATTGAAGACGCGCTGAAGATGCGCGAGGACGGCAACCGCTTTGCCTTTGCCGTGACCGATGAAGCCACCGGCGCCGTGCTGGGCACCACCAGCTACCACGACATCCTGCCTGCGGTGAAGCGGGTGGAGATTGGCTACACCTGGTACGCCAAACGCTGCCAGCGCACTCACGTCAACACGACCGCCAAGCTGCTGATGATGGGCCATGCGTTCGACACGCTGGGCTGCCATGTGGTGGGCTGGCGCACCGACAATTTCAACTTCGCGTCGCAGGCGGCCATCGAGCGGCTGGGCGCAAAAAAAGACGGCGTGATCCGCGGCCACGCGCTGCGCCGCGACGGCACCATCCGCGACACCGTGATGTACAGCATGCGCTCGGGTGAGTGGCCCGAGGCAAAAGCCCAGCTGATTTACATGCGGGACAGGCCGCGCGCCTGACGCGCCACAGGAGACCGCGATGCTCATCGACTTCTTCTACACCCTGCGCAGCGCCAAGCTGCCCGTATCGGTCAAGGAATACCTGACGTTGCTGGATGCGATCAAGCAGGGCGTGGTGGGCCCGAACAGCGACGACGGCTACAAGATCGACGACTTCTATTACCTGAGCCGCACCGCGCTGGTCAAGGACGAGAAGCACTACGACAAGTTTGACCGCGCCTTTGCCGCGTACTTCAAGGGCGTGGAGATGATTGCGGACTTCACCAAGGATGTGCCGCTGGAATGGCTGCGCAAGAACCTTGAGCTGGAGCTGAGCCCGGAAGAAAAAGCCAAGATCGAAAAAATGGGCTGGGACGAGCTCATGGAAACGCTGAAGAAGCGCTTTGAAGAGCAGAAAGAGCGCCACGAAGGCGGCAGCAAGATGATCGGCACCGGCGGCACCAGCCCGTTTGGAGCGTATGGCTTCAACCCCCAGGGCATCCGCATCGGCCAGGACAAAAGCCGCAACAAGAGCGCCGTGAAGGTCTGGGACCAGCGGGCCTACAAGGATTACGACGACCAGCAGGAGCTGGGCACGCGCAACATCAAGGTCGCGCTGCGCCGCTTGCGCAAGTTTGCACGCGAAGGCCATGAGGACGAGCTGGACCTGGACGACACCATCCGCTCGACCGCCGCCAACGCGGGCTGGCTGGACATCAAGATGCGGCCCGAGCGCCACAACAATGTGAAGGTGTTGCTGCTGATGGACGTGGGCGGCACCATGGACGAACACATTGCGCGGGTGGAAGAAATGTTCTCGGCGGCCAAGACCGAGTTCAAGCACATGGAGTTCTATTACTTCCACAACTGCGTGTACGACTTCATGTGGAAGAACAACCGGCGGCGCTTCAGCGAAAAATTCGCCACCTGGGACATCATCCGCAAGTACAACAAGGACTACAAGCTCATCTTCATTGGCGACGCCACGATGAGCCCGTACGAGATTTTGCAGCCCGGCGGCAGCGTGGAATACAACAACGAAGAAGCCGGCGCCGAATGGCTGCAACGGCTGACCAACGCCTTCCCCAAATTCGCCTGGATCAACCCCGAGCCCCAGGGCGTGTGGCAGTACCGCCAGAGCATCAGCGTGATCCAGCAACTGGTGAACCAGCGCATGTATCCTTTGACTCTCAAGGGGCTTGAAGAAGCGATGCGGATGCTGTCCAAGTAGAGTGTGGCGGGTGTCCTTGCCCCGCTGCTGTTTTTCTGCCCTGCTGAACCTGCTGAACCTGCGTTTTGCGCTGTGCTGCGCGCTGGCCGCGCCGCTGGCGGGTGTCGCCCAGCAGGCACCGGCGCCCACCGCCTTTGACATTGACGTCCGCGCACCTGCGCCCATCCGCACCATGCTGGAGGCGCACCTTGAGTTACAGCGCTACCGGGCCGTCATCGACCTGGACGACGCCGAGCTGGCGCGGCTGGTGGCGCTGGCCGCGCTGAACGTGCGCAACCTGGTGGGCGCGCTGGGCTATTTCAGCCCCGAGGTGAACGTGCGGCGCGAAGGCGAGACCGGCCAGCGCACGCGCATCGTGGTGCAGGTCGAGCCCGGCCCGGCCACACGCATCGGCGGTGTGGCCATCGATTTCACTGGCGACATTGCGCAGACCACCGACCCCGACGCGCTGCGCCAGCAGCAGGAGATCCGCAACGGCTGGCGGCTGCCCGCCGGCCAGCGCTTTACGCAAGACGGCTGGGACGCAGCCAAATCGCAGGCACTGCGCCAGCTGGTGGCGCGGCGCTACCCGGCGGGGCGCATTTCGTACAGCCTGGCTGACGTGGACGCACCAGCCCACAGCGCGCAACTGGGCGTGCGCCTGGAGTCCGGCCCGCTGTTTCGCCTGGGCGAGATGAAGGTGTCGGGCGTGGAGCGTTATGACCCGGTGCTGGTGCCACGGCTGGCGCGCCTGAGCCCGGGCTCGGTGTATGACCAGGGCCAGCTTATCGACGCCCAGCAGCGGCTGGCCGCCAGCGGCTATTTCGATTCGGTGTACTTTTTTGTGGACCCCGAAAGCGACCCGGCGGCAGCGCCGGTACAGGTGCAGGTACGCGAGGCGCCATTGAAGAAAATCATCTTCGGCATCGGCGCGGCAACCGACACCGGCCCCCGAGCCTCGGTCGAATACACCCACCACCGCGTGCCCGGCATTGGCTGGCGCGCGGTGACCAAGCTGCAGGCTGAGCGCAAATCACCGCATGCGCAGACTGAATGGACCGCCGTGCCCGGCGAGGACGGCTGGCGCTGGGGCGTGTTTGGCCGCACAGAACGCATTGACGACGACACGCTCGTCACCAGCGGCCAGCAGCTGCGCTTTGGCCGCTCGCGCTCGGGTGAGCGCATCGACCGCAACGCGTACCTGCAATACGAACGGGCCAGTGTGCGCGGCAGCGCCAGCAATACATTGAGCGACGCCAGCGTGGGGGACGGCAGCGCCGTCTCGGCCAACTACGTCTGGACGGGCCGCTATTTCGATGCCCTGCCCTTTCCCAGCGCCGGCAACGGCCTGGGCCTGGAGGCCGCCGGCGGCCTGACGCTGGGCACGGTGCGCAAGCCCTTTGTGCGCGGCGTGGCACGTTGGCTGGGCATACGGCCGCTGGCCACCGGCCGGGTGCAGCTGCGCGCGGAAGGCGGCGCGGTGGCTGCCGCCGCCGGTACGCCGGTGCCGGCCACACAGCTGTTTCGCACCGGCGGCGACACCACGGTGCGCGGCTATGGCTTTCGCGACATCGGCGTGCCCCGGCCCGGCGGCGTTGTGGGGCCCGGCCGCTACATGGCCCTGGGCAGCGTGGAATGGCAGCGGCCCATCATTCGCGACGGCCTGCGCACCGACTGGGAGAGCACGGTGTTCATGGACGCCGGTGCAGTAGCCGACAAGGCCAAGGACCTGCGGCCCTCAGTGGGCATTGGCGCAGGTGCACGCTGGCGCAGCCCCATTGGGCCGCTGCAGATGGACGTGGCCTATGGCGTGAAGACCAAGCGCCTGCGGCTGCATGTGGCCGTGGGCTTCAGCTTCTGATGATGCCGCGCTGGGATTCCCCACCACCTGCGGCCGCACCGCGGCGCAGCGCGCTGCGGCGGCTGTTATCTGTGTTGGTGCTGCTGGTGGCGATACCCCTGGCCGCAGCAGCGGCCCTGTGGTGGTGGGCTGGCACCGAGGGTTCTCTGGCCACTGCGCTGCAGTGGGTGCAGCGCAGCCAGCCGTTGCAGGCTCAGGACGTGTCGGGCGCCTTGCGCAGCAGCGGGCGCATTGGCAGGCTGACATGGCAGCAGGACGGCCTGTCGGTGTCGGCCCAGCAGGTGGCGCTGTCGTGGCAGCCGCTGGCTTTGCTGGCAGGCCGGTTGCGGCTGGACAGCCTGCACGCCGCCACGGTGACGGTTGAAGACCGCCGCGCACCGTCACCCACGCCGGCCGCCGCGCCCACGGCACTGCCGCTGCCCTTGCCGGTGACGTTGGCTGATTTTTCGGTGGGCCTGCTGCAGTGGGCCGGGGCAACGCCTTTCGAGGCCAGCGCCATCGCAGGCCGTTATGAATACGACGCTGCCGCGCATGAACTGACGCTGCGCAGCCTGCGCGCCGCCGGCGGCAGCTACCAAGGCCAGGCCCGGCTGCAGGCCTACGGCGCCCTGGTGCTGGACGCACGGTTGCAAGGCGCGCTGCAAACCCGCGTGCCGGGCAGCACGGCCACACTGCCGCTGAACTTTCAGGCGACGCTGCGCGGCCCGCTGGCCGACATGGCGGCGCAGGCCTCACTGCAGGCGTCCCCCCAGGCAGCACGGGGCGGCGATCAGCCCCGGGCCACCGCCACCGCGCGCATCACGCCATGGGCCGCGCAGCCCCTGCCCGAGGCACAGGCCCACTTCGGGCAACTCGACCTGGCCACGCTTTGGCCGCAGGCACCGGCCACCCGGCTGACCGGTGAAGCCAGCGTGCGCCCGGCCACCGGCACCACGGCATCGTGGCTGGCCCAGGCCAGCGTCACCAATGCCCTGCCAGGCCCCTGGGACGGCGGGCGCTTGCCGCTGCAGTCGCTGGTGGCGCAGGGTGAGTGGCGTGACGGCACAGCGCTGGTGCGCAGCCTGGCCGCACGGCTGGGCGGCGGCACCGTGCAGGCCAGCGGACGCTGGACCGAGGAATCTGCCGGGCCGGGCCGCAAACCCGGCTGGGCGCTGGACAGCCAGTTGCAGGGCATAGCCCCCGCGGCGCTGCACAGCGCGCTGGCCGGCCCCCGCATTGGCGGCACCGCCAGTCTGCGCGGCGACACAGCCGGCAACGTCGCCTTCGACACCGCCTTTCAGGCAGCGCCCGGCCGCATGCAGGGCGACAGCCTGCAGGCGTTGGGCCTGCGCGATGCCCGCGTGCGCGGCAGCTGGGGCAATGGCCGGCTGGCACTGCCGCTGCTGCAGGTGCGCACCCGCGACGCCACGCTGGACGGCAACCTGGACCTGCAGCCCGCGGCCCGCACCGGCAGCGGCCGCCTGAACCTCACGGCGCCCGGCCTGCAGGCCACCGCGCAGGGCGCGTTGGGCGAGGCCAGCGGCCGTGGCACGGCCAGCCTGCAACTGCGCGACGCCGGCCAGACCCTGCGCTGGGCCCGGCAGATGCCGGGTGTGCCGGCCGCCCTGCGCACCACCCTGACGAGCGCCGCGGCCAGCGGCAACGGCACGCTGGACATCGGCTGGCAAGGCGGCTGGCGCGACCCCACGCTGCAGGTACGCGCCGCTGTGCCCACCCTTGAATGGCGCGGCACACCCGATGCACTGCCGCTGCGCGCCAGATCGGTCACGGCCACGCTGGATGGCCGCATGAGCACCGCCCGGCTGGACCTGCAGGGCCAGCTGGAAACCAGCAGCAGAAAGCTGTCCCTGCAACTGGCCGCGCAGGGCGGGCGCACCGGGCCGCTCGCGGCGCCGCTGGGCGCATCGGCGTGGCAGGCTAGCCTGAGCCGGCTGGCGCTGTCGCTGCAGGACCCCGCGCTGGGCCCGGGCGCTTGGGGCCTCACCACGCGCGGCGCCGTTCCCATCCGCTTCAGCCCCACACCCGCTGGCGGCCTGCTGGAAGTGAGCGCCGGTGAGGCCAGCCTGGCGGCGCCGCCGCGCGAAGGCAGCGCGCCCACCGCCGCCCAGGTCATCTGGCAACCGGTGCGCTGGCAGCCGGGCCGCCTGGTGTCGGCCGGCCGCATCACCGGGCTGCCGCTCGCGTGGCTGGAACTGCTGGGCGGCCAGCAGCTGGCCGGCGCAGGGCTGGCGGGCAACCTGGTGTTTGACGGCACCTGGGACGCCAACCTGGCCGACACATTGCGCCTGCGCGCCACGCTGGCACGCGCCAGCGGCGACATCAGCGTGCTGGCAGAAACGGCGCCCGGTGTCTCCACCCGAGTGGCCGCCGGCGTGCGTGAAGCCCGCCTGTCATTGGACAACGATGGTGAGCGCCTGCAACTGGCGCTGCGCTGGGACAGCGAACGCGCGGGCACGGCCCAGGGGCAGCTCAGCACGCGGCTGACGCAGACGGGCGGCGCATGGGCGTGGCCGGACACCGCGCCGCTGGACGGCCGCCTGCGCGCGCAGCTGCCCCGCATCGGTCTGTGGTCGGTGCTGGCACCGCCGGGCTGGCGCCTGCGCGGCTCGGTGGCAGCCGACCTCAGCGTGGCCGGTACCCGTGGCGGGCCGCTCCTGGGCGGCACGCTGGCGGCCGACGACCTGGCGCTGCGTTCGGTGGTGGACGGCATCGAGTTTGGCGATGGCCGGCTGCGGGTGCGGCTGGACGGCACCCGGCTGCTGGTGGATGAGTTCATGCTGCGCGGCGCGGGTGACAAGGGCGCAGGCGGCACCCTGACTGCGCGCGGTGAGGCCGGCTGGACCGCCGCCGGGCCGCAGGTGCAGCTCACGGCCCAGCTGGAGCGCCTGCGCGCCAGCATCCGCACCGACCGCCAGCTCACCGTGTCGGGCAACCTGCAGGGCCGCTACGACGCCGCCGGCACGCAGGTGCAGGGCAAGCTGCGAGTGGACCAGGCCAGCATCCTGCTGCCCGACGAAGACACACCACGCCTGGGCGACGACGTGCTGGTGCGCAGCGGCACGCAGGCCGCGCTGGGCGCCAAGGCCCCGGGACAGACCAGCCCGGTGCAGGCCACGGTCACCACGGCGGCGCCGCGCACCGTCACGCTGTCGGTGCAGCTGGATTTGGGCCAGGACTTCCGGGTGCAGGGCCATGGCCTGGACACGCGGCTGCGCGGCACGCTGGACATCACCGGCGCATCACTGACCGCGCCGCGCCTGAACGGCACCGTCAACACCTTTGGCGGGCAGTACCGCGCCTACGGCCAGCGGCTGGACGTGGAGCAAGGCGTGCTGCGCTTTGCCGGCCCGCCCGACAACCCGTCGCTGGACGTGCTGGCGGTGCGGCCCAACATGACGCAGAAAGTCGGCGTACAGATCACCGGCAGCGCGCTGCTGCCGCGCGTGCGCCTGTACGCGCAGCCGGACATGCCCGACGCCGAAAAGCTCTCGTGGCTGGTCATCGGCCGCGCATCTGCCACGGGTGGCGCCGAAGCCGCACTGCTGCAGCAGGCCGCCGTGGCCTTGCTGGGCAGCCGCGGCGGCGGCATGTCGGGCGGGCTGGCGGGGGCACTGGGCCTGGACGAGCTGTCGTTTCGCGGCTCGTCCACCAACTCGGACGGCACCACCAGCCAGGGCGTGGTCACGCTGGGCAAGCGCTTTTCGCGCAACTTCTACGTGGCCTACGAACGCAGCCTGGGCGGCGCGTTGGGCACGTTCTATGTGTTTTATGACCTGTCGCGCCGCTTCACGGTTCGGGGGCAGACCGGCCAGCAAAACGCGGTGGACCTGATCTTCACACTGCAGTACGACTGAGCACCCCGAATACAATCTGCTTCGCCGCGCCGCCGTAGTTCAATGGATAGAACGGGGACCTCCTAAGTCTCAGATACAGGTTCGATTCCTGTCGGGGGCGCCATCCCAACCCCCTTGTTTTCAGCGCGCCAGCTCGTCAATTCGCGCCAGCAGCTCCGCCAGCGGCGCACGCTTCGAGATCCCCGGCCGCCCGCCCACCTGGCCCTGCAGCTCCTTCGTTTCCTGGGGCGACACCAGCGCCGTCAGGTACAGCACCGGGATGAAAGCAGTGTCGGGGTCTTCGGTCAGCGCGGACGCCAGATCGCCGCCGCTCATGCCGGGCATGTCGATATCGCACAGGATCAGGTCGGGCTGCTCTTCGCGGGCCATGGCCACCACCTGTGTCGGGTCGGTGGTGCTGATCAGGTCGTAGTACTTGGCCAGCTTGACGACCAGGTACGAGACAACGGCTTCGTCATCGTCCACCAGCAGGATTTTTTTCTTGTCACTCATGTGCTCTGCTCCTTGGGTGCAATGGTCAGAATAGTACGCGCAAGCTGTCTGCCAATCCGGCCAGTTCGTCCAGCGGTGCCTGCAGCGCAGCCGCCTCCAGCGCGCGGCTGGTTTGCGCCGCGTCGTGAAATCCGTACAGGCTGAAGCTACCCGCCAGCTGGTGGGCAATGCGGCGCACCGTCTCGCGCTGCGCCTGCGCGATGGCCTGCACCATCTCGTCCAGCAGCACCCGGCGCGACGCCACAAAGCCCGCCATCAGCGGCGCCAGGTCAGGGTCCACCCCGGCCTGCGCAGTGCCCGCAGCGGCTTCCTGCAGACCCATGAGCCGCGCCAACGTGGCCAGCAGCAGTTCGCGCGTCACCGGCTTGGTCAGGTAATGATCAAAGCCCGCCGCCAGGCAGCGGCGCTGCGTGTCCTCGTCGTCATGCGACGACAGCGCGATGATGCGACAGCGCGACAGCCCCGCCGCCCGCTCATGGTCACGCAACCTCCCCACGGCTTCCAGCCCGCCCATGACGGGCATGTCCAGGTCCATGATGATCACGTCGGGCCACGCGGCCTGCGCCATGTCCAGGGCCATGCGGCCGTTGATGGCTGTGGCCACCGTCAACGGCGGGCTGGGCAGGTAGCGGCGCACCACCAGCAGGTTGTATTCGTCGTCGTCCACCAGCAGCACCTGCAGCGCCGGCCACTGCAACGGCGCCACCGCTGCGGTGGCGCCCCGCTCGGCGGCGTGGCGCGCCGTGGCTGGCTGCGTGCCTTCGGGTGCGGCGCGCAGGCACACCGTCAGCGTCGTGCCGCCGGCGTCGGAGGTTTGCATGCTGACATCGCCGTCCTGCACCCGCGCCATGAGTCGGGCCGAATAAGCACCCAGACCAGTACCGCTGGCCTTGCCCGCGGTCGCGTATTTCTGGAAGAACTGTCCCCGTACCGCCTCGGGCACGGCGCCGTCGTTGTGGATGGCCAGCAGCACCGCCTGTGCCGACTCGCCAGGCCCGATCGTGATCGTCACCGCTGAACCCTCGGGTGACGCTTCCAGCGCGTTCTTGACCAGGTTGGCCAGCAGCGAATAGCACAACAATTCCTCGGCCCAGGCCAGCACGATCGCACCCGGCGGCACCACCACGCGCAGCGCCACGCCCTTGGACGCTGCATGGCTGCGCAGGTCGGCCAGCACCTTGTCCAGCAGGTTGTGCAGGTCCACCGCGTCAGGGCGGAAGATGTAGCTGCCGTTTTCCATCTTGTACAGGTCCAGCGACAGGTTGACCATGCTCAGGATGCGGTAACCCGCGCGCTCGACCACGCCCAGCAGTTCGTCTTCTTCCGCGCTCAGCGCACGCTCTTCGCGCAGCAGCCGGGGCACGGCGATGATGCTGTTCAGCGGCGTCTTGATGTCGTGGCGGCCGATGCGCTCGACCTCTTCGCGCAGGCGCACGTTGTCTTTCAGTGTTTCGTTCTGCTGCTCCAGCTGCGCGGCCTGGTCGGCGATCTGGTCGCGCTGGGCGCGCAGCGCCTCCTGCTGTTCGTGGCGTTCGCTGATGTCGATGACAGCAGCAATCCAGCGCGTAACGAAGCCCTGCGCGTCGCGCACCGCCATGCCGCTGACCTGCACCCACACATGGCTGCCGTCCGCGCGCGACAGCCGGTATTCTTCGGGTGCATAGAAGCTGCCGTGCGGCCCCTCGGGCCCCTTGCCGCGCACAAAGCGCACCCAGCGCGAGGTGATGCGTTCGCGGTCCTCGGGGTGGATCATCACCTTGAAGTAGTCGGGCCAGTCCGACGTGTCGGCGTCAACCGCATAGCCCCGGATTTCGCGAAAGCGCGGCGAGTAGTAGGTGTCGTGCGTCACGCCGTCCCAGTCGACGATGCCCACGCGCGCGCCGCGCACCACCAGGTCCAGGCGCCGCTGCTCGGTCAGCAGCGCCTGTTCGGCCTGCTTTCGCTGCGAGATGTCGATGAACGAGCAGATGAAGCGCAGCGTGCGCCCGTCCGAGCCGCACAGGCCGATGCCTTCCGCATGCACCCACAGCGGCTCGCCGCCGGCGGTGAGCAGGCGGTATTCCATCGGTGCAAACGGCCGCACCGCGCTGCGCACATCGCGCTGGCGCAGCTGTGTCATGAAAAGGTTGCGCACGGCGTCGCGGTGCTCGGGATGCACCATGTCGTAAAACGGCGGCAGGTCACCGCCGCTTTCCCCCGGCGGGTAGCCCAGCATCTCGCGAAAACGCTCCGAGAACCCCACCGTGCCGGCCACCGCGTCCCAGTCCAGCAGCCCTGCGCCCGTGGCACGCACCAGCAGGTTGGCGCGTTCGCGCTGCTCCAGGGCCCGCAGTTCCTCGGCCGACAAGGCCCGCGCAAACCGCTGCGCCAGCAGCACGCCGGGCGCCAGGGCAAACACCACCATGCCCCACGGCGCCAGGCCGTGTGAACGCAGCTGGGCGATGTTCAGGGTGTCGTGCGTGATGGCCGCCACCAGCACCAGCAGCCCGGCCAGCAGCACCCCGGCGCTGACGCTGCCGCGCAGGGCGGCACGGGCCAGCGACACCACCAAGTAGACCGCCACCACGGCCGAGCCGGCCTGCAGCAGCGGCACGGTCAGGCTGAACAGCGACGCCGGCAGCGCCAGCATCAGCAGTGCGCTGCCAAAGCCCCAGACCGTCACCCATCGCACCGGTACGGCGGCCAGCACATGCGGGTACTGCGCGCGCAGGAACAGGGTGAACAGCGTGCAGTTCATGAACAGGCTGAGAAACACCAGCTTCAGGTACAGCGAAAAACCCAGTGGCCCGAGAACGGGCTCCAGCACACGTTCGCCGCCCAACGCGACGTACAGCGAGAACGACAGGCAGAACAGGCCAAAGTACAGCGGGCTGCGGTCGCTGCGCCGCGACAGGAAGAACAGCAGCGGCAGCAGGCTCATCACCATCAGGCAGCCCAGCGCAAACAGGTCGCGCGCCAGGCCCCGCTCGCGCAGCTGGTAAATCTGCTGCTGAGTTCCCAACGCGATGCTGCGCGTGAGCCCGCCGCGCGGCAGCTCGAAGTTGGACACATGCGCCACCACGCTCAGCGGGCATGCCAGGCCATCCAGCGGCGCGATCTGCTGGCGCGGCGCTGGCTGGGCCAGCGCCGCGCTGGCGCCGGGGGTGCCTTGCTGCGCCACCAGGCGCCCGTTGACCCACATCGCCATGGCGCTGTGCTGCATGGGCAGCGACAGCGCCAGGCCGGCGCCCTCGCGGCAGTCCACACGCAGCCGGTAGGTGCCGTGGCCTTTGCCGCCGGCCAGCACGCCGTTCCACGCGCCGGGGACCGGTACAGGCAGGCCGGGGACAGACGACAGTGAATCCGTGGTGCCCGCCGGTTCAAAGGCGCCCCGCACCAGTTCCCATTGCCCGTCCAGCGGCACGGCACCATCACGCGCGGGAACCCAGCCGGTCAGGTCGAGTACGCCACCTGAGGCACGGGCCGGGGGTTGCCCGTCGCCGCTGCAACCGGCGGCGGCCAGCACGAACAGCGCGGCCAGCAGCCACGCCGATACGCGCACTAGAAACCCGGACGACATGGGCACAGGATACCGCGCGGGTGCAGGCCCGTCGACCGGCCCGGGAAGCCGCTGCGCAAGCGCCTCAAGCCATCAGTGCGTCGATGCGTGCGATGAGTTCAGGCAATGGCGCCTGCTTGGACACACCGGGGCGCCCACCCAGCATGCCGTCCAGGTCGTGCACTTCCTCAAGCGAAACAATGGCGGTGAGGTACAGGATGGGAATGCCGGCCAGCGCCGCATCGCGTGACAGGGCATAGGCCAGGTCGCCGCCGCTCATGCCGGGCATGTCGATGTCGCACAGCACCAGGTCCGGCGGTTCGGCCCGGGCCATGCGCAGGGCGGCGCGTGGGTTGGTGGTGGACGACACCTCGTACAGGCCGCTCAGGCGGTGCGACAGCAGGTTCACGACGATGTCGTCGTCATCGACAAGCAGTATTTTCTTTTGCGCGGCCATTCCTGATCCTTGGGGTTACCAGGAATATCGGCGCCCTCAAGCGCAACTTGAGGGCCGCGCTCAGCCCTTGGACGGCGCGCGCAGCGTGCGGCTGAGCAGCACCACCGGCAGCAGCCCCGCCAGCACCAGCGCCAGCGAGGGCAATGCGGCCTCGCCCAGCCGCTCGTCGCGCGCCAGCTGGTAGGCCACCACGGCCAGCGTGTCGGTGTTGAACGGGCGCAGCACCATGGTGGCGGGCAGCTCCTTCATCACGTCCACAAACACCAGCAGCGCTGCGGCGGCGGTAGAACGGCGCAGGAGCGGCCAGTGCACACGGGTCAGCAGGCCGAAGCCGCCCGTGCCCAGCATGCGCGACGAATCATCAAAGCTCAACGGAATGCGCGAATAGCCGCTTTGCACCGACTGCAGCGCCACCGCGCAAAACCGCACGAGGTAGGCCCACACAATGCCCAGGACGGTGGCCGTCACCCAGTAGCCCGCGCTGGTCTGGGGCGCAGCGGCCTGCAGCCAACCCACCGGCAGCAGCAGGCCCACCACGATCACCGCGCCGGGCACGGCGTAGCCCAGCCCCGCCAGCTGCACCACGCCGCGCGTCAGGGCGTCGGGCGCTCGGCGCAGGCTCCAGGCCAGCAACAGCGCCAGCCCCACGGCCAGCGCGGCGCTGATGGCGCCCAGGCGCAGGCTGTTGAAGGTCCACTGGACAAACCTGTCCCACGGCAGCACCGACCAGTCGGCCGCCAGCGGGCGCAGCATGAACAGCACCGGCAGCACAAAGCCCAGCAACACCGGCAGCGCACAAACGCACCACGCCAGCACCGCTCGGCGCCCGCGCAGGCGCACCGGCTGCGCCTCTGCCGAGCCGGCGCGCGCGCCGCGCCCGGCGGCAAACCGCATGCGTTTTTGGGCGCGGTGTTCCAGCTTCAGCAGCACGGCCACCACCACCAGCAGCATGGTGGCGAGCTGGGCGGCGGCCACGCGGTTGTCCATGGACAGCCAGGCCTTGTAGATGCCGGTGGTGAAGGTCTGGATGCCGAAATAGCTGGACACGCCAAAGTCCGCCAGCGTCTCCATCAGGGCCAGCGCCACACCGGCGGCCACGGCCGGGCGTGCCAGCGGCAGCGCCACGGTGCGGATGCGCCGCGCCAGCGGCGCGCCCAGCAGGCGCGCAGCCTCCATCAGGTGTGCGGCCCGCTCGCTGAGCGCCGTGCGAGCCAGCAGGTACACATAGGGGTACAGCGCAAACACAAACACCCAGGCCGCGCCGCCCACGCTGCGCACCTCGGGGAACACGCGGCCTTCCAGGCCGAAGGTGGCGCGCACACCGCTTTGCAGCGGCCCGCTGAACTGCAGGAAGTCGGTGTACGCATAAGCCACCACGTAGGCCGGCATGGCAAGCGGCAGCAGCAGCGCCCATTCAAACGTGCGCCGACCGGGAAAGTCAAACAAGGTCACGGCGGCAGCGGTGCCCGCGCCCACCAGCGCCACACCCAGCGCCACCATGACGCACAGGCGCAGCGTCGTCCAGGCGTAATCGGGCAACACGGTGCGCGACATCTCGCCCAGGATCTGCGCGCTGGCGGCGTCCCACTGTAGCCAGGACGCAAACACGGCCAGCACCGGCAGCGTCAGCACCAGCGCCACCACGATCAGCAGAAATGTTTGAAGCCGGCGCTCAGGCATGAAGAGGTGTTGGGGCGCATGCCCATGTGATGCAAATGAGAATTGTAAGCATCTACAATCACCGGCATGTACCTTGAGGTCTCCCAGCTGCGTGTGCAGTACCCCGGCCGCAGCCGCTCGGCAGTGGACGACGTGTCGTTTGGCCTGCGCGCCGGCGACATCGGCGTGCTGATCGGGCCGTCGGGCTGCGGCAAGACGACGCTGCTGCGCTCGGTAGCCGGGCTGGAGCCCGTGGCAGCGGGCGAGATCCGCCTGTCAAAGCAGATCGTGGGCAGCACCTCGCACAGCCTGCCACCCGAGCAGCGGCGCATCGGCATGGTGTTTCAGGACTACGCGCTGTTCCCGCACCTGGACGTGGCGCACAACGTCGGCTTTGGCATTCACCAGTTGCCGCGCGCTGAGCGCCAGGCGCGCGTGGCCGAGGTGCTGGCGCTGGTGGGCCTGGACGGCAGCCAGAATCGCTTCCCGCATGAGTTGTCCGGCGGCCAGCAGCAACGTGTGGCGCTGGCCCGGGCCCTGGCACCGCGCCCTCAGCTGCTGCTGCTGGACGAGCCGTTTTCCAACCTGGACGTCGACCTGCGCGAGCGCCTGGCGCA
>CALRZF020000029.1:0-18949 GCA_943372585.1 Ramlibacter sp. 2FC | reverse complement strand
CCTGCTCAAGGTCGACAACCCGATGGTCGTGCCCGTGGGCAAGAAGGTGCGCATCATCACCACCGCCAACGACGTGATCCACGCCTTTGCCGTCAACTCGCTGGGCATCAAGCAGGACGCGATCCCCGGCTTCGTGCGCGACACCTGGTTCCGCGCAGAAAAGACCGGTGACTTCTACGGCCAGTGCCAGGAACTGTGCGGCAAGGAACACGCCTACATGCCCATCCACGTGAAGGTCGTGTCCGCCGAGGATTACGCCAAGTGGGTGGATGTCGAGAAGAAGAAAATGGCCGCCAAGCTGGACGACCCGTCCAAGGTCTGGACGCTGGACGACATCATGAAGCGCGGCGAGAAGGTCTATGCCGCCAACTGCGCTGCCTGCCACCAGGCCAACGGCAAGGGCGCCGGCCCCATCAAGCCGCTGGACGGCGCCGCCGTGGTGCTGGACGCCGACCACGCCAAGGAAATCCAGGTTCTGCTCAAGGGCCAGAACAATGGCGCCATGCCTTCGTGGAAGCAGCTGTCCGACACCGACATCGCGGCTGTCACGACCTACACCAAGAACACTTGGTCCAACAAGACCGGTCAGCTCGTGCAGCCGGCTGAAGTGCTGGCCCAGCGTAGCAAGTAAGCCGCAGGCGTAACGGAACAATCAAGGAAATCAAGATGAGTGCAGTCCTCGACCATCACGACCACGCCCACGACGATCACCACGACCACGCCCCCACGGGCTGGCGCCGCTGGGTCTACGCGACCAACCACAAGGACATCGGTACGCTGTACCTGCTGTTCTCGTTCTTCATGCTGATGTTCGGCGGCGTCCTGGCGCTGTTGATCCGCGCTGAGCTGTTCCAGCCCGGCCTGCAGGTCGTCAACCCCGAGCTGTTCAACTCGCTGACCACCATGCACGGGCTGATCATGGTGTTCGGCGCGATCATGCCGGCCTTTGTGGGCTTTGCGAACTGGATGATCCCGCTGCAGATCGGCGCGGCCGACATGGCCTTTGCCCGCATGAACAACTTCAGCTTCTGGCTGATGATCCCTGCTGGCCTGATGCTCGTGGGCAGCTTCCTGATGCCCGGGGGCGCGCCCGCTGCCGGCTGGACGCTGTACGCGCCGCTGACGCTGCAGATGGGCCCGTCGATGGACGCCGGCATTTTTGCCATGCACATCCTGGGCGCCAGCTCGATCATGGGCTCGATCAACATCATCGTGACCATCCTGAACATGCGCGCGCCCGGCATGACGCTCATGAAGATGCCGATGTTCGCCTGGACCTGGCTGATCACCGCCTACCTGCTGATCGCCGTGATGCCCGTGCTGGCCGGCGCCATCACCATGACGCTGACGGACCGCCACTTCGGCACCAGCTTCTTCAACCCCGCCGGCGGCGGCGACCCGGTGATGTACCAGCACATCTTCTGGTTCTTCGGTCACCCCGAGGTGTACATCATGATCTTGCCGGCGTTCGGCATCATCAGCCAGATCGTGCCGGCCTTCAGCCGCAAAAAGCTGTTCGGCTATGCGTCCATGGTGTACGCCACCAGCTCCATTGCCATCCTGAGCTTCATCGTGTGGGCGCACCACATGTTCACCACCGGCATGCCGGTGACGGGCCAGCTGTTCTTCATGTACGCGACCATGTTGATTGCCGTGCCCACGGCCGTGAAGATCTTCAACTGGATCGCCACCATGTGGCAGGGCTCCATGACGTTTGAAACCCCCATGCTGTTCGCGGTGGGTTTCATCTTCGTGTTCACCATGGGCGGCTTTACCGGCCTGATCCTGGCCATGGCGCCGATCGACATCCAGCTGCAGGACACCTACTACGTCGTGGCCCACTTCCACTATGTGCTGGTGGCCGGCTCGCTGTACGCGCTGTTTGCCGGCTACTACTACTGGTCGCCCAAGTGGACCGGTGTGATGTACAACGAAGCACGCGGCAAGATCCACTTCTGGTGGAGCCTGATTGCCTTCAACGTCACGTTCTTCCCGATGCACTTCCTGGGCCTGGCCGGCATGCCGCGCCGCTACGCCGACTACCCCATGCAGTTCGCCGACTTCAACGCCATTGCCTCGGTCGGTGCATTTGCCTTCGGCCTGGCTCAGGTGTACTTCTTCCTGTTCATCGTGGTGCCCACGATGCGCGGCAAGGGTGAAAAAGCGCCTCAGAAGCCCTGGGAAGCCGCTGAAGGCCTGGAATGGGAAGTGCCGTCGCCCGCACCTTTCCACACCTTTGAAACGCCCCCGAAGCTGGACGCCACCGCCACCAAGGTGATCGGCTGAGCACCATGGCCATGACGCCCGAGCAAAAAAAGAGCAACCTGCGTATGGGGCTGATCCTGGCGTCCATTGCGGCTGTGTTCTTCATCGGTTTCATGGTCAAGATGGTTCTGTTGACGTCAAAGTGAACAGAACGCCAACATGAGCATCCGCAGCGAAAACGTCAAGATGGTGGGCAAGCTGGCCATCGTCACGATGGGCATGTTCGCCTTCGGCTATGCGCTGGTGCCGCTGTACAAGGCCATCTGCGAGATGACCGGCATCAACATCCTGTCGCTGTCCGAGCGCCAGGTGCCCGGCAACGGTGTGGCAGGCCGCGACGTCAAGGTCCCGTCCAACACGCAGGTCGACACCAGCCGCACCATCACGGTCGAGTTCGACGCCAATTCGCGCGGCCCCTGGGAGTTCAAGCCCGCGCAGCGTTCGGTGCAGGTGCACCCAGGCCAGCTCACAACGGTGATGTACGAGTTCCAGAACGTGCAGAACCGCCGCATGGCTGCGCAGGCGATTCCAAGCTATGCGCCCAACCAGGCGGCGGCGCACTTCAACAAGCTCGAATGCTTCTGCTTCAACCAGTACACGCTGGAGCCGGGCGAAAAGAAGCAATGGCCGGTGGCCTTTGTGATCGACCCCAAGCTTTCGAAGGACGTCACGACCATCACGCTGTCGTACACCTTCTTTGAAGTGGGTGGCAAAACACCGCCGGCGCCGACGGCGGTGATCGCTGTGCCGCCGCCGGCCCCCACGGCGGATGCCGCAGCGGTGCTGAAGACGCAGGTGGGCTCATGAACGCACCGCTGCAGCAAGCCAAGCCTTCGTTCCTGCGCACGGTCAAGACCGTGGCCTGGTCGTTCATCGGCATTCGCAAGAACAGTGAATACAAGCAGGACCTGGCACAGGCCAACCCCTTTCACATCATCATCGTGGGCATTGGCGCCGCGATACTGTTTGTGCTGGGGCTGATCGTGCTGGTCAACTGGGTGGTCAAGTAACCGCCCACTGATGTACACCACGAAACCAAGACAAGAATCCAAGAACCCGAGAGTCAGGAGCTGATATGAGTTCAACCGCACACGGCACCACCCCCTACTACTACGTGCCCCAACCCTCGCGCCACCCGGTCATGGCGGCCATTGGCCTGTTCTTTGTGATCCTGGGCGCAGGCCAGTGGATCAACGGGCACGACTGGGGCAAGTATTCGCTGTTCTTTGGCCTGGCCTGGTGGCTGTTCGTGCTGTACCAGTGGTTTGGCGACGCCATCCGCGAGAGCGAAGGCGGCCAGTACGGCTACAAGATCGACTTGTCTTTCCGCTGGAGCATGAGCTGGTTCATCTTCTCGGAAGTCATGTTCTTCGGCGCTTTCTTCACCGCCCTGTGGTGGGCTCGCGCGCACTCGGTACCCGCGTTGGGCAGCCTGGAAAACGCGCTGCTGTGGCCTGACTTCAAGGCCGTGTGGCCCAGCATGGTGGCGGGTGCCACTGCGTCGCCGGCCGGCATTGTCGAGCCCTTCCAGACCATGGGCCCGTTCTGGCTGCCCACGATCAACACCGCGCTGCTGCTGACCTCTGGCGTGACGCTGACCATCGCCCACCATGCCCTGCGTGAAAACCAGCGTGGCAAGACCATTGCCTTCATGTGGATCACGGTGCTGCTGGGCGTGACTTTCCTGGGCGTGCAGGGCTACGAATACTTCCATGCCTACACCGACCTGAACCTCAAGCTGTCGTCGGGCATTTTTGGCTCCACGTTCTTCATGCTGACCGGCTTTCACGGCTTTCACGTGTTCGTGGGCATGCTGATGCTGCTGTTCATCACGTTGCGCCTGCAAAAGGGCCACTTCACCGCCGACAAGCATTTCGGCTTTGAAGGCGCCGCCTGGTACTGGCACTTTGTGGACGTGGTGTGGCTCGGCCTGTATGTGCTGGTCTACTGGATGTAAGCACCGCACCCACGAAAAAAGCGCCGTGAGGCGCTTTTTTTGTTGGGACAGCTGCCGGGTGAGTTACCCCGTCATTTGCCCACAGGCAGGCCCGTGGGCTGGATGTACCCCAGCTTCCACGCAATCAGGATGCAGATGAACAGCAGGATGGAAAAGCCCACACGGAACGCCAGGGCGCGCGCCATGTTGCTGGTCTTGGCCTTGCCGCCGGTGCCGTCTTTCATCATGAAGTACAGCGCGGTGCCCAGGCTTCCCAGAATCGCAATGAACGCGAACGCAACCAGATATGTCATGGAGAGGATTATCCCGTGACTGCTGTGCCATGGCGCTCGCCACGTTTCTGGCTGGTCACGGTGGCCGCAGTGGCCGCCATGGCGGCGACGTCATCGCTGGGCTTCTGGCAGCTTTCCCGCGCCAGCCAGAAAGAGGCCCTGCAGGCGGCCACTGACGCCAAAAAATCCCTGTCGCCCCTGGGCAATGCGGATGTGGGGGCGATTGCCAACGTGGCCCCCCAGTTGCACCGGCCCGTGCAGTTGCAGGGCCGCTGGCTGGCGCAGCACAGTGTGTACCTGGACAACCGGCAGATGAACGGCAAGCCCGGCTTTTATGTGCTGACGCCATTGGCCCTGGACGGCGCTAACGCGGTGGTGGTGGTGGTGCAACGCGGCTGGGTGCAGCGCAATTTCCTGGACCGCGAGCGGTTGCCGCCAGTGGAAACACCCACGGGTTCAGTACAGATCCAGGGGCGCATCGCCGCAGCGCCGCCCCGCCTTTACGAGTTCACAGGTGCCCAACAGGCTCCGGGGTCTTCCGCCATCCGGCAAAATCTGGATCTGGCTGCTTACAGCGCCGAGACCCGCCTGGCGTTGCAACCCTTTACCGTGGTGCAGACGGGCGAGGCCTCGCAGGGCCTGTTGCGCGAGTGGCCAGAGGCCGCCGCGGGCACCGGCAAGCACTACGGCTATGCATTTCAATGGTTTGGTCTTAGCGGCCTATTGGCGATACTTTATGTCTGGTTCCAATTCATCGCCCCCCGGCGCAAAGCCCGCAGCTCTTGACGAGCCGTTGGGCCTGACCGTGCATTCGCTGCCCTTGCCGCAGGAAGCTGTGGCCTCGGACGGCCGGCGCACGTCGAGCGGGCGCTGGAAAATGATCGCCGTGCTGCTGGTTTGCGCGGCACCGGTGATCGCTTCGTACTTCACCTACTACGTGGTGCGCCCCGAAGGGCGGCGTAATTACGGTGAGCTGATCGATCCCCAAAGGCCGCTGCCTGCCGTACCCACGACCAGCATGGACGGCAAGCCCGGGCGCCTGACTGACCTGAAGGGCCAGTGGCTGCTGGTCAGCGTGGCCGGCGGCGCCTGTGACGCCACTTGCGAAAAGCATCTGTACCTGCAGCGCCAGCTGCGCGAAGGCCTGGGCCGCGACAAGGACCGGCTGGACCGAGTCTGGCTCGTGCCCGACAGTGCGCCGGTGCCGACGGCGCTGGAGCCCGCGCTCAGGCAAGCCACGGTGTTGCGGGTAGACGCACAGGCCCTGGCGCAATGGCTGGCGCCGGCAGGTGGGCGCGAACTGCGCGACCACCTGTACGTGGTGGACCCGATGGGCAACTGGATGATGCGCTTTCCCGCCGTCAACCTGGACGCCAGCGTCGACACGGCCTCTGCCGCCAAGATCAAGCGCGACCTGGAGCGCCTGATGCGCGGCTCTGCTTCGTGGGACCAGGCGGGCCGCCCGCAATAAGAGCTGCATGACAGACGCGCAACCCCTGTACGACCTGGCCCCTGCCGCGCGGCTCATGCTCATGGGCGTGGTGATCGCGCTCGGCCCACTGGCCTGGGTGTGGTTGCGCAACCGCGACGCCGAGCCTGCGCGGCGCCTGCGCGCGCTCACGCTGCTCACCTTGTTCCTCACATTCGACCTGGTGCTGTTTGGCGCCTTCACCCGCCTGACCGATTCAGGCCTGGGCTGCCCCGATTGGCCGGGCTGCTACGGCAACGCCAGCCCCGTGGGCGCGCATGCGGAAATCACGGCGGCTCAAACCGCGATGCCCACCGGGCCCGTCACGCACGGCAAAGCCTGGATCGAAATGATCCACCGCTACCTGGCCACCGGGGTGGGCGTGCTGATCCTGACGCTGGCCGTCACCACCTGGCTGCAGCGCCGCCACAACCAGGGCGGTGTGCCGGTGAACCCCTGGTGGCCCACGCTCACGCTGGTATGGGTCTGCGTGCAGGGTGCGTTCGGCGCGCTGACGGTGACCATGAAGCTCTTTCCCGCCATCGTCACACTGCATTTGCTGGGCGGCCTGGCGTTGCTGGCGCTGCTGTGCGTGCAGGCTGTGCGCTACGCGCAGGCCTGGCACGAGACAACCCCGGTGCCGCTGTCCCACGGCACGCGCTGGCTGCTGATACTGACCTTTGCAGCGCTCACGGCACAGATCGCCCTGGGCGGTTGGGTCAGCACCAACTACGCGGTGCTGGCCTGCAACGAATTCCCGCAGTGCCAGAACAGCTGGTGGCCGTACATGGAATTCCGCGACGGCTTTACGCTGTGGCGTGAGCTGGGCAAGACTGCCAGCGGCGAACACATCGGCTTTGGCGCGCTAACCGCCATCCACTACACCCATCGCCTGGCCGCGTATGTCGTGCTGGGCCTGCTGGCCTGGCTGGCCTTTCGCCTGCGCCATGTGCATGCGCTGCGCGCGCAGTCCAAGTGGATCGCCGCGCTGGCACTGTGGCAATTCTTGACCGGCCTGTCCAATGTGGTGCTCGACTGGCCGCTGGTGGCCGCCGTGTCGCACACGGGCGGAGCCGCCGCGCTGGTGGTCGTCCTTACCTGGGCGCTGTGCGAAAGCCGGTTTGCGGCGGATACTGTCAGCGCATCCAAACTCAACGCATCGAGCCTGTCGGCATGAGCACAGCAACCCAGACCTTCAAGCCGCCGTCGCGCATCAGGCAGTTCAACGCGCTGACCAAGCCGCGCGTGATCCAGCTCATCGTGTTCTGCGCGCTCATCGGCATGGTGCTGGCGGTGCCGGGCCTGCCGTCGTGGGCTGATGTGCGGCTTGCCGCCATCGCCTGCCTGGGCATCTGGCTGGTGGCTGGTGCCGCCGCGGCCTTCAACTGCATTGTTGAAAAAGGCATTGACGCCAAGATGAAGCGCACGTCCTGGCGCCCCACGGCCAAGGGCGAGCTGAGCGACTGGCAGACTTTGCTGTTCTCGGCCGTGCTGTGCGCGGCGGGTTCGTGGTTGCTGTACGTTTGGGTCAACCCGCTGACGATGTGGCTGACGTTTGCCACCTTTGTGGGCTACGCCGTGGTGTACACCGTGATCCTCAAGCCGCTGACGCCGCAGAACATCGTGATCGGCGGCGCGTCAGGTGCCATGCCGCCGGTGCTGGGTTGGGCGGCGATGACGGGCGATGTCGGGCCCGAGGCGCTGATCCTGTTCCTGATCATCTTTTTGTGGACACCGCCGCATTTCTGGGCCCTGGCGCTGTACCGGGTGGAGGACTACCGCAAGTCGGGCCTGCCCATGCTGCCGGTGACCCACGGCAACGAGTTCACGCGGTTGCAGGTGTTCCTGTACACACTGGTGTTGTTTGCTGCCTGCCTGATGCCGTTTGCCTACGGCATGAGCTCGTGGCTTTACCTGGTGGCCGCGCTGGTCCTGAGCGCGGGCTTTACCTGGTATGCCTTTCGCCTGTGGCGCAACTACTCTGATGAGCTGGCGCGCCGCACCTTCCGCTTTTCACTGATTCACCTGAGCGCGCTGTTTGCAGCGCTGCTGGTGGATCACTACTTACTATGACCCACCCCCGAAACGCCTTTGGCTGCGACCCCTCGGGCGCTGCCCTCCACCCCTCAAGGGGGCGCCCCCAGCGGCCCGGCAAAGCCGGTTCTGCGGCGGCCCTGGAACGCCGCGCATTCCTGCTGGCTTCCTTGGCCTTTCTCTCCGCCTGCTCGCCCGACAAGCCGCAGTTCCGCGCCATTGACATCACCGGTGCCGAATACGCTCGCGATTTCAAGCTGACCGACCAGAACGGCCAGCCGCGCAGCATCAAGGACTTTGCGGGCAAGGTGGTGGTGGTGTTTTTTGGCTTCACGCAGTGCCCCGATGTCTGTCCCACGGCGCTGGCCGAGCTGGCCGAAGTCAAGCGCGCGCTGGGCAAGGACGGCGACAAGCTGCAGGGCATTTTTGTCACCGTGGACCCGGAGCGTGACACACCCGAGGTGCTCAAGGGCTACATGGCCAACTTTGACCCGACCTTCCTGGCGCTGCGCGGCACGCCCGAGCAGCTGGCCGCCATGGCCAAGGACTACAAGGTCTATTACAAGAAGGTCGACGGCAAGACGCCCACCAGCTACACCATGGACCATTCGGCGGGCAGCTTCGTCTATGACACGCAGGGCCGCATCCGGCTGTACACCCGTTATGGCAGCGGCGCACAGGCGTTGGCCGACGACATCCGCCTGCTGCTCAAGGCATAAAAAAAGGCCCCGAAGGGCCTTGGTGGGGCAAGTTCAAAAGGTCACTGCGCCTTGATGCCCCGCATCACGATCACACCACCCAGCAGGTTGGTGTCGGCCTTGATGCGGTTGGCCAGCCCTTCAGCCGACGTACCCGCCACCTGCCAGCCCTGCTGGAACAGCTTCTGGCGCACATCCGGCGAGCGCGAAATCTCGCTGATCAGCGAAGACAGTTTGGCCACGATGGGCTTGGGCAGCGTCGCCGGGCCGGCGGCGGCCGTCCAGATCTCCAGCTGGAAGCCGCGCACGCCGCCTTCGTCCAGGCTCGGGTATTCAGGTACCAAGGGGCTGCGGCTGACCGAGGTGACACCCACGGCCTTGAGCTTGCCGGCGCGAATCTGCGCGGCGGCCAGCCCCGGGGGCAGCAGCGACAGGTGGATCTGCCCGCCGATCATGGCGTTGATCACCTGGGGGTTGCCGGGGTACGGGACATGCACCGGGTTGATGTTGGTCTTGGTCTTGAGCAGCTCCATCCCGATGTGGCCCACGGTGCCCACGCCCGGCGTGCCGTAGCTCCATTTGTCGCCGGCGTTGCGCGCGGCGAGGAAGAATTCCTGCGCGTTGTTGAACGTGGCCGTGGCGGGCGCCGTGAGCATCAGCGGCGCGGTGCCGATCAGGCTGATGGGGGCCAGGTCTTTCAGCGGGTCAAACGGCGTGGCCGGGTTGAGCATCTTGGCGATGGTCATGTTGCCGTTGATCATCACGCCGATGGTGTGGTCGTCGGTGGCCTTGGCCACCGCATCAGCCGCGATGTTGCCGCCGGCGCCTACGCGGTTTTCCACGATCACCGGCTGGCCCAGCGCCTTGGACAGGGGCTCGGCGATGGTGCGGGCCACCAGGTCGGGCGTGGAGCCGCCAGGAAAGCCCACCAGGATGCGCACGGGCTTGGTTGGCCAGTTCAGCGGTGCCGCTGCGGTGGCCTTGGCTGGCTTGGCCGGCGCTTGGGCCAGGGCAGCGCCGCAGGCCAGGGCGACGGCGCCCAGCAGGGCGGCTCGGCGGGGGATTTGCTTGATCATGAGTCGGGTCTTTCAGGAGTTGGGAATTTCAGGGCAGCAATGCTACAGGGCATGGCGGGTGGCCGGTTTCAGACACTGGCCATGCGTATGGATTTGCGCTGGTCCTGCGCCATCTGGTCCACCGTGTCCTGCAGCCAATGCAGGCAGGCTGCCGCGTCACGCTGGCCCTCGGGCAGCATGGCCACGGCCACGTGAAAGCGCAGCGTCGCGCCTGCGGGCAGCACTTCGGATTCGCGCAGGCCGCTGGCCACCACACGGGTGGCGCAGTCCTGCGCGGTCACGTCGGTGGTCGGCCCTTCCAGCAGCAGTGCAAAGTGCTGCTCGCCCACGCGGGCGGCCATGTCCACATCGGAAATGCACCGGCGCAGGCGTGATGCGGCCAGCACCAGCGCACGGTCGCCGGTTTCCTTGCCATGCTGCGCGACGAGGGCGTCGTGGTTGGACAGTCGCACCGCCAGCAGCGCGCAGCGGTGACCCAAGCTGCGGCTGCGCGCGAGGGCGCCCTCCAGCCTCGCCACCAGCGTGCGGGTGTGCGCCAGGCCCGTCAGCGGGTCGGTGCGCGACAGGGCCGCCGCGCGCACCTGGGCTTCGCGCCGCAGCGTGCCGCGCAGGCTCAACGCGTAAAACAGGATGGGCATCTCCAGCGCGGCGCCAATCGTCAGCCCGTAGCGCGTGAGCCCGCTGGTGGGGATCAGGTTGAGCCCGCGCGCCAGCGGGAACAGCGCCATCACCGCCACCGGCAAAAAGCCCAAGGCGATCACGCGGATGGCAGGATCATCGCCCTGCGCCCACACCATGCCGATCAGCACCATGATGAGGGCCAGCGCCAGCACCGTCAGCAGCATGACGGCGGCGAACGTGGGGCGCGACTGCATCACCGTGTCCAGCGCCACGGCAGCCAGCAGCAGCCCGATCAACCCCCAGACTGCCAGGTCCAGCCTGCGCGAAAAGCGCGCGGGCTCGGTGACCATGCGCACGAACCACAGCCCCACGGCCGACGACACGCCTGGCAGCACGAACGTAGCGTTGGCATTCCAGGTAAGCCAGTTCACCCAGACATGCTGCGCACCCACGCCCAGGTAGGCCAGCTGGCCCACGCCGAGGGCCAGCACATACACCGCGTAAGCCGCGAACACGCGGTCGCGAAAGGCCACTGCGTTGGCGGCGGCGACCACGGTGATCAGCGCCGCGAGCCCGAAGTAAGCGCCCAGCAGGAATTGCTCGCGCTCGCGCGACGCCGTGACCGTGGCCTGGCTGGCAATGGCAATGGGCGTTGCGAAGTTCACACGGGTGTGCTCTATGCGCAGCCAAAAGCGTGTGACCTCGCTGCGGTGGCCCGACACTTCGAAGGTCGGAAAGCGCCCTGGCAAAGGCCAGGCCGACACCGGCCGGGTGTCGCCGGCTTCCTGCACGACCCAGCCGCCGCTGTCGGTGCGATGGAACAGTTGCACCCGGTCCAGACCGGAAGACGCAAGCTCCACGAACCAGTGGGTTTCGGTGTCTTGCGGCTGGATGTCAAAGCGCACCCACAGGGCCTTGCCGTCGATGTTGTACTGGCGCCCGGGCAAGCGCAGCTCCCACACCGCGGTGGCGTCAGTGGCCACCTGATCGATCGTGGCCGTGCCTGCAGGGTCAACCCAGAACACGCTGCGCCCGTCCAGGGACACCAGGGGCGTCTGCGCCTCCAGCACGACCGGCCCGGGCGGCTCTTGCGCGGCTACCCCCTGGAACAGGCCCAGCAGCCACAGCAACCCCACCCAACAGATGTTCTTGTAGTTCACGGGGAAATTGTTGCAAAAAAAAGGCCCGGAAACTCCGGGCCTGGGGTGTGATACGAAAGGTTACGCATCGAGGCGCTGGTGTTCAAGCGTATGCCGCCAGCGCCTTCTTCATTTTCTTCATGGCCGCCACTTCGATCTGGCGGATGCGCTCGGCGCTCACGCCGTACTCGGCCGCCAGGTCGTGCAGCGTCAGGCCGCCCGAGCCGTCGTCGTTGACCTTGAGCCAGCGCTCTTCCACGATGCGGCGGCTGCGCGCGTCCAGTGCCTCCAGTGCGGTGGCAATGCCGTCGCTGGCCAGCACGTCGCGCTGGCGCGACTCCATCATCTGGGTCGGCTCATGGCTGGCGTCGGCCAGGTAGGCAATGGGGCCAAAGCCTTCTTCACCGTCGTCATTGGGCGCGGGGTCCAGCATCACGTCGCCGCCGGACATGCGCGTTTCCATCTCGATGACTTCCTCACGCTTGACGTTCAGCTCCCTGGCCATCACGTCAATCTGCGCGTCGGTCAGCGTCTCGCGGTGGGTCTGCACATCGGCGTCGTCCTTGAAGCCCTGCTTCATCGAGCGCAGGTTGAAGAACAGCTTGCGCTGGGCCTTGGTCGTGGCGACCTTGACCATGCGCCAGTTCTTCAGGATGTACTCGTGGATTTCAGCCTTGATCCAGTGCAGCGCATAGCTCACCAGGCGCACGCCCTGGTCGGGGTCAAAGCGCTTGACGGCCTTCATCAGGCCGATGTTGCCTTCCTGGATCAGGTCGCCGTGCGGCAGGCCGTAGCCCAGGTACTTGCGTGAGACCGACACCACCAGGCGCAGGTGCGAGAGCACCAGCTTTCCGGCGGAATCAATGTCGTTGGTTTCCTTGAGTTTGCGCGCGAACGACTGCTCTTCTTCCAGCGTGAGCATGGGCAGGCGGTTGACGGCAGAGATGTACGCGTCCAGGTTGCCCAGCGAGGGCACCACGGCCCAGGGGTTGGCAACGGTCAGCGCGGCGGTAGAGGCTCCAGTCAGGTTTGTCATACCAGAACTCCTTTCAAGTCCTAAATATTAGCACTCCTATGGATCGAGTGCTAATTGCACAGTTCAATCCAATGGATAGCCAAGTTCTTAAGGGTAACCCCGCATTCTTAGGCGAATATGAGTGCCGGATGTCTAAATGTAAGTGTGTACTTGCATTTTTGGAGGCTCAGGCTATCAGGGTGATGGGCTCCAGGGCGTCGCTGCGGAGCAGGATGCGGCCGATCACTGCGGTATGGGTGTAGCCTGCCTCGCGTAACGCGGCGACGCAGTCGCCCGCCCGCCCGGCCGGCACGCCCGCCAGCAGGCCGCCCGCTGTTTGCGGGTCAAACAGCAGCGCATAGCGCGGATGGCCCACGAACCCGGCCTGGTCGCGCAGGGCCCGGCGAAGCCGCACATTGGCTGGCGCCAGCGAACTGGTGATGCCCGCGGCCACGCAGTCTTCGGCCCCGTCCAGCAGCGGCAGGGCGGGCAGCCAGATTTCGGCGTCCACGCCGGAGGGTTGGGTCATCTCCACCAGGTGGCCCAACAGGCCAAAACCCGTCAGGTCAGTGCAGGCCGTGGCGCCGTGGGCCTGCAGGACTTGCGCGGCACGCTGGCTGGACTGAACCATGGACTGCACCGCAGCGTCTATCCAGCGCCCGCGCGCGGCACCCCGCGCATGCGCCGCAAACAGCGTACCGGTGCCGATGGGCTTGGTCAGGATGAGGGCGTCGCCCGGCTGCAGGCCGCCCTTGCGCAGCACAGTGTTCAGGTCTTCGTCCACCAGCCCATTCACGGCAAAGCCCAGTGCCAGCTCCTTGCCTTCGCCCGTGTGGCCGCCCACCAGCGCGCAGTGGGCGGCGTTCAGCACTTCGATGGCGCCGGCCATCATCTGGAACAACTGGTCTTCCACCTTGGACTCCAGCCCCGGCGGCACCGTCACCACCGCCGTGGCCGATTGGGGCTCGCCGCCCATGGCATACACGTCACCCAGCGCGTGGTTGGCCGCCACCTTGCCAAACAGGTAAGGGTCGTCGATGAACGCGCGAAAGAAGTCCACCGTGTGCACCATGGCCTTGCCCTGGGGCACGCGCACCACGGCCGCGTCGTCCGGGGCATGCAGGCCGATCACCACGTCTGCGCGCTGAACCGGGTGAAGCGAACCCAACGCGCGCGACAGCACGGTGGCGCCCACCTTGGCGCCGCAACCACCGCAGCGCATGGCAATGGCCGAGATGGCCTGCTGCGATTCGTCGTCCGTCAGGGCCAGTTGCGTTGTCGTCGCCACGCGCTGCGGGCTCATGGGCGGGAACTCACTGAAGCGCTGCATGAAGCGGCGGTCGATCCAGTCCTTCCAGCGCCAGACCCATTCACCGCCAAAGCGCAGGCCCAGCGGCCCCTGGCCGCGCGACGCCACTGCGTACCGGTCACCGGTGCTGATCAACGCCAGCCAGTGCCGCTGCGGGCGGTAGGTGTGCAGGGCCTCGCCGCGCGCACTGCGGCGCAGGTTGTCTGCCAGCGGCGTGCCCATGCGCACGGCGAACACACCGGCTTTCTCCAGCGGGCGGGGCTCAAACGCGGCGACGTCGCCCGCGGCAAAGATGCGCGCATCGCTCACGCTTTGCAGGTGGGTGTTCACACGCACAAAACCGTTGTCGTCCAGCGCCAGCCCGGTATCGCGCAGCCAAGCCGGGCCACCGGCCTGCGTGACCCACATGATTTCGTCGGCAGCCAGCGTCTGGCCGCCGGCGATGGCCAGGTGGCCGGCGGTGACCTCGCGCACCTCGGCGCCCGTGTGCACCTGCACGCCGCGCCGCGCCAGCACGGCCGCAAAGCGCCGTTGCACGCCGGCGTTGTGCGTGGCCATGACCTGCGCATCGCGGGTGAACAGGTGAAACACCAGCTCATCGGGGTTGCGCCCGCGCGCCTGCAGTTCGCGGCGCAGCCGGTATTGCATGGCCAGCGTCAGCTCCACACCGCCTGCGCCGCCGCCCACCACGGCGATGGTGGTGACGCCCGCATGGGCGCGCACGCGCTCCAGCAGCGCCAGCCAGCGCTGGTTGAACTGGTGGATGGGTTTGACCGGCACGGCGTGCTCGGCGGCACCGGGAACCCGCGTCACCTGCGGCGTGGAGCCGGTGTTGATCGAGCACAGGTCAAAAGGCACCGGCGGGCGGTTGCGGCACAGCACCTTGCCTGCCGCGCGGTCGATGCCGATGACCTCGTCTCGGTAAAAGCGCGCGCCGGCAAACACCGCCAGGCGGGCCAGGTCGATGTGAACGTCGTCGTAGCTGTAGTGGCCTGCGATGTAACCCGGCAGCATGCCGGAGTAGGGCGTGTGCACGTCGGTGCCTATCAGCGTCAGGCGCACCCCGGGCTCGGGGTTCATGCCGAAGCGGCGCAGCACGCCCACATGGCTGTGGCCGCCGCCGACCAGGACGATGTCGCGCAGGATGGGTTGCTCGGGGGCGTGCATTGCGCCATCGTAGCCGCACCGTGCCTGTACCATGCCCGCCATGAGCTTGCGCCTGCACCCCGTTCGCGCCTTGGCCGCCCTGGGGCTGGCCGTTGGCTTGATGGTGTCTGCCCCGGCCTTGGCCTCGCATGAAATCACGCCCTGGCCGCGCAACAAGGCGGCGCCCCCGCTGGCACTGGACGGGCTGGACGGCCAGGCCTGGAACATCGCCCGGCTCAAGGGCAAGGTCGTGGTGCTGAATTTCTGGGCGACCTGGTGCGAGCCCTGCCGCGCCGAGATGCCGTCGCTGAATGCACTGGCACAAAAGCACCCGCAGGGTCTGGTGGTGCTGGCCGTGAACTACCAGGAGGCGGAGCCCCGCATCCGCCACTACCTGGAAACCGTGGACATCCGCCTGCCCATCCTGCTGGACCGCGACGGCGCGGCGGCCAAGGCCTGGACGCGCCGCATCTTCCCGACGACCGTGGTCATTGATGCTGCGGGCAAACCGCGCCTGGTGGTGACGGGTGAGTATGATTGGGCCGGACCTGACGCAGCCCGCCTGATTGAGCCGCTGCTGCGCACTGTCTCCCGGTAGCGCGTGCCGCTCACCAACCCCGTTTACAACATTGAACCGTGTTCAAGGAGACCCCATGTCTGATATTTCACGCCGCCACTTCATCCAGGCTTCTTCGGCCCTGGCGCTGCCCGCGCTGGGCGGCGCCGCACTGGCGCAGGAGCGCAGCTTCAACCCCCAGCCCGGCGCCTGGCGTACGTTTGAATTCACCACGCGCGTGGACGTCGCCAATCCCAAGGGCGCTACCCGCGTGTGGCTGCCCATTCCGTCGATCGACTCGAGCTACCAGCAGTCGCTGGAAAGCACCTGGTCGGGCAATGCGCGCAGCATGCAGCAGACCGCCGATGCCCAGTACGGCGCCAAGATGCTGGTGGCCGAGTTTGCCGAAGGCGAGGCCCGGCCCTATGTGGAGCTGACCAGCCGCTTTCGCACCCAGAACCGCGCGCAGGACTGGAGCCAGAAGGCCGCCGTCAAGGAAGACCCCGCCACGCTGAAATACTGGACGCAGGCCACCGATCTGATGCCCACCGACGGTATCGTCAGAAAGACCGCGCTGGAAGTGACCAAGGGTGCGCAGACCGATGTGGAAAAGGTCCGCCGCCTGTACGACTGGACCGTGGCCAACACCTACCGCGAGCCCAAGGTGCGCGGCTGCGGCACCGGCGACATCAAGGCCATGCTGGAGACCGGCAACATGGGCGGCAAGTGCGGCGACATCAACGCGCTGTTTGTCGGCCTGTGCCGCGCGGCCGGCGTGCCCGCACGCGACGTGTACGGCATCCGCCTGGTGCCGTCGGCCTTTGGCTACAAGGAGCTGTCGGGCAACCCGGCCAACCTGGCGCGCGCCCAGCACTGCCGGGCTGAGGTGTTCCTGGCCCAGTACGGCTGGGTGGCCATGGACCCGGCCGACGTGGGCAAGGTCATGCGCCTGGAGACGCCCGAATGGGTCAAGACGACCAACCATCCGGTGGTCACGCCCGTGTACAAGGCGCTGTTCGGCGGGTGGGAGGGCAACTGGCTGGCCTTCAATACCGCGCACGACGTGGCGCTGCCCGGCTCCAAAGGGCCGAAGATCGGCTTCTTCATGTACCCCAACGCCGAAAATGCCAACGGCCGTTATGACTCGCTGGAGCCGGACCAGTTCAAGTACACCATCACAGCCAAGGAAATCAAGGCGTGATCAGGGCCTAGTCAAGGCGTGAGCTTTACGTCGCCGATGTAGCCCAGGCTGCGGCCCGCGGTGCTGTCGGCGTCCGCGCCGATCACCACCGCGACGGCTGCGGGTACCTGCTGCGTGTCGTCGCCAAACACTTTCAGGAAGTCAGCCGCCAGCGAACGCTGGTGGCTGCGCCATTGGCCCGGCGCGCTGGCCGTGCCGTCCACCACCATGAAGCGCACGCGGCGCGAATACGCGTTGGGCAGCACGGTGCCTGTGGGCAGCGACACATCCCACACATAGCACAGCGTGGCGGCGGGCAGCTTTTCGCCCGAGACCGTGCGCGCCACGCGCAGCAGCGTGCGCTCGCCAAACGACAGCACGTCCAGCGGCAGGTCAAACATCACGCACAGCTTGAGCGCGGCGTCGTCGCCGTCCTTGCTGCGCAGGTTGGCGGCTGCCAGCGGCTGGTCCAGCCGCCAGCGCCAGGCCAGCGTGGCACTGGTAGCGGGCGTCCAGGGCGTGATGTCGTGCACCAGCGTGCCGTACGAGCTGTCGGTGGCAAGGCGCGCCACGCGCGCACCATCGACCTCGGTCAGCGTGATGCGGGCGAGCGGGACCTTGCCCTGCGGCAGGCCGACCACGCGCCAGGGCGGCGGCGCGGCGTCGCCCGCGGCCGATGAGAAAGCGCTGAGCGCGGGGGCTTGCGCCAACGCTTGCGCACCGGTGGCGGCCAGGACAGCGGCCACAGCGGTGCACAGCCATGCATGCGTAGGCTTCATCCGCGCTTCCAGTCGTGGAACTTGCGCACCCATTCCAGCAGCTTGTGCGGCTGGTGCGCGCGCTTCCATTCGCCAGCAGCGTACTTGTTGGCTTCGGACAGCGTCGGGTAGGTGTGGATGGTGCCCAGGATCTTGTTCAGGCCCAGTCCGTGCTTCATGGCCAGCACGTATTCGGCCAGCAGCTCGGCCGCGTGCGAGCCCACAATGGTCACGCCCAGCACCGTGTCCTTGCCCGGCACGGTCAGCACCTTTACAAAGCCGTGCGCCTCGCTGTCGGCAATGGCGCGGTCCAGGTCGTCGATGCCGTACTTCGTGACTTCATACGGAATGTTCTTTTCCTTCGCGTCCTGCTCGTTCAGGCCCACGCGTGCGACCTCGGGGTCGATGAAGGTGGCCCAGGGAATCACGCTGTAGTCGGCCTTGAACTTTTTGAAGTCGCCAAACAGGGCGTTCACTGCCGCATACCAGGCCTGGTGGGCGGCCACGTGGGTGAACTGGAACGGGCCCGCCACGTCGCCCGCCGCATAGATGTTGGGGTAGATGGTCTGCAGGTACTCGTTGGTCTCCACCGTTTTCTGCGTCGGGATGCCCAGCTCTTCAAGCCCATAGCCAGTAAGGCGCGCTGTGCGGCCCACGGCACACAGCAGCGCGTCAAAGGCCATTCGATGTTCGGCGCCGTTGTGTTCCACCACCAGCACCTTGGTGTCGCCATCCCGTTCGCAGCGCAGCGCCTTGTGGCCGGTCAGCACCTGCACGCCGTCAGCCACCAGCGCGTCGCGGGCCAGGGCGGACACCTCTTCGTCCTCGCGGATCATGATGCGCGCCGCCATTTCAACCTGCGTCACCGCGGACCCCAGCCGCGCAAACGCCTGCGACAGCTCGCAGCCGATCGGCCCGCCGCCCAGCACCACCAGGCGCTGCGGGATCTCATCCAACTGCGCAAAGGTATCCCACAGCGTGTCGCTGGTCACGTAGCCCACGGCATCCAGCCCCGGAAGCGGCGGCACAAAGGGGCGGGCACCCGCGGCGATCACGATGTTGCGGGTGGTCAGCACCTGCTTTCCGCCGCCATTGAGCGCGATCTCCACCGTCCACGGGTTCACGATCTTCGCGTAGCCCTGCAGCACCTCAACACCCAGGCCGGTGTAGCGCTCCACGCTGTCATGCGGTTCAATCGCGGCAATCACGGACCGGATGCGCTGCATCACCGCGCGGAAGCTGAAGGTGGGTGTGGCGTCATTCAGGCCATAGCGGTGGCCGTGGCGCATCTGGTGCGCAAGCTTGGCGCTTTTGATCAGCGCCTTGCTGGGTATGCAGCCGTAGTTCAGGCAGTCGCCGCCCATCTTGTGCGACTCCACCAGCGTGACCTTGGCCTTGACCACGGCGGCAATGTAGGCCGACACCAGCCCTCCCGCGCCCGCGCCAATCACGATG
>CALRZF020000028.1:0-19076 GCA_943372585.1 Ramlibacter sp. 2FC | reverse complement strand
GCCCGGGAACACGGTGGCGTGCTTGATGATCTTGTCGATCTTGAACGAGTCGGTTGACTCCGCGGGGAACAGCGTGCCGTCCATCACGCCGGTGGACAACAGCTCGTACGAATCGGGCGCCGGCTTGAGCGTGACGTTCATGGCCAGAGCCTTGGAGATGTCATTCACCATGCCGCCGCCCACGCGGAACTTCAGGCCCTGCAGGTCGTCAGGGCGCACGATGGGGCGCTTGGTGTTGAAGATGATGCCGGGGCCGTGGGTGAAGTACGCCAGCGGCTTGACGCCGGCCTTCTGATGCTCGGCATCAAATTCAGGGTGCTTGCTGGCCACGCGGTGAAATGCCACCGACAGCGGCTCGGCCTTGTCGCCCAGGAACGGCACTTCGGCCATCTGCGTCAGTACAAAACGGCCCGGCGTGTAGCCATGCACGGTGTACGACACATCGGCCAGACCGTTCTTCACGGCGTCCATGGTGCCGGGGGCTGGGCTCACGCCGCGCGGCAGGATGTTGCACTTGATCTTGCCCGTGGTGTTCTTTTCCAGCAGGTCGCACCATTCCTTTTGGGCCATGCTGAGCGTGTGGGTGGGCGGCAGCCAGCTGGACACCGTCAGCACGGTCTGTGCCTGGGCTGCGGTGGTGAATCCGGTGGCGGCGGCAATGGCGGCCAGGGCAATAAGACGACGGCGCATGGGGAACTCCTCGAATCGACAGGTTGGAATAGGTAACAAACCGACTATAGGTTGGGGTGGCCTGAAGTGGTCCTATGAATTACCCGAATTAACCAACCGCGCGGTCGGCAAATTGTCATGGGCCGGACATTGATTTCGGCAGTCGCCTCTAACGGCGGGGAGGTCGAGGCCTATAATCCAAAAAAGAACGGTCGTTCTATTCCATTCCTATAGGCCCCTCGGGGCCAAACGATGGCCTCTGTGATGCACCGCCGCATAGAATCGTCAGGTTTACGTTAACGTCAATTCAACAACTCTGGAGCCAGCCAAGCATGAAGGTCCTCGTCCCAGTCAAGCGCGTGGTCGACTACAACGTGAAAGTCCGAGTCAAATCGGACGGCAGCGGGGTGGATATTGCCAACGTCAAGATGAGCATGAACCCGTTTGACGAAATCGCGGTGGAAGAAGCCGTGCGCCTGAAAGAAAAGGGCATCGCCACGGAAGTCATCGCCGTATCCTGCGGCGTCACGCAGTGCCAGGAAACCCTGCGCACGGCCATGGCCATCGGCGCGGACCGCGCCATCCTCGTGGAAACGTCTGAAGAGCTGCAACCCCTGGCGGTCGCCAAGCTGCTCAAAGCCCTGGTGGACAAGGAACAGCCCGGTCTGATCATCCTGGGCAAGCAGGCCATTGACGACGACTGCAACCAGACCGGCCAGATGCTGGCCGCGCTGGCCGATCTGCCGCAAGCGACGTTTGCTTCCAAAGTGGAAGTGGCCGATGGCAAGGTCAAGGTCACCCGCGAAGTCGACGGCGGCCTGGAAACCCTCTCGTTGAGCCTGCCGGCGGTGATCACCACCGACCTGCGCCTGAACGAGCCGCGTTACGTCACGCTGCCCAACATCATGAAGGCCAAGAAAAAGCAGATGGACACCGTCAAGCCCGAGGACCTGGGCGTGGACGTGGCCCCGCGCATCAAGACCCTGAAGGTCAGCGAACCCGCAGGCCGCAAGGCCGGCATCAAGGTGCCTGATGTTGCAACGCTGGTGGCCAAACTCAAGAACGAAGCGAAGGTGATCTAAATGGCAGCACTCGTTATTGCTGAACACGACAACGCGTCCATCAAGGGCGCCACCCTGAACACCGTGACCGCAGCTGTTGCCTGTGGTGGTGAAGTGCACGTGCTGGTGGCCGGCCACAACGCCGGTGCAGCCGCCGCGGCCGCCGCTCAGATTACCGGCGTTGCCAAA
Source organism: Ramlibacter sp. 2FC (assembly GCA_943372585.1). Classification (GTDB taxonomy): domain Bacteria; phylum Pseudomonadota; class Gammaproteobacteria; order Burkholderiales; family Burkholderiaceae_C; genus RAM1. The sequence continues at coordinate 17,157 of CALRZF020000028.1, read as the reverse complement.
GTCATCCACGCCGACGGCGCCCACCTGGGCCACGGCCTGGCTGAGAACGTCGCGGCACAGGTGCTGGCCATTGCAGGCAACTACAGCCACATCCTGTTCCCGGCCACGGCCAGTGGCAAGAACGTGGCCCCGCGCGTGGCCGCCAAGCTGGACGTGGGCCAGGTCAGCGACATCACCAAGGTGCTGGGTGCCGACACGTTCGAGCGCCCCATCTACGCCGGCAACGCCATTGCCACCGTGCAGGCCACCGATGCGACCAAGGTCATCACCGTGCGCACCACGGGCTTTGACCCGGCTGCGGCCACGGGCGGCAGCGCCGCGGTGGAAACGGCAGGCGCAGCCGCTGACAGCGGCAAGAGCACGTTTGAAGGCAACGAGATCGCCAAGAGCGAGCGCCCCGAACTGACGGCGGCCAAGATCATCGTCTCGGGCGGCCGTGCCCTGGGCAGCGCCGAGAAGTTCAACGAAGTGATGACGCCGCTGGCTGACAAGCTGGGTGCGGCACTGGGCGCCAGCCGCGCCGCGGTGGACGCAGGCTACGCACCCAACGACTGGCAAGTGGGCCAGACGGGCAAGATCGTCGCGCCGCAACTGTATGTGGCCGCTGGCATCTCGGGCGCCATCCAGCATCTGGCCGGCATGAAGGACTCCAAGGTGATCGTGGCGATCAACAAGGACCCTGAAGCGCCGATCTTCAGCGTGGCCGATTACGGGCTGGAGGCGGACCTGTTCACGGCGATCCCCGAACTGGTCGCAGCGCTGTAAACGGGTCCACCCCCGAAGCGGCCTGCGGCCGCTCCCCCCTCCAGGGGGCGCCGCCTGCGGCCCGGCACAGCCGGTTCCGCGGCGGCCACTGGAATATGCATAGGAGACACCCATGAGCTACACCGCCCCGTTGAAAGACATGCTCTTCAACATCCAGCACCTGGCCCGCATCGACCAGATTGCGCAGATCCCCGGGTTTGAAGAAGCCGGCTTTGACACGGCCCAGGCCGTGCTCGAGGAATGCGCCAAGCTCAACGAGGGCGTGATCGCCCCGTTGAACTGGGAGGGCGACAAGAACCCGTCGTCGCTCAAGGATGGAGTGGTCACCACCACGCCGGGCTTCAAGGCAGCATTCAAGCAGTACGCCGAAGGCGGCTGGCAGGGCCTGCAGCACCCCGTGGATTTTGGCGGCCAGGGCCTGCCCAAGACCATTGGCGCGGCCTGCGGTGAGATGCTCAATTCCGCCAACATGAGCTTTGCGCTGTGCCCGCTGCTGAGCGACGGCGCGATTGAAGCGCTGCTGACCGCCGGTAGCGACGAGCTCAAGGCGACCTACCTGGAAAAGCTGGTCAGCGGCCAATGGACCGGCACCATGAACCTGACCGAGCCCCAGGCCGGCAGCGACCTGGCGCTGGTGCGCACGCGCGCCGAGCCGCTGCCTGACGGCACCTACAAGATTTTCGGCACCAAGATTTTCATCACCTACGGCGAGCACGACATGGCGGACAACATCGTCCACCTGGTGCTGGCCCGCGTGGTGGGCGCGCCCGAGGGCGTGAAGGGCATCAGCCTGTTTGTGGTGCCTAAGTTCATGGTCAACAAGGACGGTTCGCTGGGTGCGCGCAATGACGTGCACTGCGTGAGCATCGAGCACAAGATGGGCATCAAGGCGTCGCCCACTGCGGTGCTGCAGTATGGCGACCATGGTGGCGCCGTGGGCTACATCGTGGGCCAGGAAAACCGGGGCCTCGAATACATGTTCATCATGATGAACGCTGCGCGCTATGCCGTGGGCGTGCAGGGCATTGCAATTGCCGAGCGCGCCTACCAAAAGGCCGTGGGCTATGCCAAGGACCGCGTGCAAAGCCGACCGGTGGACGGCAGCATGAACACCAGCGCGCCCATCATCCATCACCCCGATGTGAAGCGAATGTTGATGACCATGCGCGCCTATACCGAGGGCTGCCGTGCCATGGCCTCCGTGGCCGCTGCAGCGTATGACGCCGCGCACCACCACCCCGACGCCGACGTGCGCAAGCAAAACGCTGCCTTCTACGAATTCATGGTGCCGCTGGTCAAGGGCTACAGCACGGAGATGAGCCTGGAGGTCACGTCCCTGGGCGTGCAGGTGCATGGCGGCATGGGCTTCATTGAAGAGACGGGCGCCGCGCAGTACTACCGCGACGCCAAGATCCTGACCATCTACGAAGGCACGACCGCCATCCAGGCCAACGACCTGGTGGGGCGCAAGACGGCACGCGACGGTGGCCAGACGGCCAAGGGCATTGCCAAACAAATCGAAGCGACAGAAGCCGAACTGGCCAAGGGCAGCGCCCAGGCGCAGGCCGTGGGCAAGCGCCTGAAGGCCGCGCGCGAAGCCTTTGTGGACGTGGTGGATTTTGTGGCCGGCAATACCAAGGCCAGCCCCAACGCCGTGTTCGCAGGCAGCGTGCCCTACCTCATGCTGGCGGGCAACCTGGTGGCCGGCTGGCAGCTGGCGCGCGCGCTGCTGGTGGCAGAGGAACTATCCGCCAAGGGCGAAGAAAAAGCCTTCATGGACGCCAAGGTGACAACCGCGCGCTTCTATGCAGACCATATTCTGAGCAAGGCGCCCGGTATCCGCGACAGCATCGTGGACGGCGCCGACAGCGTGACCGCGCTGGCCCTTGAAGCTTTCTGAAAGAGAACGAGAGACATGTCCAAGCTGCCCAAGACCCTGCAGAACCTGCCGCTGCCCATCATCGGCTCGCCGCTGTTCATCATCAGCAACCCCAAGCTCGTCATCGAGCAGTGCAAGGCCGGCATCATCGGCTCCATGCCCGCGCTGAACGCGCGCCCGGCGTCGCAGCTGGACGAATGGCTGGCCGAGATCACCGAGACCCTGGCCGCGTACAACAAGGCCAACCCCGACAAACCCGCCGCGCCGTTTGCCATCAACCAGATCGTGCACAAGAGCAATGACCGGCTGGAACACGACATGGAAATGGTCGTGAAGTACAAGGTGCCGGTCATCATCACCAGCCTGGGCGCGCGCACCGACGTGAACGACGCGATCCACAGTTACGGCGGTGTGGTGCTGCACGACATCATCAACAACTTCTTTGCCAAGAAGGCGATTGAAAAGGGCGCCGATGGCCTGATTGCTGTGGCTGCCGGCGCCGGCGGCCATGCGGGCGTCAAGAGCCCGTTTGCGCTGATCCAGGAAATCCGCCAGTGGTTTGACGGCCCGCTGGCGCTGAGTGGCTCCATCGCCACCGGTGGCGCGGTGCTGGCCGCACAGGCCATGGGCGCCGATTTTGCCTACATTGGCTCGGCCTTCATCGCCACGCACGAGGCCCGCGCCAGCGACGCCTACAAGCAGGCCATCGTGGACGGCAACAGCGACGACATCGTGTATTCCAGCCTGTTCACCGGCGTGCACGGCAACTACCTGCGCCCCAGCATCGTGGCCGCCGGCATGGACCCCGACAACCTGCCCGAAGGCGACGTGAAGACCATGAACTTTGCGTCCGGTGACGGCAGCAAGGCCAAGGCCTGGAAAGATATCTGGGGCTGCGGGCAGGGCATTGGCGCCGTGACCGAGGTGACCAGCACAGCCGACATGGTGGCGCGTCTGAAGCGCGAATACGAAGAAGCCAAGGCGCGTCTGGCCGCCTGACGATCCCGTCATTCCCGCGCAGGCGGGAATCCAGTGCGTCCGTGCCTTATCGCGCCAGCAGCCGCGTGTGCCCCGCCACGGTCATGTACGCATCCAGCCCATAGGGCAACTGCTTCAGCTGCTTGCCGCCCGGTGACAGCAGCCAGAACCACGGGTACGAAAAGCCCGGGTTCTGGTCACCCACCATCGCCTTGAACTCCGCCACCGTGTACTGCTTGCCATCCAGCGCCAGCTTCACGGCCGGCCCGCGCAGCCATGTGCGCAGGTCCACCAGCACCACACCGTCAAATGCGGGCTTGAGCGCGTCGCGCTGGCGATCCAGGAATTTTGTGTAGTCCACGCAGGGCGGGCAGTCTGATGCGCCCAGGTAGACGAACACGGGCTTGTTCTGTGCGCGCGCCTGCTCGAATGCGGGCGCCAGGTCAAACAGCCGCTGCGTGAAGCTGAAGGCGGGTTGCGGCACCATGGGTTGGTAGGACGCGGGAATATCGGCGAGCGCCTGGCCGTGCAACAGGCAGGCAGCGATCGCAAGAGCGGGAAGGCGGAGCATGGGCAGGATGATAAAACCCTCGTCGTCCCCGCGCAGGCGGGGACCCAGGGCATTCAGAGAGAAGCCGGGCGCTATGGATTCCCGCCTTCGCGGGAATGACGGACCGGCGCCATGTAGCTCAACACACTCGCCCGTCCCCAGAACACCCGGTACATGAAGATCGTATAGACCACGATCACCGGCAGCGTGATGGCGGTTCCCACAAAGATCACCACCAGGGACTCATGCGCGCTGGCGGCCTGCCAGACGGTGAGCTTGTCGATCACGATGTACGGGTAGATGCTGTACGCCAGCCCGAAGAATGCCAGCACAAACAGCAGCACGGTGCAGGCAAACACCACCCAGCCATAGCCCGCTGCCACCACCTTGGGTTTGCTGATCACGTGGAACGCCGCATAGAACGCCACGGCACACGCCACGGGAATGGGAAGCAGGCCGATGAACTCCGGCATGCTGAACCATTTGTCAAACACCGTGGGGCTGATCATGGGCGTGGCCAGTGAGATGCCCACCAGCGCCACGCCCATGGGCAGGATCACGGCGCGGGCCCAGCCCACGGCCTTCAACTGCAAATCGTCCCACGTCTTCATGATGAGCCAGCCCGCGCCCAGCATGGCGTAGGCCGTGGGCAGAGTGAGGGCAATGCCGGCGGTGAACAGCAGCGACCAGGCACCGGTGTCAAAGCCAGTGAGCCAGGCGCCCAGCATCCAGCCCTGCGCCATGGCGGCCATCAGCGAGCCCGCGGCAAACAGGCCGTTCCACAGGGCCTTGCGCTCGGCGCGCGCCTTCACGCGGAAGTCAAACGACACGCCGCGCAGCGTCAGGCCGATCAGCATCACCGCCACCGGCAGGTACAGGGCCTGCAGCACCACGCCATGCGCCTTGGGGAAGGCGACCAGCAGCACGCCGATGCCCAGCACCAGCCAGGTTTCGTTCGCGTCCCAGAACGGGCCGATGCTGGAGACCATGATGTCTTTTTCTGCATCGGTGCCAAAGGGCAGCAGGATGCCCACGCCCAGGTCGTAGCCGTCCAGCACCACATAGGCCAAAAGCGACAGGCCCATGACGGCCATGAAGATGAGGGGGAGGATTTCGTTCCAGCTCATGTCGTGCTCCTGGTCAGGCGGGGCCGCCGATGGGCGTGGCGGCCTTGGGGCTTTGCGGTGCTTCGGGTGTGGGCATGGCCGGGTGCTGCGCCATGTACATCAGCACCAGCACATACGACACCAGCAGGAATGCATACACGGCCAGGTAAGCAATGAGCGTGGCCAGCACCATGCCGCCCGAATGGGGCGCCACCAGGTCGGCGGTGCGCAGCACGCCGTACACCAGGAACGGCTGGCGGCCGATCTCGGTCACGTACCACCCGGCCAGCGTGGCCACCCAGCCCGAGAACGTCATACCGGCCAGCAGGCGCAGCTGCCAGCGCGAGAACGGCGAACCCTGTACCTTGTTGGCCCGGCGGTTGCGCCACAGCGTCCACACCGCCCACCACGACACGGCCAGCATCAGCATGCCCATACCCACCATGATGCGAAAGCTCCAGAACACCGGCGCGACCGGTGGGTGCGCGTTGGGGAATTCATTGAGTCCTTTGATCTCGGCATCAATGTCGTGCGCCAGGATCAGGCTGGCCAGCTTGGGCACCTGGATGGCGTAATCGGTGCGGCCCTCTTTCTCGTTCGGCCAGCCAAACAGTGTGAGCGGCGCGCTCTTTTCGGTGTGCCAAATGCCTTCAATCGCGGCGATCTTGGCCGGCTGGTGCTGCAGCGTGTTCAGCCCGTGCATGTCGCCCGCCAGAATCTGCAGCGGAATGGCAATGGCGGCGGCCACCACGGCGGTGTGCAGCGCGCGATGGGTGCCGGCGTTGGCCGTCTTGCGCAGCAGCTGCCAGGCCGACAGGCCCGCGATCAGGAAGGCGGCGGTCAGCGTGGACGCCAGCAGCTTGTGCGTCAGGCGGTAGGGGAATGAGGGGTTGAAAACAATCGCCCACCAGCTGTCGGCATGCAGCACGCCGTCAATGATCTTGTAGCCCGCGGGTGTCTGCATCCATGAATTGAGGCTCAATATCCAGAAGGCCGACAGCGTGGTGCCTGCGGCCACCATCAGCGTGGCGATCATGTGCACGCGGTCGGACACACGGCCGCGGCCGAACAGCATCACGCCCAGAAAGGTGGCCTCCAGAAAGAAGGCCGTCAGCACCTCGTAACCCAGCAGCGGCCCGGCGATGTTGCCGGCCTTTTCCATGAAACCCGGCCAGTTGGTGCCGAACTGGAAGCTCATGGTGATGCCTGACACCACGCCCAGCGCAAAGCTCAGCGCGAATACCTTGGTCCAGAGGTAGTACGCCTCTTCCCACGCTTGCGCAGCGGGTGTCCCCTTGGCGGCTGTGTGGCGCAGGCGGAAGTACACCAGGAACCAGCACAGCGCGATGTTGATGGTCGGGAACAGGATGTGAAAGCTGATGTTGGCAGCGAACTGGATGCGGGACAGCAGCAGCGGGTCGAGGTCCATGATTTATTCCTCCTTGGCGGTGCGTGACGAGCGGCCCGTCATGCGGTCCTTGAATTCCAGCACCTTGGTCACGGTGGCACCCATGCCCATGAGTTGCATGGCGGTTTCAGGCGCAAGCTTTTGTACATCGTCAAACCAGGTCATCAGCCGGTCGATCAACTCGTGCATCTGGCGCATGCGCTCCTGCGCGTGACGTTCGGCATCGTTGGTGGGCGATTCGAGCAGCGCCATGCGCAGCATGGACAGCGTGGGCTCGATCTCGCGGCGGCGGCGCTCTTCGGCCAGCACGCGAAAGATCTCCCACACATCGCCCGGCGCTTCAAAGTATTCGCGCCGGTCGCCGCTCTGGTGGCGCAGCTTGACCAGCCGCCAGGCCTGCAACTCCTTCAAGCCCATGCTCACGTTGGACCGTGAAAACTCCAGCGCCTCGGCAATCTCGTCGGCGTTCAGCGCGCGTTGCGAAATGAAGATCAGCGCATAGATCTGGCCGACCGTGCGGTTGATACCCCATTTGCTGCCCATCTCGCCAAAGTGGGACACGAACTGGCGAGAGAGTGGGGGGAGGTGGTCTTGCAGGGGCATGCCGCGATTGTGCCTCGGGCGTGCTGAATTTTCAGGAATTACTGAAAACTCAGGATGCTGCAAGGGCTTTTATACTGGATGAATGACCAGTATCTTCATCCCGCCTTCAGCCATCAAGGGCCGCGGCGCTGCCAGCCGCATCGCGCACCGGTTCGAGCGTGACGCGCGGGATGCCTTTGACGACGGCTGGGGCACGGTAGAGGCGGAGCATGGCGACGAGCCGCTGCCGCTGCAGACCCAGGTCACGTTTGAAGACGCGCGCAGCATCATCAGCCGCAACGATTCGCCCGACATCTATTTTGAGCATTCCATCAACCCGTACCGTGGCTGCGAGCACGGATGCATCTATTGCTACGCGCGGCCCACGCACAGCTACCTGGGCCTGTCGCCGGGGCTCGATTTCGAAACGAAGCTGATCGCCAAACGCAACATTGCCGCCGTGCTGCGCGCTGAGCTGTCGCGGACGTCCTATATGCCCACCGGCATTGCCGTGGGCACCGTGACCGACTGCTACCAGCCGATTGAGCGCGAGCTGAAACTCACGCGTTCGGTGATTGAGCTGTTCAACGAAACGAACCACCCGCTGGGCCTGGTCACCAAGTCGAGCGGCGTGGAGCGCGACATGGACCTGCTGGTGCCCATGGCGCAGCGCAGGCTGGCCGCGGTGTATGTGACCGTGACCACGCTGGACGCGGCGCTGGCTCGCACGCTGGAGCCGCGCGCCGCCGCGCCGCACCGCAGGCTTCGCACCATCCGCGCGCTGGCAGAGCAGGGCGTGCCAGTGGGCGTGAGCGTGGCGCCGCAGATCCCGTTCATCAACGACGACATGGAGCAGGTGCTGGAGGCCGCGTGGGAAGCCGGCGCTCGCACCGCGTTCTACACCGTGCTGCGCCTGCCGTGGGAGGTGGCGCCGCTGTTTCGTGAATGGCTCACGGTGCACTACCCGCAGCGGGCCGACCGTGTCATGGCGCGCATCCACGACATGCGCGGCGGCAAGGACTACGACGCTGATTTCGCCACGCGCATGAAAGGCCAGGGCCTGTGGGCCCAGTTGATCCGCCAGCGGTTTGAAAAGGCCTGCAAGCGGCTGGGGTTCAACCGCGAACGGTTCACATTTGACACCACGGCGTTTCGCCGGCCGTCGCCGGTGGGGCAGCAGGCCTTGTTCTAGGGCGCACTTCTAGTCAGCACGTGCGGGGTCCGGCCCCGCGATGGGGATGGTGATGAGTACCCGCGTTTCCCCTGGCCGGGACGTGATCTGGAACCTTGCGCCCAGCGCGTCGGCCCTCTGGCGCATGTTGGGCAGGCCCTTGCCGCCGTGGATACCGGCGCTGATGTCAAAGCCTTTGCCGTCATCGGTCATTTCGATCTCGATCACAGATGTGCCCTTTTGTTCAACCTGCCGCGCGGCCAGGCGCGCGGACGATGCCCCGGAGTGCACGACCATGTTGGTGAAGGCCTCGAACAGGATCATCTGCAACTGGTACGACTGGCGCACGCCCCAGCCTGCCATGACGGGCAGGCGCCCCACGTCCCAACTCAGCTGAATGGCTGCGGCCTGCAGCCGCGGCGCGAGTCGATAGCGGGTGGAGCCCAGGACAGCGGCGATGTCGCCATCGGTCTCCTGCATGGCGTCCACCGTGATCTTCAGCTGGTCGACCGCGCCGCGCAGTTGCCGCGTGATGTCGTCGCGCGACGCCGTGGGCTGTTGAGCCACGCGCAAGGCGCCCACCAGCTGGCTGCCCAGGCCGTCGTGCAGGTCCCGCATGAGGCGCTGGCGCTCTTCGGCGGCGCCGAGCAGCTTTTCCTCGGCGCGCTGGCGCTCGAACGCGGCGCCCAGTTCGGCGTCGCGTGCGCGCAGCTGGTCGCTCAGATTCTGGTTTGCATCGCGCGCAGCGGCGCTTTCCTTGCGCAGGCGCTCGGCAATGATCCACGCCAGCGACACGCCAAAGCCCACCCACGCAAACCGGATCCAGGGCACGACGTCATAGTTGTTGGCAGACAGGCGCAGGACCAGCACGTCGCGCACGGCGCAGGCCACGATCAGGCCCACGGCCACACCGAGGATGCGCTTTTCATGTACGTTGCTGCGCACGGCGGCAGAGATCACCACCCATGCCATCAGCGCGCTGGTAACGGTAATGAGGCCCTGAAAGACCGGCGGGATCCACAGCATGCCGCCCAGCATGGTCATCAGCGCGGCAGGCACGGCCATGATGATCAGCGCATTGGCCAGCAGGGACACGCGGCCTTTTTCAGCGCCCATGATGATGAGCGCGAAGCGGCACAACAGCGGCGGTGCCGCATTGAACGCGGCCAGCGGTAGAACGCCCCACCAGGGCCAGGGCAGGGGCGCATGTTCAACCAGCAGCCGCAAGGTCTGCACAGCCCACAGCAGCTCGCCCAGACCGTAGGCCAGGTAGGCCGGGTCGCGCTGGCGGGCCCACAGCAGCAGGGCCAGCAGGCCCAGCACCGCGCTCACGATCACCACCACGCGCGCGCCCGTGATCTGCCAGAAGTGGTTGGCCTGGTAGACCGCGTAGACCTCGCTTTGCGTGCCCACAGTCATCTCTGACAGCCCGCCCTGGCGGCCGCCGGTTGCGCCGATGTCAATTTCGATCACTGTCGTCGGCGCCAGCAGGCGCGGGGGGATGGCAAAGTAGCGCGGCTCGGTAGCCGAGTCGTCATACAGGTTCGCGGGCACTGTGCCAAAGCTTGCAAACAGGTCGCCGTTGATGCGAATGGCATAGGTGTTGCCCAGCCGGGGGACGTACAGCCCCAACGGCGCCGTAACGTCCTGCACGGCCACGCTCACGCGAAAACGGGCCTGGCCGCTCACGGCGCCGTGCAGCTTGTCCCAGTGGTAGGGCAGGCGTGTGCTGGCGTCGGGCTGCGCCACGCCCGCCACGGTGGCGCTCACATCGGCGCGCTGCACTTGCACCAGGGTGGCCTGTGCCATGCCGCCCAGGCTGAACAGGCACCAGCACAGCGCAACCCGTACCCACCGCGCGACGTGCTTCATGCGATCGGTTGGGGCCGGTCGTCCGGCTGCAACAGGCCGCCTCGCAACAGCCCCAGCTTCTGGGCCTCGAACACGGCCTCGCTGCGGCTGTGCACGGACAGCTTGGTGTAGGTGTTCTTGATGTGGGTCTGCACCGTGTTGACGGACACCGCGAGCAGTGATGCGATCTCACTGTATGTATAGCCGCGCGCGATCAGGTCCAGCGCCTCATGCTCGCGCGGCGTCAGCCTGATGTGCGCGGGCGTGATGGGGCTGGCCTGCACCTGAGGTGCGGGCTGCGCGCGGGTGAGCAGCTTGCGCGCCACCAGCGGACTCATGGGCGAGCCGCCCTGGCGCAGGTCGGCAATGAAGCGCGCCACGTCGAGCTGGTCGGTGTCCTTGAGGAGGTACCCGACCGCGCCGGCTTCGATGGAAGCCAGTACGTTTTTCTCGTCGCCAAACATGGTGATTACCATGATGTCGCAGTGGGGGTGCCAGGCGGCGCAGGCGCGGATCAGGTCGATGCCCGAACCGTCCGGCAGGCCCAGGTCGGTCAGCAGCACGTCCACACGGTGGTGCGCAAGCCAGGCCATGGCGGATGCGAAGCGGTCAAAAGAGGCCTCTACATGCATGCCCGGTTGTGCGTTGATCGCAGCGCACAGGGTCTCGCGAAGCGGGGCGTCATCCTCCACCACAGCGATGGAAACACCTGGCTCTTGACGTTCGGACAACATGGCGGACAGCATAACGCCAGCGGGTGGGGGAGGTCCTTCACATGAACATGTGACAGCCGCCCTGCAAGGGTGCGGCGGGGTCAGGTCGTGGGTGACACCAGCCACCACGCGAGCGCGCAGGCGGCGCAGCCCAGCAGCATCGCAACCAGGTGCACACGCAACTGGCGCGCGCCCGACAGCCGCTTGACGGGCACGCCGCGCAGCCAGGCCCAGGGCAGCAGCGCAAGCACCGGCACAGTCAATACCAGTTGCCAGGGCAGGGCGGGGCCGCGCAGCCAGGTCCAGGTGCCGATCCATGCGCCGGCGATGAGCAGCAACAGCACCCACAGTTTGAGCGCGTTGCCCCAGGCCAGCAGGCCCAGCAGCACGGCGGCCATACCGCCCGCCAGCAGCGCAAACGCAAACGCATCCACAGGGTGTGCCCGCTCCATCAGTGCCAGCCCCAGCGGCGCGTTGCAAGCCAGCGCCAGCCAAAGGCTGGTGGCCAGCATCACCCACCCGGGGTGGGTGGCCATGCGTGTTTCACCGGGGCCGAAGACCGACGCGTAGCCGGTGGAGCGAAAGAGTTTAAGGCGCATGGCGTTTCATTTTGCGCCGGTTTGGGCGGGGTAACGCCACATGTTTACGACCGGTTACCCCACCGCAGAAAAGCTCAGGTGTTGAAGAAACTCTTGAGCTTGTCCGTCCAGCTCTGGCCGTCGGGCGAATGCTTGGCGCCGCCTTTTTTCAGCGACTCGTCCAGCTCCTTGAGCAGCTTGCGCTGGTGTTCGCTCAGCTTGACCGGCGTTTCCACCGAGATGTGGCAGTACAGGTCGCCCGGGTAGCTGGAGCGCACACCCTTGATGCCCTTGCCGCGCAGGCGGAACTGCTTGCCGGCCTGCGTGCCCTCGGGGATGTCAATGGCGGCCTTGCCCGCCAGCGTGGGCACCTCGATTTCGCCGCCCAGTGCCGCCGTGGTGAAGCTGATGGGCACCGCGCAGTGCAGGTCGTCGCCATCACGCTCGAAAATGTCGTGCTTCTTGAGGCGGATTTCGATGTAGAGGTCGCCCGGCGGCCCGCCGTTGGTGCCCGGCTCGCCATTGCCGGCGCTGCGGATGCGCATGCCGTCGTCGATGCCCGCGGGGATTTTCACTTCCAGCGTCTTCTGCTTCTTGATCTTGCCCTGGCCGTGGCAGGTGGTGCAGGGCTCGGGGATGATCTTGCCCGTGCCGCGGCAGTGCGGGCAGGTCTGCTGCACGCTGAAAAAGCCCTGGCGCATCTGCACCACGCCCTGGCCGTTGCAGGTGGAGCAGGTCTTGGCCTGCGTGCCGGGCTTGGCGCCGCTGCCGTGGCACACGTCGCAGCCGTCCCAGCTGGGAATGCGGATCTGGGCCTCTTTGCCGTGGGCGGCTTCTTCCAGCGTGACTTCCATCGCGTAGCTCAGGTCGCTGCCGCGGTACACCTGCCGGCCGCCGCCGGCGCGCCCGCGCGCGCCGCCGAACACGTCGCCAAAGATGTCGCCAAACGCCTCGGCGAAACCGCCGAAGCCTTCAGCGCCTGCGCCGCCAGGCCCACGCATGTTGGGGTCCACGCCTGCGTGGCCGAACTGGTCGTAGGCTGCGCGCTTTTCGGCGTCAGACAGCATCTCGTAGGCTTCCTTGGCCTCCTTGAATTTGGCCTCGGCGTCCTTGGCGGCGTCACCCTGGTTGCGGTCAGGGTGATGCTTCATCGCGAGCTTGCGATAAGCCTTCTTGATTTCTTCTTCTGATGCGTTTTTTGGGACGCCCAGAATTTCGTAAAAGTCTCTTTTGGTGGCCATGTTTTCAACCAGGAAAAAACTGAAAAGCCCGAACGAAGATTTCTCCGTTCGGGCCGAGCCTGTCAAAGCCCTCGCAAGGCTTTAGCCCTTCTTCACTTCCTTGACTTCCGCATCGACCACGTTGTCGTCCTGCGGTTTCTGTGAAGCAGCTTCCGCGCCACTGCCGGCGCCGGCGGCCGCCGCCTGGGCCGCTTGCGCGGCCTGCTGGTCGGCGTACATCTTTTCGCCCAGCTTCTGGCTCACGGTCATCAGCGCGTTGCTCTTGTCGTCAATGGCGGCCTTGTCGTCGCCCTTGAGCGCTTCTTCGACTTCCTTGACGGCGGCTTCGATCTTTTCCTTCTCGCCGGCTTCCAGCTTGTCGCCGTATTCGGTCAGGCTCTTTTGCACGCTGTGCACCAGCGCCTCGCCCTGGTTGCGGGCCTGCACCAGCTCCAGTTTCTTCTTGTCGTCGGCCGCGTTCAGTTCGGCGTCCTTCACCATCTTCTGGATTTCTTCTTCCGACAGGCCCGAGTTGGCCTTGATGGTGATCTTGTTTTCCTTGCCGGTGCCCTTGTCCTTGGCGCCCACATGAAGGATGCCGTTGGCGTCGATGTCAAACGACACTTCAATCTGCGGCGTGCCGCGCGCGGCGGGCGGGATGCCTTCCAGGTTGAACTCGCCCAGCAGCTTGTTGCCGGTGGCCATCTCGCGTTCGCCCTGGAACACCTTGATCGTCACGGCCGGCTGGTTGTCGTCGGCGGTCGAGAAGGTCTGCGCGAACTTGGTCGGGATGGTCGTGTTCTTGGTGATCATCTTGGTCATGACACCGCCCAGCGTTTCAATGCCCAGCGACAGCGGGGTCACGTCCAGCAGCAGCACGTCCTTGCGGTCGCCCGACAGCACCTGGCCCTGGATGGCAGCGCCCACGGCCACGGCCTCGTCGGGGTTCACGTCCTTACGCGGCTCCTTGCCGAAGAACTCCTTGACCTTGTCCTGCACCTTGGGCATGCGGGTCATGCCGCCCACCAGGATCACGTCGTGGATGTCGCCCACGCTCACGCCGGCGTCCTTGATGGCCATGCGGCACGGCGCAATGGTGCGCTCGATCAGCTCTTCCACCAGGGCTTCGAGCTTGGAGCGCGACAGCTTGATGTTCAGGTGCTTGGGGCCCGATGCATCGGCCGTGATGTAGGGCAGGTTGATGTCGGTCGCGGCCGAGCTGGACAGCTCGATCTTGGCCTTTTCGGCGGCTTCCTTCAGGCGCTGCAGGGCCAGCACGTCCTTGGACAGGTCAACGCCCTGGTCCTTCTTGAACTCGCCGATGATGTAGTCAATGATGCGCTGGTCGAAGTCTTCGCCGCCCAGGAAGGTGTCGCCGTTGGTGGACAGCACTTCAAACTGCTTTTCACCGTCCACATCGGCGATTTCGATGATGGACACGTCAAACGTGCCGCCGCCCAGGTCATACACCGCGATCTTGCGGTCGCCCTTTTCCTGCTTGTCCAGGCCGAATGCCAGGGCTGCGGCGGTGGGTTCGTTGATGATGCGCTTGACGTCCAGGCCGGCAATGCGGCCGGCGTCCTTGGTGGCCTGGCGCTGCGCGTCGTTGAAGTACGCGGGCACGGTGATGACCGCTTCGGTCACGGGCTCGCCCAGGTAGTCTTCAGCCGTCTTCTTCATCTTGCGCAGGATGTCGGCAGACACCTGCTGGGCAGAGATCTTGTTGCCGCGCACTTCGACCCACGCGTCGCCGTTGTCGGCGGCGGTGATCTTGTACGGCATGAGGTCGATGTCCTTCTGGACTTCTTTCTCGGTGAACTTGCGACCGATCAGGCGCTTGATGGCGTACAGCGTGTTCTTGGGGTTGGTGACAGCCTGGCGCTTGGCCGAGGCGCCGACCAGCACTTCACCGTCTTCCTGGTAGGCCACGATGGACGGCGTGGTGCGCGCGCCCTCGGAGTTCTCAATCACCTTGGTGGTGTTGCCTTCCATGATGGACACGCACGAGTTGGTGGTGCCCAGGTCGATGCCAATGATTTTGCCCATGTTGTTTGCTCCAGATGCAGATGAAATTCAGATGTGGGTTACTTGTGGATAAGTTGCCCGGGTTCAAGACTTTTATTTGGGTGCGCTGACCGTGACCAAGGCCGGGCGCAGCACACGATCGGCGATCAGGTAGCCCTTTTGCAGCACGGTCACGACGGTGTTGGCTTCCTGCTCGGCGGGCACCATGCTGATGGCCTGGTGCTGGTGCGGGTCGAACTTGCTGCCGGGGCCGGGGTTGATCTCCAGCACCTTGTTGCGCTCCAGCGCGCTCTTGAGCTGGCGCAGCGTGGCTTCGGCGCCTTCACGGATCTGCTCGGGCGTGGCGTCCTTGATGGCCAAGCCCGCTTCCAGGCTGTCGCACACCGGCAGCAGGCTGTCGGCAAAGGATTCCAAGGCGTATTTGCGGGCCTTGGAGATTTCTTCCTCAGCGCGGCGGCGGGCGTTTTCGGCCTCGGCCTTGGCGCGCAGGAACTGGTCGGCCAGGTAGGCGCTCTTGGCCTGCAGAACGGCCAGCTCGGCCTGGGCCGTGCCCAGGGCATTCAGGGCGTCGGCCTCATTGGCGGCCTGGGCGGCTTCAATTTCCTCGGGGGACATCGGGCCGGTGGGGCCGGACGGCGGCTGGTGGGGTGGGTTGGTTTGGTGGTCGCTCATGCTCGGATAACTGTTTTCTGGTAACGCTGCCGGGCAGCTTGGGCCGCAAAAGCCCTTTTCAAGACGGGGAATTGACGATTTCTGGCCCGTTTGGGGCCTCAGACGGGCCAAAACGGCCGCAAGTCATGTGTGGCGGGGCGGACGGATTGTAGTGGGGCGGTATTCTTCGAATCCCAAGGAGAACGCACATGCCAAGACAACTCATCAGCTCCGGCTCCACCTTCGAGCAGGACATTGGCTATTCACGCGCCGTGGTGGACGGCGACTGGGTGTTTGTGTCGGGCACCACAGGCTTTGACTACAGCACCATGACCATTGCCGACGGCGTGGTGGCGCAGGCCGAGCAGTGCCTGAAGAACATTGAGGCTGCGCTGGCGCAGGCGGGCTCAAGCCTGAAGGACGTGGTGCGTGTGACCTATCTGCTGCCGGACGCCGGGGAATTCCAGGCCTGCTGGCC
Organism: Ramlibacter sp. 2FC; assembly: GCA_943372585.1. GTDB lineage: Bacteria > Pseudomonadota > Gammaproteobacteria > Burkholderiales > Burkholderiaceae_C > RAM1. The sequence goes on along the minus strand of CALRZF020000028.1, from coordinate 1,202 downwards.
GGTGCTGCGCCAATACTTTGGCGACATACGCCCGGCCGCCACCATGATGGCCGTCGGGTTGGCCGACCCGCGCATGCGCATTGAAATTGAGGTGACGGCGCGCAAAGCCTGAGTCGCGCGGCTTAGCTGGAAGACGAGGAGGAGGAAGAGGAGGAAGACGAAGAAGAGGACGCAGAACCCGTTCCCAGAGGCAGGCGCTGGCCGCCCTGGACGACCGTGACGCTTTCCCGGGGATTGTTCCCCAGCACAAGACTGCCCACAGGCGCAGCCAGATCGGTGCGGATGCGGCCTGCCCCGTGGGCCACAGAAACGCTCACAAGAATGTTTCGCGGTGGCGGCAATCCGGTTCCCTCGCCCAGCCGGCTCAGATCCACGTCTGTCACCGACGGCAGATCAATGTTGAGCGTGTCGACGGGCGCCATGGCGTTCAGTGCCGCCACCGTATGCCGGGCCGGCCAACCGGCCAGGCAACTGGCGGGCAGGCTGACCGTGGGCGTCTTGTGCCCTAGCGCTGAGAACAAGTCGCGCATGGATTTCCAGACCAGGAGCGGCATGGATGCCGCCGCCTTGTTTCCGGCGAGCTCTGTCAGGTCCAGCCTGCCATCCTGCGGGTTCTGGCTCAGCAGGTTGGCACCGACGAGCGCAATGTCGTCGCTCAAGTCGTTACGCTGCGTGAGCCACAGCTGCAAGGCGGTCAAGACCGCTTCACGCGCTTGTTCCACCCGCTGTTCGGCCGAAGCGGGAGCGGTGCCGGACGGCGCAAGCCTGTGAGTGCCCGAGGCGGGTGCGAAGAAGCTGATGCCTTTGTTGTCCATGGCCCATGATGCGGGCCCCACGGGAAAAAAGGCCCTAGACCTAAGCAGGGGGTCAGCCCAGGCCCAGCAGCTCCACGTCAAATTTGAGCGTGGCGTTCGGCGGGATCACGCCGCCGGCGCCGCGGGCGCCATAGCCCAGTGCGGCGGGGATGATCAGCGTGCGCTTGCCGCCGATCTTCATGCCGGCCACGCCTTCGTCCCAGCCCTTGATGACCATGCCCGCGCCCAGCGAGAACTCGAACGGGTCGTTGCGGTCCTTGCTGGAGTCGAATTTGGCGCCTTGCGTGCCGTCGTTGTACAGCCAGCCGGTGTAGTGCACGGTGACGTCCTGGCCAGCCTTGGCGTCGGCGCCTGCGCCCACGGTGGTGTCTTCGTATTGCAGGCCGG
>CALRZF020000027.1:0-19455 GCA_943372585.1 Ramlibacter sp. 2FC | reverse complement strand
AAGGTGGAGGTGAAACCGCGGGCGACCTTGCTCGACCTGCCTGTACAGACCGTGGACATCCCGGCCGGTGAAGCGCGTGAAGTGGCCTGGAACGTGACCGCGCCTGCGCAGCTCGCGTTCACACGCGCCGAAGCCCTGCTGTGGGAAATTGAAGCGCGCGACACCGTCAGCGGCGCACGTGATGCCCTCAAGGCCCGCCAGCGCATCGTGCCCGCTGTGCCGCTGACGGTGCAGCAGGCCACGCTGGTGCAGCTGGACGGTTCATTCACGCTGGACGCCGTGCCCCCCGCAGATGCATTGAAGGTGGGCAACACACCGCGCGGCGGGCTCAAGCTGTCGTTGCAACCCAAGTTGGCCGAAGGCATGCCCGGCGTGCGCGACTGGTTCATCAACTACCCCTTTGCCTGCCTGGAACAAAAGACCAGCAAGGCCGTGGGCCTGCGCGACGCGAAGATGTGGCAAACCGTGGTGTCGCAGCTGCCCGGCTACCTGGACAGCGACGGCCTGGCGCATTACTTCCCGCCGCGCGAAGGCGACGCCAACCGCGGCAGCGATGTGCTCACGGCCTACCTGCTGGCGGCCAGCCATGAGGCGTCGTCCATCAACCCCGCCTTCGCCCTGCCTGACGAAGCCCGCGCGCCGATGGAGCGGGGGCTGATCGCGTTTGTAGAAGGTCGCATCCAGCGCGAATTCTGGTCGCCGCGCAAGGACCTGGACGTGCGCAAGCTCGCCGCGCTGGAGGCGCTGTCGCGCTATGGCAAGGCGCAGGGCCGCATGCTGGGCAGCATCACCATTGCGCCCAACCAGTGGCCCACGCACGCGGTGATCGACTGGCTGAACATCCTGCGCCGCGTGGCCGACGTGCCGCAGCGCGAGCAGCGCATGGCGGAGGCCCAGCAGGTATTGAAAAGCCGCCTGAGCTACCAGGGCACCAAGCTCGTCTTCAGCACCGAGCAGGGCGATTACTGGTGGTGGCTCATGCAGAACGGCGACGTGAACACCGCACGGCTGCTGCTGGCGGTGATGGACGACCCGGCGTGGAAAGACGACATGGGCCGACTGGCCAGCGGCTTTATCGGCCGCCAGCAGCGCGGCGCGTGGCTCACCACCACGGCCAACCTGTGGGGCGGGATGGCGCTGGAAAAGTTCTCGGCCAAATTCGAGTCCACACCCGTGACTGGCAGCACGCGAGCGACGCTGGGCACGGCAACCGCCACGGTGGACTGGCGCCAACCGCGCAACGCCAGCATGACCCTGCCCTGGGCCTCTGCAAGCAAAGAGACGCTGAACGCCACCCACCAGGGCACCGGCAAGCCCTGGCTCACGCTGCAGTCGCTCGCTGCGGTCGATCTGAAGGCGCCGTTCAGCGCGGGCTACCAGATCAAGAAGACCATCACGCCGGTGGAGCAGGCCGTGGCCGGAAAGTACAGCCGCGGCGACGTCCTGCGCGTGACGATCGAAGTCAACGCCAGCGCCGACATGACCTGGGTGGTGATCAGCGACCCGGTGCCCGGTGGGGCCACCATCCTGGGCAGCGGCCTGGGCCGCGACTCGCAGATCGCCACGCAGGGCGAGAAGCGTTCCGGCCCCGGCTGGCCGGCATTTGAGGAGCGCAGCTTTGAGGCCTTCCGCAGCTATTACGAATACCTGCCCAAGGGCACGGTCAAGATGGAATACACGCTGCGCCTGAACAACGTGGGCGACTTCGCCCTGCCCCCCAGCCGGGTGGAGGCCATGTACGCGCCCGAGATGTTTGGCGAGGCGCCCAATGCGCGGGTGAAGGTGGAGGCTGGACGATGAAACGCAGGCATTTTCTGGGCGCAGGCGCGCTGCTGGCCCACCCCTTGGCCCCATGGGCCGCGGCATCTGACTGGGAGCAACGGCTGGGCTACCCGTCCGGCTGGGGCCCGTCGCGCAGCTGGACAGACAAGGCCTACCGGGTGGGCAATTACTCCGGCGGGTACGAGGCCATGTTTCGCGCCCGCCCGATTGCGCCCGCGGCGTCGCCCGTGCCGCTGGGCGTGCTGTCGGCGGAGGGCGCCAAGGTGTTTGAACCCGTCGCCATCCGCGCGCAGACCTACATGCGGGCCTGGCCGGTCAGCGCTCTGCTGATTGCGCGCAAGGGCACAGTGCTGTTCGAGGCCTACCAGTTTGACCGCAAGCCCGACATGCGCATGACCAGCTGGTCCATGGCCAAGAGCGTTACCTCGCTGCTGCTGGGCATCTGCGTGGACCGCGGGCTGGTGCGTTCCATGGACGACAAGGCACAGGACTATGTGCCCGCGTTGCAGGGCACGCTACACGGCGGCGTGTCGCTGCGCAACCTGGCCAACATGTCCAGCGGCGCCGAGATCCTGCACGACCGCGACAACCCGTCGCTGTACCCGCGCGCCTTCCTCAACAGCACGTCTGACCTGGAAGGCGCGGTGCGCGGCTGGAACCAGCCGCAGGGGCCGCAGGGCGCGCGCTACAACTACAACGAGCTGTGCCCGCTGACCATCGGCATGGTGATCCGCCAGGTCACCGGCAAACCCATGGCTGCGTTCTGCGAAGAGGCGCTGTGGCAACCGCTGGGCGCCGAGGGTCCAGCCAGCTGGCTGTGCGATGGCCAGGGCAAGGAGTTCAACTGCATCGGCTTTGGCGCGCGACTGCGCGACTGGGCACGCCTGGCCCAGATGGTGGCGCAGCGCGGCAGCATCGGCGGGCGCCAAATCGTCAGCGCCCAGTGGATCGACGAATGCGCGTCATGGTCGGCGGCCGACGCGCAGGTGCGCTACGGCAACGCGGGCCCACGCTTTGGCTACAAGTACTTCTTCTGGCACGGCCAGGCCGACGGTAACTGGATGATGATGGTGGGCCACGACGGCCAGCGCATCATCATCGAGCGCACCACGCAGACCGTGCTGGTGCAGACCGGTGTGGACGCGTCCGCGCTGTGGGTGCCCACGCTCAGCGAGATCATGTCTGCGGCCATGCGTGCGCCGGTGGGGGTCTGACGCGCATGAAACGCGCAGCGCTCCCCTTGCTGCTGGCCCTGGCCTGCGCCCTGCCCGCCGCTGCCCTGCCCGCCTTTGACGAGGTGCGCCGCAGCCACCGCCCGTCCGACAGCCTGTTGCTGGACCGTGACGGCGTGGTGATCCACCGCCTGCGCACCGACGCCACCGTGCGCCGCGGCGACTGGGTAGCACTGGCGGATGTATCGCCCGCGCTGCGCACGGCCATGGTGCTGAGCGAAGACAAGCGCTTTTACGAACACAGCGGGGTGGACTGGCGCGCCGTGTCGGCCGCCGCGTGGGCCAACCTGTGGAACACCCGCACGCGCGGGGCGTCCACGCTGAGCATGCAGCTGGCCGGTTTGCTGGACGACGACTGGGCCCAAGGCCCCGGCGGGCGCAGCCTGGCGCAAAAGCTGGGCCAGACCGTGGCCGCCCAGGTGCTGGACCGCCGTTGGCGAAAAGACCAGATCCTGGAGGCTTACCTCAACCTCGTGCCGTTTCGCGGCGAGCTGGTGGGCATAGACGCCCTGAGCCGCACGCTGTTTGGCAAGGCCGCGCAAGGGCTGGACGAACGCGAGGCTGCCATTGCCGCCGCGCTGGTGCGCGCGCCCAACGCCGGCGTGCGCGCCGTGGCGCAGCGCGCCTGCGGCGTGCTGAAGGCCGTGCAGCAAGCCACCACCCAGGTGGACTGCGATGGGCTGGACCTGTTTGCCACCGGCGCGCTGCAGCGCCGTGCGTTTGACGCGAGCGAGGGTATTGCGCCCCACGTGGCGCGCAGGCTGCTGAATGGTCAGGCTGGTGCTGTTCGCACGACCCTGCAAGCGCCCCTGCAGCGCATGGCCCTGCAGACTTTGCAGCAGCACCTGCGCGAGCTGAACGGCCGCCACGTGGAAGACGGCGCCGTGGTGGTGTTGGACAACGCTACCGGCCAGGTGCTGGCCTGGGTGGGCTCGTCGGGCACGCTCAGCCGCGCGGCCGAGGTGGACGGCGTGACGGCGCTGCGGCAGGCCGGCTCCACGCTCAAACCCTTTTTGTACGCCCAGGCCATTGCCGAGCGCCGCCTGACCGCTGCATCGCTGCTGGAAGACGCGGCCACGCACATTCCCACCGCCGGCGGCCTGTACATCCCGCAGAACTACGACCGGCAGTTCAAGGGCTGGGTGTCGGCGCGCACCGCGTTGGGCGCGTCACTGAACGTGCCCGCGGTGCGCACGCTGGTCATGGTGTCGCCCGATGCGTTTGCGCGGCAGCTGCGCGCCGCCGGCCTGCCGCTGAAGGAGCAGGGTGACTACTACGGCTACAGCCTGGCGCTGGGCAGCGCCGAGGTGCCGCTGCTGGGCCTGACCAACGCCTACCGCACACTGGCCAATGGCGGGCGCGCCGGCACCACCACGCTGGCGCTGCAGGGCAAACCCGTGTTCACACAGGCCATAGACCCCCGCGCTGCCTTCATCGTGGCCGACATGCTGAGCGACCCGAATGCGCGCGCCCGCACCTTCGGCACCGACAGCCTGCTGGCCACCCGCTTCTGGACCGCCGTGAAAACTGGCACCAGCAAGGACATGCGCGACAACTGGGCCGTGGGTTTCAGCCAGCGCTACACCGTGGGCGTGTGGGTGGGAAATGCCAGCGGTGCGTCCATGCATGACGTCAGCGGCACCAGCGGCGCCGCGCCCGTGTGGGCCGCGGTGATGCGCCACCTGCATGCCCATACACCCAGCCGCGCCCCGGCCGCGCCGCCCGGCCTGGTGGCGCAGCGGGTGGATCTGGGCCCGCTGGAGGCCGCCCGCAGCGAATGGTTCATGGCGGGCACCCAGCAGGCGCGCGTGGCGCTGGACGCAGCGCCCCCCGCCGCGCTGGCGCCTCGCATCACCGCCCCCGCCAACGGCACCATCGTGGCGCTGGACCCGGACATCCCGCCGCAGCGCCAGCGCCTGACCTTCTCCGCACACGGCGGCGATGTGCGCTGGCTGATGGACGGCCGCGAAATCGCCCGCGGCCCGCAGGCGCAATGGCTGCCCTGGCCCGGGCGCCACCAGGTGCAGCTGGCGGATGCGGGCGGCAAGGTGCTGGATGAAATCCGCATTGAGGTGCGGGGTGCCGGCGTCAAGGCCCTGCCCTGACGGCCACAATCGCGTCATGTACGAATCCATCGACCTGGCTACCCTGCGCGTGGTGGTCGCCGCGGCGGACCTGGGCTCCATCAGCGCGGCCAGCGACCGCCTGCAGCTGGCGGTGGCCGCCGCCAGCACCCGCATCTCGGCGCTGGAGGCCTCACTGGGCTTTCGGGTGTTCGAGCGCTCGCCGCGCGGCGTGCAGCTGACCCCGGCCGGCCAGATGCTGGTACAGCGCAGCCGGGCCCTGCTGATCGATGCCGACCGGCTGGCGCTGGACCTGCGCGGCTACGGTGACGGCCTGCAAGGCCATGTACGGGTGCTGGCCAATACGTCCGCGCTGCTGGAGGTATTGCCTCAACGGCTGCAGGCGTTCATGAGCGAACACCCCCTGATCCAGGTGGACATTGAAGAGCGCGGCAGCCCCGAGATTCCGATTCCCCTGCTCGAAGGCCGTGCAGACTTCGGCGTGGTGGACCTGCCCGTGGCACCCGCAGGCCTGGTGCTGACACCTTTTTTCACAGACACCCTGGTGCTGCTGACGCCAGGCACACATCGCCTGGCATCACGGCGGCGGCTGGCGCTGGCCGACGCTCTCGATGAGCCCTTCATCACGCTGACCGACGGCACCGCCCTGTCCAACCGCCTGATGGCGTGCGCGGCGCAGGCCGGCCGCACATTGCATGTGCGCATGCGCATGCGCGGGTTTGACGCGGTCAGCCGCATGGTGGCCGCCGGGCTGGGCGTGGGCGTGCTGCCGCTGCAGGCCATTGCCCCGCAGCTGGCACACCTGGACGTGAAGGCCGTGCCGCTGACCGACGCCTGGGCTCGGCGCACACACAGCATTGCCACACGTTCCGGCGTGCCGCTGGCGCCGGCGGCGCGCACGCTGATACGGGCACTTACGCGCCATTGACGGGCCGAATCCCGCAACGGCCGGCTTTCGCCATCCGCGAAAGCCGCGTTTGGCGTACGCCCTTGCCCGCAACGGGCGGTGCTTCCTACACTGAGGCCATACAAGCGCAGGCCGCCGGCTCGCGCAGTGGAGACAACATGAAGATCACCCGCGTCAGCGCCACGCCGCTGAACCTTCCCGTGTCCGTTGCGGTCGCCGGCGGCACACGGTCCACCAGCCTGTCCGTGTGTCTGGTTGAAATCGAGACTGACACCGGCCTGAGCGGCACCGGCATGACCGCCATTACCGAAGAAGAGGTGATCGCCAGCATCGTCAACGACATTGCCTCGCACCATCTGGTGGGGCTGGACCCGATGCGCCATGAGCAGATCTGGGAGCGGCTTTACTGGTTGCTCACGCCGCGCGGCCAGTCAGGCTATGCCAGTCACGCCATCGCGGCGCTGGACCTGGCGCTGTGGGACATCAAGGGGCAGGCCCTGGGCGAGCCCTGCTGGCGGTTGCTGGGCGGCGCCAGGGCCGAAGTACCGGTGTATGCCACGTTCGGCTTTGCCTTTTTTGACCGCGACGAACTGGCCCATGCCGCACGCGACTGGGTGGCGCGCGGCTTCACGCGCCTGAAAATGACCGTGGGCCACCACGGCCTGCAGCGGCGCGACGAACCCCGGGCGCTGGACGGCGTGATCGCTGAAGACGTGCAGCGCATCCGCGCGGTGCGCGAGGCCGTGGGCCCAGACGTGCAGATCTACATCGACGCCAACTGCAGCCTGGACTACTTCCATGCGTTGTCGCTGGCCCAGCGCATCGAGCCCTACGGCATCAGCTTTTTTGAAGAGCCGGTGTCGCACAACGACATTCCCAACCTGGTCAAGCTGCGCGCCAAAACGTCCATCCCGCTGGCTGCGGGTCAGAACGAAGGCTTGGCTTCGCGCTTTCGCGACATGCTGGTGGCGCAGGCTGTGGACGTGGTGCAGCCCAACGCCTGCATCAGCGGCGGATTTACCCAATGTGGACGAATCGCCGGCATGGCGGCGGCATTCAACACCCGCTTTGCCAATGGTGGTGCCTGGCCGCACCACAACATGCACCTGCACGCGGGGCTGGCCAATGGTTCATTGGTGGAATACCACTCGGTCGCGGTGCAATGTTGCGAGCTGGTGTTTGACAACCTGCCCAAGCCCGCCAACGGCGTACTGACGCTGCCCGACACACCAGGCCTGGGCTTTGCGCCCAACAAGGACCGCCTGGCCGAGCTGGCCAAACGCCCCGGCTCCCGCGGCGCCGGCAAGGCATGACGCCCCACCCCATTCCAGGAGACACCCCCATGAGCCACACCCCATCACCCGACATGCTTCGCCGCCGCGCCCTGCTGGCGTGCGGCCTGATCGCCATGGCATCCGGCCGCGCCCATGCGCAGGCCTGGCCCAGCCGCCCGATCCGCCTGCTGGTGGGCTATTCAGCCGGCGGCGGCGTGGACGCCATGGCACGCCTGCTGGCACCGCGCCTGTCGGCCCAGCTGGGCCAGCAGGTGGTGGTGGAAAACCGCACCGGCGCCGCCGGGCTGATCGCCGGCGATGCAGCGGCCAAGGCCGCGCCCGATGGCTACACCCTGATGCTGGGCGACAGCTCGCTGCTGATCGCGCAGCACCTGCAGCCGCGCATGAGCTTTGACCCGGTCAAGGGCTTCGCGCCCGTCGCGGGCGTCTTTCAGCTGCCGCTGGTGATCGTGACGGGCAATGACTTCCCGGCGCGCACGCCTGGCGAATTCATCGCCCAGCTCAAGGCCAACCCGGCGAAGTATTCATACGCCACCTCGGGCGTGGGCACGGTGCACCACCTGGGCTTTGAAATGCTCAAGGCACGCACGCAATCGTTCGTGGTGCACATCCCGTACCGAGGCGCGGCGCAGATCGTGCCCGATGTGATCAGCGGCCAGGTTCCCATCGGCGTGGTCAGTGCCACCGCCGCGATTGCCCAGGCCCGGGCCGGCAAGCTGCGCGCCGTGGCGGTGATGAACCCGGTCAAGCTTGCGGGCGCGGAGGACATTGCGCCGCTGGCCGACGCCTTGAGCGGCTTTGACGCCGTGCCCCGGCTGTACCTGCTGGCACCTGCGGGCACCCCGGCAGCGATCGTCGAGCGGCTCAGTGAAGCCACGCGCGCCGTTATGGCCGCGCCGGACATTGCGCAGGCGGCCGCGGCCCAGGGTGCGGTGCCCGCCTACGTTCCCGCGGCCACGCTCGCCGGCGATATCGTGGCTGAATCGGCCACCTGGGGCAAGGTGATCCGCGAACAGAAGATCACCGCGCAATGAGCAAATTTTGGGCGGGCGCGGCCCGCATCAAAATTTCTTCAAACCGTGCCGGCGCATTGAGGCTAGCATTCGGGGCTGCCCCCAAGGAGACAACCCCGTGAGCGTGATCACCAACATCGAAGACCTGCGCGTGCTGGCCCAAAAGCGCGTGCCGCGCATGTTTTACGACTACGCCGATTCCGGCAGCTGGACCGAGAGCACCTACCGCGCCAACGAAAGCGACTTCCAGAAGATCAAGCTGCGCCAGCGCGTGGCGGTGAACATGGAAAACCGCAGCACGGCCACCCGCATGATCGGCCAGGACGTGGCGATGCCGGTGGCCATTGCGCCCACGGGCCTCACGGGCATGCAACACGCCGACGGTGAAATCCTGGCGGCGCGCGCGGCCAAAAAATTCGGCATCCCGTTCACGCTGTCCACCATGAGCATCTGCTCGATTGAGGACGTGGCCAAGGGCACGGACAACCACCCGTTCTGGTTCCAGCTGTACGTCATGAAGGACCGCGCCTTTATCGAGCGCCTGATCGACCGCGCCAAGGCTGCGGGCTGCTCGGCGCTGGTGCTGACGCTGGACCTGCAGATCCTGGGCCAGCGCCACAAGGACCTGAAGAACGGCCTGAGCGCACCGCCCAAGCTCACCATCCCCAACCTGATCAATATGGCGACCAAGCCACGCTGGTGCATGGGCATGCTGGGCACGCAGCGGCGCAACTTCGGCAACATCTTCGGCCATGTGAGCGGCATCGAGAACATGGGCTCGCTGGCCGAATGGACAGCCAAGCAGTTCGACCCGGCGCTCAATTGGGGCGACGTGGAATGGATCAAGAAGCGCTGGGGCGGCAAGCTGATCCTGAAGGGCATCCAGGACGTGGAAGATGCGCACATTGCCGTGCAGTCGGGCGCGGACGCGCTGATCGTGTCCAACCACGGCGGGCGCCAGCTGGACGGGGCTGAGTCCAGCATCCGCGCCCTGCCTGCGATCGTGGACGCCGTGGGCCGCCAGATCGAAGTGCACATGGACGGCGGCGTACGCAGCGGGCAAGACGTGCTGAAGGCCGTGGCGCTGGGCGCCAAGGGCACCTACATTGGCCGCGCCTTTCTGTACGGGCTGGGCGCCATGGGTGAAGAGGGCGTGACCAAGGCACTGCAGATCATTCACAAGGAGCTGGACCTGTCGATGGCGTTCTGCGGCCACACCAAGGTGGGCACCGTGGACAGCACCATCCTGCTGCCGGGCAGCTACCCCACCGCCCACGGCTGAACTGCAAGCCCTGCGCCGCACGCATGTACCATGCTGGCGCATGAACAAGACCGAAGCAGACGCCGCCTTTGCGCAGGCGATTGAACACCAGCAGGCCGGCCAGCTGGGGCAGGCCCAGGTGCTGTACGAACAGATCCTGGCGGCGCACCCCACCTACCTGCATGTGCCGCACCTGCTGGGCGTGATCGTCAGCCAGCAAGGCAACTGGTTCCTGGCGCGACGCCTGATTGAAAGCGCGCTGGCCCTGCACGCCAACGACGCCGACGCACTGGCCAACCTGGGCTGGGTGCTGGTGAACCTGGGCCTGCACGACAAGGCCATTGCGCGATGCGACCAGGCGCTGGCGCTGTCGCCCGGCCATGCACGCGCGCACCTGACGCGCGGCATGGCGCTGCGCCAGGCGGGCCGGCATGAAGATGCCGTGGCGGCGTTTGACCAGGTGCTGGCCCTGCAACCGGCCATGGTGGAGGCCATGCACAGCCGGGGCCAGGCCCTGCATTCACTGGGCCGCCAGACGGAAGCGCTGGAATGCTTCGAGTGGGTGCTGCAAAACCGCCCGGCGTATGCCGAGGCCTGGAACAACCGCGGCGCCAGCCTCATGCTGCTGGACCGTGCCGACGACGCCCGCGCCAGCTTCGAGCAGGCGCTGCAGTGCCAACCTGATTACCCCGAGGCGCTGTTCAACCTGGGCTCGGCGCTGCAGCTGGAGCGCCGCTACGAAGAGGCGCTGGCGCTGTACGACCGCGCGCTGCAACTGCGCCCGCAGTACCCCGAGGCCCTGATGCACCGTGCATTTGCGCTGCAGGCGCTGCGCCGCGCACCGCATGACTGCGTGGCCAGCCTGGACCGGGCGCTTGCGCTGCGCCCGGGTTACTTTGAGGCACTGAACGGCCGCGCCAATGTGCTGGGCCAGATGGGCCAGTATGCCGAGGCGCTGGAAAACTACGACGAAGCGCTGCGCATGAAGCCCGGCTTTCATGAAGCCCTGCTCAACCGCGGCCATGCCCTGCGCGAGATGGGACGGCTGGAAGACGCCGCAGCGTCGTACCGCGAGGCCATCCGCTGCGGCGGGGATGCACAGGCCGGCCTGTTTGCGCTGGCTGCGATGGGGCAGGAGACTGCGCCGCCCGTGGCGCCGCCCGACTACATCGTGAGCCTGTTTGACGGCTACGCCGACAAGTTTGACGAGCACCTGGTGGGCAAGCTGAAGTACCAGGCGCACGAACGTCTGTGCAGCGCCCTGCTGCCACTGGCCCATGCCGCACACCCTGACAAGTGCGACGTGCTGGACCTGGGCTGCGGCACCGGCCTGTGCGCGCCGCTGCTGGCGCCCGTGGCGCGCAGCATGACCGGCGTGGACCTGTCGCCCGGCATGCTGGACGCAGCGCGCAAACGCGATCTCTACACAGAGCTGGCCTGCCAGGACGTGACGCAGTTTCTGCAGGGTGCAGACAGCCTGTTTGGGCTGGTGGTGTCCACCGACGTGTTCATCTACATCGGTGACCTGGACCCCGTGTTTGCCGGTGTGCGCAAGCGCATGAGCGCAGGCGGCCTGTTCGGCTTTTCAATCGAGGCCAGCGAAGGTGCCGACTTTGTACTGCAGGCCACGCGGCGCTATGCGCAGTCGCCCGGCTACATCCGCCGGCTGGCCGCAGCGCACGGCTTTGAGGTGCTGCAGCTGGAGCCCACCGCCATCCGCAAGGAACACGGCCAGGATCTGCCCGGATTTGTCGCCATCCTGAAAGCTTTGTAGGCCACCCGGCGCTATGCTTGCCCGGTGACTGCCACCCCAACCGACCGAGAGCCCCTGCGCCGTATTGCCCACCTGGACATGGACGCCTTCTATGCGTCGGTGGAGCTGCTGCGTTACCCGCAGCTCAAGGGCCTGCCAGTGGTGATTGGCGGTGGCCGGCGGCGGCTGGACGAGGCCCTTCGCGAGAAATACGCGGACCTGCCCACCCACGAGATTCCGGTGGGTGCGTTCCCGCTGCTCAAGGACTACGCGGGCCGCGGCGTGATCACCACCGCCACGTATGCTGCCCGCCAGTTTGGCGTGGGCTCGGCCATGGGGCTCATGAAGGCCGCCAAGCTCGCACCGCAAGCCATCCTGCTGCCGGTGGACTTTGAAGAGGTGCGCAAGTATTCGCGCCAGTTCAAATCCATCATCACCGAGATCGCACCCGTCATGCAGGACCGCGGCGTGGACGAGGTGTACATCGACTTCACCGACGTGCCCGGCGGCCAGCGCGAAGGCGGCCGCGTGCTGGCGCGCCTGATCCAGAAGAGTATTTTTGAGGCCACCGGCCTGACCTGCTCGGTGGGCGTGGCGCCCAACAAGCTGCTGGCCAAAATGGCCAGCGAGTTCAACAAGCCCAATGGCATCTCCGTCATCTACGACGCCGACGTGCAGACCAAGGTGTGGCCGCTGCCGGTGCGCAAGATCAACGGCATCGGCCCCAAGGCCGAAGTCAAGCTGCACAAGCTGCACCTCATGACCATTGGCGACATTGCGGCCCAGCCACGCGAATGGCTGATCGACAACTTCGGCAAGAGCTACGGCGCCTGGATGCACGACGCCGCCTGGGGCCGTGATGACCGGCCGGTGCAAACCGAGAGTGAGCCGGTGTCCATGAGCCGCGAAACCACCTTTGACCGCGACCTGCACGCCGTGCGCGACCGCGCCGAGCTGGGCGCAATCTTTACCGACCTGTGCGAGCGTGTGGCCGGCGACCTGCAACGCAAGGGCTATGTGGGCAAGACCATCGGCGTGAAGCTGCGCTACGGCGACTTCAAGATCGTCACGCGCGACCAGACCTTGCCCGACTACACAGCAGACGCCAAAACCATCCGCCACACGGCGGGCCTGTGCCTCAAGCGCATTGACCTCACGCGGCGCTTTAGGCTGCTGGGGGTGCGGGTGGGTACGCTCGTGCGCGCAGATGATGCGCAGGCATTGCAGGCGCGAACGCAACCCTATACGGCATCACCCCTGACCGGCGAACTTTTCTAAGGCAAGGGCTACTTGAGCGTCGCCAGCCAGGCGATCAGGTCGGCGCGGTCCTTGGCGTCGATCACCTGCACGCCCATACGCTGCCCGGGCACCAGGTCTTCGGGGTCGGCCAGCCAGGCATTGAGCGTCTGCGCCGTCCAGCGCAGACGCGACGCGGCGACTTCATCGGAATACCTGTAACCCGGCGCGCTGCCGACCCTGCGGCCAAAGACGCCACGGTGAGCCGGCCCGGTCTTGTGCACATCAACCGCATGGCAGGCCGTGCATTGCGCGGCATAAAGCGCCTGGCCCCGCACTGCGTCACCCGGCGGCGGTGTGACCCAGACACGCTCGGGCGCGGCTTGGGCCGGCTGCGTTTGCGCCAGTGCCACCACCGGCAGCGCGAGCACGGCCATCGCCAGTACCAGTTGTTGTTGGGTCATGCCGCATCTACGCCGCAATGGCCCTGCGGGTTTCAATGCCCCGCAGCGATCGTCGGATATATGTGAATTTGTGAATCCGGATGTAACGGCGCCGCGTAACGGGTGGGCATACCAACAACTTCCTACGACGGAGCACCCATGAAACACGCGAAAAATGCGGTGGCGCTGGCCCTTGCGGCCCTGTGCTGCGGCCTGGCCCAGGCCGACACCGGCAAACTGCTGCTGACCGGCGGCGTCAGTTCCATTGACGGCGCGGCCGGCGGCGGGCTCACGCCCTGGGCCGTGATCGGCAGCAACGCCACCGAAGGCGAAATCGGCGCGTCGGCCCATATCAGCCGCGCCAGCACGCAGGACTACGGCCTGACCACTTACGGCGCCGCCCTGGGTTTCAAGGACCGTATTGAACTGTCGGTGGCGCGCCAGGACTTCAACGCGTCACCTTCCATTGCGCTGAACGGCATTGCGCCCTTTGGCGTCACGCCGGGCCAGCACATCAAGATGGACATCGTGGGCGTGAAGGTCCGCGTGGCCGGTGACGCCGTGCTGGACAGCGACACCCTGATGCCGCAGATTGCCGTGGGCCTGGAATACAAGCACACCCGCCCCGGCTCGCTGGGTTCGGTGCTGAACTTCCTGGGCGCCAAGACCAGTGGTGTGGACGTGTACGTCAGCGCCACCAAGCTGTTCCTGGCGCAAGGCATTCTGGTCAACGGCACGCTGCGTGCGACCAAGGCCAACCAGAACGGCCTGCTGGGTTTCGGCTCCAACGCGCCGGGGCGCGACAGCTACAGCCTGCAGCCCGAGTTTTCCGTCGCGTACCTGTTGAGCAAGAACGTGGCCATTGGCGCCGAGTACCGCTTCAAGCCCAACAACCTGGAAGCGCTGGGTCGCGCCGCCGGGTTGGGGGATGCACTGCGTGAGGACGACTGGAAAGACATTTTCATTGCCTGGGCGCCGTCCAAGAACCTGTCGCTGACGCTGGCCTATGTGGACCTGGGCAAGGTCGTGCCAGGCATCACAGGCAACCGCAAGCAAAAAGGCGCCTATCTGTCGGCGCAAGTGGCCTTCTGACAACTTCCTGAGGAACCAACATGAAAAAGACACTGATTGCACTGGCGCTGGCCGCCTGCGGCGTTGCCATGGCGCAAGCGCCCGCCCCCACCCCCACCCTGCCCACCGACGCGCTGTACAAGACCTTTGGCGAAAAGCCGGGCCTGGTCAAGCTGATGGACGACTTCATGGTGCGCCTGCTGGCCGACCCGCGCACCGGGCCTCACTTCAAGCCCTCCAACCAGCAGCGCGTGAAAGAGCAACTGGTGGAGCAGTTCTGCCAGGTCACTGGCGGGCCGTGCATCTACAAGGGTGCCGACATGAAATCAGCGCACGCCAACCTGGAGATCAAGAAGTCGGACTTCAATGCGCTGGTGGAAGTGCTGCAGCTGTCCATGGACGCGCAGGGCATCCCGTTCCGCGCGCAGAACCAGCTGCTCGCGCAGCTGGCCCCGATGCACCGCGACACCATTACAGAGAAGTGAACACCATGCGGCTTGCAACTTTCTTCATGGCCTGCGCCATGGCCTCGGGTGCCGGCGCCGGCGTGGTTTCGGTCACCGTGCTGGACAAGGAAGGCAAGCCGGTGCAGGACGCTGTCGTCGTCGTGCTGCCGTCAGCCAAAGGCACACCCAAAACCGCCTTGCCCACGGCAGCCACCATCAACCAGGAAAAGATGCGCTTCATTCCGGCACTCACGCTGGTGCCGGTGGGCGCAAAAATCACCTTTACCAACAGCGACCCGTGGGAACACCACACGCGCGGATCGGCTGCCGGGCTGGCGCAGTTTTCCAGCACGGGCGGTGGTTTTGAACTGCGGCTGGACGGCAAGGTGGACGGCAAACCGGCCAAAAGCGTGGACGTGACGATGGACAAGGCGGGCGCCGTGCTGCTGGGCTGCCACATCCACGGCTCCATGCGCGGCCACGTGTATGTGAGCGATTCGCCCTGGGCGCAGCGCACCACACCCGAAGGCCAGGCCGTGTTTGACGATGTGCCAGACGGCGCCGCGCAGGTGCGCGTGTGGCAGGGCGACCAGATCATCGACCTGCCGATGCAGACGGTCACCGTGGGGGCCACACCCGCACGTGCCACAGTCCAATTGCAGGTCGTTCCCCGCCGCCGCCGCTGAACTGGCCCCTGCCCGCGCGCGTGCCTATACTCGCGCCCATGAGCCTTGACAGCCTGACGCTGCAGCAGCTGATCGCCCGCACCGCGCAGGGCGACCATGCCTGCTTTGCGCAGGTGTACGCGCGCACGCAGGCGCATCTGTTTGGCGTCGCCCTTCGTATGTTGGGACGTGAACAGGCGGCAGAAGACGTGCTGCAAGAGGCCTTTGTGAGCATCTGGAAGAACGCGGGCAGCTACCGCAGCGAGGTCAACGGGCAGCCCGTGCAGCCCATGACCTGGCTGATCGCGGTCGTGCGCAACAAGGCGCTGGATGCACTGCGCCAGCGCAAGCGCCGGGCCGAATCCGAACTGCCCGACAGCGACACACTGGACGACCTGACCCCTGGCACCACCGCCGCCCCCAGCGCGCTGGACCTGCTGGGCGAGGCGACCCGCGCCTTGCACATCGAAGCCTGCCTGGGCGCGCTGGACGGCAGCCACCGCCAGAGTCTGGCCCTGGCTTATTACCAGGGCCTGTCGCACAGCGAAGTGGCCCAGCAGATGGGCGCCCCGCTGGGCTCGGTCAAGGCCTGGATCCGCCGCGGGCTGGACAAGCTCAAGACCTGCCTGGCCGCGCGCGGGGTGGCGGCATGAAATATACGGACGTTCGCCTTGTGGATCACCTGGCGTCCGGCTATGTGCTGGGCACGCTGGCCGGCGCCGCACGCCGCCGGTTCGAGCAACTGCTGCGCCACCGGGTCGACCTGCAACTGGCCGTGGCCGAATGGGAAAACCGCCTGGGTGCGTTGGGGCAGGCCGTGCCGCCGCACGCCGCACCACCCCGTGTGTGGGCCGCCATTGACGCCCGCACACGCACGCTGTCTGCGGCCCACCGCCCTGCCCCGCTGGGCTGGTTCAAACCTGCGGGCTGGGGCCTGGGTGGCTTGGCGGCAGGCCTGATGGCTGCCAGCGTGCTGTTTGTTGCGATGCCTGGCCTGTTCATCACGGCCGACCGCGCGGCCATGCTCACCGGCCAGCGGCTGCCACAAAGCTATGTGGGCCTGCTCACCGATGCGCAGGGCAACGGCAAGCTGCTGGTCAGCTCGCTGCGCCACGGCACGGCCATGACGGTCAAGGTGATTGGCCCCATCACAGCACCCGCGCAGGGCCGTCTGGTGCTGTGGGCCGTGCCAGCCAGCGGACCTGCGTTTGTGCTGGGGCCGGTACCGCTGACCGGTTCTGCAACCTCACAACTGCCCGATACCTCTGAAAAGCTGTTGTCCAGAGTGCAGAAGCTGGTGGTGACGGTAGAAACCGATGCAGCCCCCTCGGCGCCGGGCACGGTCGTGTTCAGCGGAAACTGCGCCAAGCTCTGGTAGCGTGTCGCGCAGTCGTCATGGCCGTACGGCACTGCGGCTTACAGTGGCGGGCACAGGAGACACCCCCGCCATGCAGTGCTTTGAACTCACCGTCCAAGACCATATTGCCCACCTGGTACTGAGCCGCCCTGGCGAGCTGAATACCATGCACCCCACCTTCTGGCGCGAGCTGGACGAGGTGCTGACGCAGCTGCACCGCCAGGGACAGGCGCGGGCGCTGATCATCTCGTCCACCGGCAAACACTTCAGCGCAGGCATGTCGCTGGACACCTTCAGCAGCGCCATTGCCATGGACGACCACAGCGCCGAGGGCCGCGCCGCCATTTACGACATGCTGGCCGACATGCAGGCCACCTTCACCAAGCTGGAAACGCTGCGTATCCCCGTGATCGCGGCCATCCAGGGCGGCTGCATCGGCGGGGCGGTGGACATGGTCACGGCCTGCTGCATGCGCTATGCCACGGCCGACGCATTCTTCTGCATCCAGGAGATCAACATCGGCATGGTGGCCGACGTCGGCACGCTGCAGCGCCTGCCCAAGCTGCTGCCCATGGGGGTGGTGAAAGAGCTGGCCTACACCGGGCGCCGCCTGGGCGCGCAAAAGGCGCTTGGCTACGGGCTGGTCAACGAAGTGTTTGACACGCCCCAGGCCATGCTGGCTGCTGCGATGCAGTGCGCCAAAGAAATCGCCGCCAAACCGCCTGTGGCCATCTGGGGCACCAAACAGGTGATCCACTACACACGTGACCATTCCGTGGAGGATTCGCTCAAACAGATGGGCTGGGTGCAGGGCGCGATCTGGAGCAACGCCCACGTGCGCGAATCCATTGCCGCCATGAAGGAAAAGCGCGCCGCGCAGTTTCCCGCGCTGTCGCCGCTGCAATCGTTTACGGACTTGGCTTGACCGCCAGCGACAAGGACGCCAGCACGTAAGGCTCGGCGTACGAGAACACCAGCTCGCCGCCGTGTTCGCGCGCGATGCCGCCGGCAATGTACAGGCTCAGGCCCAGCTCGTCCTTGACGGTCGAGCGGCCCGCTTCGCGCGGCTGGAACGGGTTGAGCATGGACGCTGTCACGTCCTCGGTGATGTCCGCGCCGGTATGGCTCACATCCAGCATGACGTGGTCCGCTTGCACACGCAGCTGCACCAGGATCGCCTCACCCGCGGCGCCATGCACGCAGGCATGGTCCAGCAACGTGGTCACCACCTGGCGCAGGCGCGCAGCATCGCCATGAATCGGTGTCTGGCGCGGCAGTTCCCGAATGAAGCGGGTGTCGGCAAAAGCCTTGCATGCGTCGTCTACGGCGCCGGCCACGACCTGGCTCAGATCCAGCGGCGCGCCCTGCATGCCCAGCGGTGTGCCAGCCTGCAGGCGTGACGCGTCCAGCACCTGGCTGACCAGACGGCGCATGCGGTTGCGCCCGGTGCCATTGGTTCCTTCGGCGGAACGGTCCTGCGGGTCGCTGTATTCGTCCTGCAGCATGGCCAGCATGTGGTTGCGGGTGTGGCCCAGGTCAGCATGACGCCCGGCACTCACGCGCAGCAGTTCAGCCATCAGGCTTTGGGCAATCTCCAGATCCACCGCGTTCCAGGGCTCGGACTGCCCGCGCACAGTTTCCTTCCAGACATCAAACGAGCCGCGCGGGGTCAGCCGCGGGCCCAGGGGGCCGCTCACGTATTCCTTGATGGGGCGCCCGCCCCAGGCAATGGTCTCCAGCTGCTCCTTGCGCACAAACAGCACCCAGCCCTGAGACAGCTCGTCAAACCGCATGGCCAGCACGCCGCAGCAATTGCCCAGTTGCAGGCGCAACGGCCCGGGCAGGGCGGAAAGTTCGTGCATATGCACCAGCGGCTGCCGCTGTGTGCGCTGCAGGTCGTTCAGCCAGGCCACCAGGCCCTGCAGCGCCTCCACCGGCACCTCACCCCAGGTGGCGAGCTTGGCGTTCTCGGCAAACGCCACGCCTTGCGCGTCCAGCATGGCGCACATCTGCGGGGCCAGCGGCATCAACGCAAAGATGCCGTCGTCGGCCATCAGCACGCTTTCAACCGCCCGGGTGCGCAGCGCTGCTGCGGCGTCAATGCGCTGCGATCGCATGCGCGCCTCCAGCCCTTGCACATGCGCGCCCAGGATCTGCGCGAGCACATCACACGTCGAACGCACGCTGTAGGGCACGTGGCGCGGCGTCATGTGGTGGCACGCCAGCATGCCCCACAGCTGGCCGTTGATCACGATGGAGATGCTCATGGACGCAGCCACGCCCATGTTGGTGAGGTATTCAATGTGCACGGGCGACACGCTGCGCAGCACGCTGTGGCTCATGTCCAGCGGTTCGTCTTCACCCGCAATGGCCTGGACGGGCACGGGCGCGCTGTCCGTCTGGGCGATGTTGCGCAGGGTGTTGATGGTGTACAGCCGCCGTGCCTGCGCCGGAATATCGCTTGCGGGGTAGCGCCGGCCCAGAAACGGTTCCAGGTCGTCGCGCCGCGCTTCCGCCACGATGTCCCCGCTGCCGTCGTGGCGGAAGCGGTAGCCCATGACGCGGTCAAAACCGGTGAGCGTGCGCACTTCCTGCGCGGCGGCGTCCAGCAGCTCATCGATGGTGCGTTGCCCGCGCAGGCGGCTGAGCGCGCGATGCCCTTGGAACGCATGGTCGGCAAACGACTGGCCGCGCTGCGGGCTCAGCTCCAGCTCCACAATCACCCGGCCGCCCAGCCGGTGGCCTACCAGCTCAAAGGTCTGACCGGCGACTATTGCTTCCAGCGCCACCTGTTGCACTGGTTCACCGTCAGAGGCAAAGCACTGCTCCACCGCCGCGCGCATGGTGGCGTCGGCTGCAAGAAGCGTCTGCTCAAATGCCTGCCCCAGCTGGGGTGCTTGCGCCCCCAGC
>CALRZF020000026.1:0-19665 GCA_943372585.1 Ramlibacter sp. 2FC | reverse complement strand
CCGCCACGACAACAGCCAATATTTACGCTGCAGCAGTACCCCCGCCGCCTGCACCCGTGGTACCGCCCGCACCCGGGCCAGCACCGGTTCCGGGGCCCGCCCCTACCCCTGCGCCCGCGCCCGGCCCGACGCCCGGGCCCGGCGGCGGCGGCGGTGGAGTCATCCCGGTTGTACCCCCTGGCGGCAATGCCGGTGCGCCCACGCCCGAACCGGGCACGCCCGGCGGCCCGACCTTGATGCCCACGGAGCTGGTGCGCTACGTAACACCAGGCAGCAGCTACCTGGGCAGCTGGTCGTTACAGGGCCCGGTGACCTTGCAGTCGCTGCAGCAACAAATGACCGGCACGCCTGAAGCGGCACAGGCCTGCGCGCCCGGCAGCGCCGACGCCACAGGCAAGTGCAACTAAAGTGTAGTGCGCGTTTTTGCGGATAAGCTAGTGGCATAAAAACAGCCGTTGGCGTGTCCCCAGGACGCTGTCCCCGCCAGCGGCCCTTTGCCTGAAACATGAGTCTTTTTCTGCTCAAGCGCCTCGTCACCCTGATCGCCACATTGATCGGGGCGTCGGTGGTGGTGTTCCTGGTGCTCGAAATCCTGCCCGGCAACGCCGCGCAGATCCTGATGGGCCCCGACGCAACGCCCGACGCCGTGGCAGCGCTGGCCACCAAGCTCGGCCTGGACCAGCCCGCCAGCCAGCGCTACTGGGACTGGATCACCGGCCTGCTGACGGGCGACTTGGGCCTCAGCTATGCCTACAGCACGCCGGTGTCAGAGCTGGTGCTGGAGCGCCTGACCGTCACCGTGCCCCTGGCCTTCATGGCCATGGCCATCACCACCGTGCTGGCACTGGCCGCCGGCATCTATGCCGCCGCGCGCCACAACAAGCTGGGCGACGTGGGCCTGATGGGCCTCACGCAGGTGGGCATTGCGATCCCCAATTTCTGGTTTGCGATTTTGTTGATCCTGCTGTTCTCGGTGCACCTCAAATGGTTTGCCGCGGGCGGCTTCCCCGGCTGGGAAGAGGGCATCGGCGGCGGCGTCATGGCGCTGCTGTTGCCCGCCATTTCGCTGGCGGTGGTGCAGGCGGCGATCCTGGCGCGCATCACACGCTCGGCCGTGCTGGAGGTGTTGCGTGAAGATTTTGTGCGCACCGCGCGGGCCAAGGGCCTGTCGCAGCGCGCCACGCTGTGGGGCCATGTACTGCGCAACGCGCTGATCCCCGTCATCACCGTCATGGGCCTGCAGTTTGCCGAGCTGCTGGCCGGCACCATCGTGGTGGAAAACGTGTTCTACCTGCCGGGCCTCGGGCGGCTGATCTTCCAGTCCATCTCCAACCGCGACGTGATCGTGGTGCGCAACTGCGTGATGCTGCTGGCCGCCATGGTGGTCATCGTCAACTTCATCGTGGACATCCTGTACGCCGTGATAGACCCACGTGTAAAGGCAAGCGACATATGACCGCCACCGTGTTGCCACCGCAGGCAGCGCCCGGCTTCTGGCGTCGCGCACTGGGCCACCGCGCCTTCGTCATCGGCGCGGTGCTGACGGTGCTGCTGATCGCCATGGCCGGCTTGTCGCTGGTGTGGACGCCCGGCTCCCCCTACGACGTGGAGATGTCCAAAAAACTGCTGCCCCCGGGCGCAGAACACTGGCTGGGCACCGACCCCTATGGCCGCGACGTGGCGTCGCTGCTGCTGGTGGGCGCGCGCGCGTCCATTTTGGTGGGGGTGATCGCGGTGGGCATCGGCCTGGTGGTGGGCACGGCGCTGGGCCTGCTGGCTGCGGCGCGCCGCGGCTGGGTGGAAGAACTCATCATGCGGCTGTCGGACTTCAGCTTTGCGTTCCCGGCCATCCTGTCGGCCATCATGATGACGGCGGTGTTCGGCGCAGGCATTGTCAACGCCATCATCGCCATCGGCATCTACAACATACCGACCTTTGCGCGCATCACGCGCGCGTCTGCCAATGCCATCTGGTCGCGCGAATTTGTGCTGGCCGCCCGCGCCTGCGGCAAGGGCGCGTTCAGCATCACCATCGAACACGTGCTGCCCAACATCGCGTCGGTGCTGATCGTGCAGGCCACCATCCGCTTTGCGATTGCCATCCTGGCCGAAGCCGCGCTGTCGTACCTGGGCCTGGGCACGCAGCCGCCACAGCCGTCCTGGGGCCGCATGCTGAGCGAGGCGCAGACGCTGATGTTCCAGGCGCCGCTTCTGGCCGTGTTCCCGGGCCTGGCCATTGCGTTTGCCGTGCTCGGCCTGAACCTGCTGGGCGATGGCCTGCGCGACCTGCTGGACCCCCGGCTTGCGAGGAAACGCTGATGGCCCTGCTTGAAGTCAACAACCTGCACGTGCGCCTGCAAACCCAGCGTGGCCCCGCCGAGGCCGTGCGCGGCGTGAGCTTCTCACTGGAGCGCGGCGAAACGCTGGGCCTGATCGGTGAATCGGGCTGCGGTAAATCCATCACCGTCATGTCGCTCATGGGCCTGCTGCCCGACAGCGCCCGCATCACCGGCAGCATCCGCTTTGACGGCGAGGAGCTGGTCGGCAAAAAAGACAGCGAGCTGTGCCGCATCCGTGGCAACCGCATCGGCATGATCTTTCAGGAGCCCATGACGGCGCTGAACCCGGTGCACAGCATCGGCCGCCAGGTGGCCGAGCCGCTGCGCCTGCACCGGGGTGTGTCCGCTGCCGAGGCGCGCAAGCAGGCCATCGCCCTGCTGGACCGCGTGGGCATACCGGACGCAGCGCGGCGCATTGATGCCTACCCGCACCAGTTCTCGGGCGGGCAGCGCCAGCGCATCACCATTGCCATGGCACTGGCCTGCGGCCCCGACCTGCTGATCGCCGACGAGCCCACCACCGCGCTGGACGTGACCATCCAGCAGCAGATCCTGGACCTGATCAGCGAGCTGGTGGCTGAGCGCGGCATGGCGCTGATGCTGATCTCGCACGACCTGGGCGTGATCGCGCAGAACGTGGACCGCATGCTGGTCATGTACGGCGGCAGCGTGGTGGAAAGCGGGCCGACCGACACTGTGTTTGCCAACAAGCTGCACCCCTATTCGCGCGGCCTGTTCGGCGCGCGGCCCAGCCTGGGCTCCGCGCGCGGCCAGCGCCTGGTCACCATCGCCGGTACCGTGCCCGAGCTGGTGGACCTGCCTGTAGGCTGCCCATTTGCGGGGCGCTGCCGCTACACCGTGGCCGAATGCCACACCACGCCGCCCCCGGCCATTGACGTGGGTGACGACCATCAGGTGCGCTGCATCCGGCTGGATGCCGTGGCGGCAGAGCTGCAGGCGGAGGCATTGACATGACCGCGCCGCTTTTGCAGGTGAAAGACCTGACGCGCGAGTACCAGATGCCGCGCGAGAAGCTGTTTGGCCCGCCACCCACCGTCAAGGCGCTCAATGGCGTGAGCTTCACCATCGAGGCCGGGCGCAGCCTGGGCATCGTGGGTGAATCGGGTTCGGGCAAATCCACCCTCGCCCGGCTGGTCATGGCGCTGGACAAACCCACCGCCGGAACCGTCAACATGCTGGGCCGTGACCTGCACACACTGGGCGTGAGCGAGCTGCGCGCGGCGCGCCGTGATTTCCAGATGGTGTTCCAGGACCCTTATGGCTCGCTGGACCCGCGCCAGACCGTGGAGCGCATCGTGGGCGAGCCGCTGGCGGCGCAAGGCGACACGACCCGTGCCGACCAGCGCAAGCGCGCCACCGAAGTGCTGGCGTCCGTCGGCCTGCGCGCCAGCGACCTGGACAAATACCCGCATGAATTCTCCGGCGGCCAGCGCCAGCGCATTGCCATTGCGCGCGCGCTCATCACGCGCCCGCGGCTGATCGTGGCCGACGAACCCGTGAGCGCGCTGGATGTGTCTGTACAGGCCCAGGTGCTGAACCTCATGCAGGACCTGCAGGCGGAATTCGGCGTGACCTACATGCTCATCAGCCACGACCTGGCCGTGGTGCACCACCTGTGCCACGAGGTCGCGGTGCTGTGGCAGGGCCGCATCGTCGAGCAGGGTCCGCCCGAGCGGCTGTTCACCGCGGCCGAGCATCCCTACACCCGCGCCCTGCTGGACGCCGTGCCGCAGGCCCAGCCCGGGCGAAACCGGCGGCGCAAAAGCACGTTGAGTAATGAGCAAATCCTACTTGCGCAATCCGAGCCATCTCGCGGATGATGTTGCATTCTGTGCCCACCGGGCCGGTATCTTTTGTCGTGGTCCTTTCCCTGGAGTGAAATCATGCTGAACCGTCGCACCCTGTTGTCCACCGCCGCCCTGGCTTCCGTGCCGCTGGCGCTTCCCCAAGGCGCCCTGGCGCAGGGCCGAAAGGACGCCATCGTGCTGGCGATGGCCCTGGAGCCCGTGGGCCTGGACCCTACTGCCGCCGCCGCTTCGTCCATTGGCGAAGTGACGCTCTACAACATCTACGAAACACTGACCAAGATCAACCCCGACGGCAGTGTGTCGCCGCTGCTGGCTGAAAGCTGGGAAGTCTCGCCCGACCTGCGCACCTACACCTTCAAGCTGCGCCGTGGCGTCAAGTTCCAGAATGGTGAGCCGTTCAACGCGCAATCGGTCAAGTACTCGTTTGACCGCGCCGGCTCCGAAAAAAGCACCAACAAGGACAAGCGCACCTTCGCCGCCATCACCACCCAGGTGGTGGACGACAGCACCGTCGTGCTGCTGACCAAGGAAATCGACCCCGACTTCCTGTTCCTGATGGGCCAGGCTACCGCCGTGATCGTGGAGCCCAAGAGCGTGGACACCAACACCACCAAGCCCGTGGGCACCGGTCCCTACAAGCTGGACAACTGGGTCAAGGGCTCGTCCGTGGTGCTGAGCAAGTGGGACGGCCACCGCAACGCCGCCAGCCTCAAGCTCAAGCGCGCCACCTTCCGCTTCATTGCCGACCCCGCCGCCCAGGTGGCCGCCCTGCTGGCCGGTGACGTGGACGCCTTCCCCCGCGTCACGCCGCGCAGCGTGCCGCAGTTCAAGACCAACCCGAAATTCCAGGTCATGGCCAGCGGCTCGCGCGCCAAGACCGTGCTGGCCCTGAACAACAAGAAAAAGCCGCTGGACGACGTGCGTGTGCGCCGCGCCATCAACATGGCCATCGACCGCAAGGCCGTGATCCAGGGCGCGGGCGACGGCTACGGCGCGCCCATCGGCAGCTATTACGTGCCCAGCGCCCCCGGCTATGTGGACCTGACCAAGGTCAATGCCTACGACCCCGACAAGGCCCGCGCCCTGCTCAAGGAAGCCGGCGTGTCCAACCTGGAGCTGACCATCACGCTGCCCCCGCCGCCGTACGCGCGCCAGGGTGGCGAGGTGATCGCCTCCATGCTGGACAAGGTGGGCATCAAGGCCAAGCTGCAGAACGTGGAATGGGCGCAGTGGCTGTCGGGCACCTACGGCAACAAGAACTACGACATGACCATCATCTCGCACGTGGAGCCGTTTGACCTGGGTAACTTCTCGCGCCCGGGCTACTACTGGAACTACGAGTCCACCAAGTTCAACGCCCTGTACGACAAGTACAAGCAGACGGCCAATGCCGCCGAGCGCAACAAGCTGCTGGGCGACATCCAGCGCCTGGTGGCTGACGAAGCCGTGCTGGGCTACCTGTACCAGCCGCAGTGGGTGACCGTCGCCAACAAGAATATCAAGGGCCTGTGGAAAGACATGCCGATTTTTGTGAACGACCTGTCGGCTCTGTCGTGGGCCTGATCGTACGGACCTGATTCGTTGACGGCACTTCACGAACTGTCCGCCGCCGAACTGGCGGACGCCTACCGGCGCGGCGATGCGTCCCCCGTGGAAGTGGCCCAGTCGGTGCTGGGCCACATCGAGCGCTGGGAGCCGCACCTGTGCGCCACCTACCTGCTGCGCCCGGAACTCGCCCTTGAACAAGCCCGCGCGTCAGAAGCGCGCTGGCTGCGCGGCGCGCCGCTGTCGGCACTGGACGGCGTGCCCGTCACGCTGAAAGACAACATCGCCACCCAAGGCGACCCGATGCCGCTGGGCACGGGCGCGGTAGACCCGCAGCCCATGGCGGCCGACGCACCACCGGCGGCGCGCCTGCGTGAAGCCGGTGCAGTCACCGTCACCAAAACCACCATGCCCGACTACGGCATGCTGTCCTCGGGGTTGTCCAGCTTTCACCCCCTGGCGCGCAACCCCTGGGACCTGTCACGCACACCCGGCGGCTCCAGCGCGGGCGCCGGATCTGCTGCAGCAGCCGGGTACGGCCCGCTGCACCTGGGCACCGACATTGGCGGCTCCATCCGCCTGCCCGCGGGATGGTGCGGCGTGTTCGGCCTCAAGCCCAGCCTGGGCCGCGTGCCGATCGACCCGCCCTACACCGGGCGCGCAGCAGGCCCCATGACACGCAGCGTGGCCGACGCTGCCGCGATGATGCAGGCGCTGTCGTTGCCCGATGCGCGCGACACCATGAGCCTGCCGTACCAGGCGATTGACTGGAACAGTTTTGACGCCGGCGTTGAAAAGCTCAAGGGTCTGCGCATCGGCCTGCTGCTGGACGCGGGCTGCGGCCTGCCGGTAGAGCCTGACGTGCTGGCTGCCGTGCAGCGCGCCGCCGCCCTGTTCACGCAGGCTGGCGCCGTGGTCGAACCCATGGCGCCGTTCCTCACGCGCGAGATGCTGGACGGCATGGACCATTTCTGGCGCATGCGCTCCAACATCGACCTCAATGCGCTGCCCCCCGCACGCAAGGCCAGGGTGCTGCCCTACATCCAGGCCTGGGCCGGCAGTGCGGCCGGCATGAGCGGCGAAGCCGTATTCCACGCCGGCCACCAGTTCTACCTGACGCGGCTGGCGGCGGTGAAAGCCTGCGCGGCGTTTGACTACGTGATCTCACCCACTTCGCCCGTGCCCGCGTTCGCGGCGGAATGGGCGGGCCCGACCAACGACCCGCTGCGCCCGCTGGAGCACATTGCATTCACGGTGCCGTTCAACATGTCGGAGCAGCCCGCAGCGTCCATCAACTGCGGCTACACCGCGGGCGGCCTGCCCATCGGGCTGCAGATTGCAGGCCCGCGTTTTGACGACCTGGGTGTGCTGCAGGTGTCACGAGCGTTTGAGCTGATCCGCGATGCACAGCGCCCCTGGCCCCAGCCGCCGTCCGAGGCTCTGCAGAACCTGGACTGAGCGTGCTGACCGACAGCCTGGGCAATGCCGTCACGCTGCAGCACGCAGCCAGCGTGGCACCGGTCAATGACTTTGTGGAAGGCTTCATTGCCAGCGAAGCGCGTGCCATTGCGCCGCTGGCGATTGCAGACACCGACGCCAGCCCCCTTGTGCAGGCGTACTGCGCGGCGCTGCACATGTTTGCCGAATCGCGCGACGCTGCTGCGAACGCACGCCCGTTTATCGAACGTGCGCTGGCATCCCCCATCACCGCCACGCCGCGCGAACAGCGTTTTGTGCAGGCCGTCAAAGCCTGGATAACCGGCGACATTTCACATGCAATCGCCTTGCACGAAGAACAGGCCCGCGAACACCCGCGCGACCTGGCCTCGCTCAAGCTGGGCCAGTACCACCTGTTCAACCGCGGCGACTCGCCGGGCATGCTGCGCATGGCGCTGGCTGCACTGCCTGCTGCGGCCGATGTGCCATACCTGCACGGCATGCTGGCCTTTGGCTGGGAGCAATGCCACCTGCTGGCGCAGGCTGAGGCCGCCGCGCGCCATGCGATCCACCTGCGCCGCAAGGAACCCTGGGCCCACCATGCGCTGGCGCATGTGCTGCTGACGCAGGGCCGCATCCAGGAAGGCCAGGCCTTCCTGGCCGACGTGAGCAACACCTGGACGGACCTCAACTCGTTCATGGTCACGCACAACTGGTGGCACCAGGCGCTGTTTGCGCTGGAGCTGGACGATCATGTCGAAGTGCTTCGCCTGTACGACACGCAGGTGTGGGGCGTGGTGAAAGAATATTCACAGGACCAGATCAACGCCGTGTCGCTGCTGGCCCGGCTGGAGCTGGCGGGTGTGGATGTGGGCGACCGATGGCAAGACGTGGGTCAACATCTGGCCGCGCGCACCGCCGACCATGTGCTGCCCTTCCTGGACATGCAGTATCTCTATGGCCTGGCCCGCGCCGGCCGCAGCGAGGCTGATGTCCTGATGCGCAACATCGACGCCCATGCAGCCGCCGCAGCACCGGACACCCGCGATGCCTGGCAGCGCGTCGGCTTGCCAGCCATCCGCGGCCTGCTGGCCCATGCGCGCGGCGACTGGCACAGCGCCGTGGACCAACTGGGCCAGGCCCTGCCCCGCCTGGTGGAAATCGGCGGCAGCCACGCACAACGCGACCTGTTCGCGCAGGTGCACCTGGACGCGCTGGTACGCAGCGGGCAACTGGGCGGTGCGCAGCACCTGTTGCAGCAGGCCGTGAACAGCCAGCCCGAATCGCGGCGCCTGAAGCGCCAGGCGGCGCAGGTGTATGCGGCGTTGGGTTTGAAAGAGATTGCTGCGTGAACGCGACCCGCCCCACGCTCGTGCTGCTGCCCGGCCTGGCCGCCGACGCCGTGATGTGGCGCGCCCAGCTTGACGCCCTGGCCGACCCTTGGCGCCCGCAGGTGGCCGACGTCAACAGCCACCACGACAGCATCGAAGCCATGGCCGCTGCACTGCTGTCGCAGCACGCGGGTGACCTGGTGCTGTGCGGCGCGTCCATGGGCGGCATCGTCGCCATGGAGGCTGCGCGCCAGGCGCCACAGCGCATCCGTGCGCTGGCCCTGCTGGGCACCAACGCGCGGCCCGAGACCGACGACATGCGCCAACTGCGCGAAGGCGCGATCGAACTGTTTGCCCAAGGCCAGGTGCGCGAGGTGATCGAGCCCAATGTCGCGCTGGCCTTTCACCCCGACCAGGCGCAGGACGCGGCGTTGACCGGCGCCTACCTTGAGTTTGTCCTTCGCGCGGGGGCGGATCAGCTGATCCGCCAGAACCGCGCCATCATCGCCCGGCCCGACGCGCGCACCCACCTACCACTGCTGTGCTGCCCCACGCTGGTGATGTGCGGCGACGCCGACCAGCTGACGCCGCTGGAATGCTCAGAGGAAATAGCAGCGCTGGTGCCGGGCGCCGAACTGGTGGTCGTGCCGGGCTGCGGCCACATGCTGACGATGGAACAGCCCGGGATGGTGAACGCCGGGCTGAAACGCTGGCTCAGCCGGGTCGCCTGAAGCCTATTCGCGGCCCAGGCTGCGTACTTTTTCGGCCAGTCGCTGCTGCACCAGGGGCGACACAAACTTGTCGACCTCACCGCCCAGCACCGCGATCTCGCGCACAAAGGTGCTGCTGATGAACTGGAATTTGTCGCTGGGGGTCAGGAAAACCGTCTCCACATGCGGCATCAGGCTGCGGTTCATGCCGGCCAGCTGGAATTCGTAGTCAAAGTCGGTCACGGCGCGCAAGCCGCGCACCATGGCCTTGCCGCCGCGCGCCACCACAAAGTCGCGCAGCAGGCCCGAAAAGCTTTCCACCTCCACCTGCGGGTACTGCTTGACCGCCTCGCGCGCCATCTCGATGCGCTCCTGCAGGGTGAACATGGCCTTTTTATGGTGGCCCGCCGCCACGGCGACGATCACGCGGCTGAACAGCTGCGTGGCCCGGCGCACCACATCTTCGTGACCCAGCGTCATGGGGTCGAATGTGCCGGGGTACACGGCGATTACGTCCTGGGCCATCAATATCTCCTTTGACGGGTGCGCACTGCGCAGGTCCAACGTTTTTGTTGCAGTGCATTATGGGGGCTAAGGCAACCGGTGCAGCACATGGGCATGAACGGCGCCGGCCTTCAGGTGCCGGTGCACCGTCAGCCCCAGCGGTGCCAGCCTTGCGTCGTCCCAGGCCTGTGGCGCCTCCAGATAGACCATGGCGCCTTCAGCCAGCACTTTCACGCCGGCCTGCAGGGCAGCCTCATACAGGTTGGCATCAAACGGTGGATCGAGAAACAGCAAATCCACCGACGCCGGCGCCAGCCCCTTGAGCGCGGCCACGCCGTCACCGCGCTGCACCGTCACGGCGTGCGCACCCAGGCGCAATTGCACAGCCCGCAGCTGGGCCACCAGCGCCGCGTCCTGCTCCAGCATCAGTACCTGCTGCGCACCGCGCGATGCGGCCTCGAAGCCCAGGGCGCCGGTGCCCGCGAATGCGTCCACGCAGCGCCAGCCCGTCAGGTCCTGGCCGAGCCAGTTGAACAGCGTTTCGCGTACGCGATCAGGGGTTGGGCGCAGGCCGGGTTTGTCGGCCACGGGCAGCGGCGTGCGCTTCCACTGGCCGCCAATGATGCGCACAGTGTGCGCGCTGCGTGAAGCTGGGTGTCTTGATGTCATCAGGGCGGAGCTTACCCGCCCCGGCCTGCAATGGGCCAAATCAGCGCCGGCTGTCGTCGCTGCCCGAATCGCCCGTCAGCGGTGCCAGGTCTGATGAATAGATGCGGTCGCCCACCTGCAGCTCCTGGCCTTTTTGCCAGGCGGCCTCAAATGCGGCCAGCTCGTCGGCAGTGGCGCGTTCGTATTTTTCGCGTGCAGTGGGTGGCGTCTGCGGGCTTGCCTCGGCGGGTGCCACAAATTCATCAGGCGCCCTGTCAAAGCCCTTGAGCTCTTCGTTCACACGCCAGTACACACCGGCCACGACGATGCCATAACGCGCCATGGCGTTGCGCGTGATGTTGGCCCCCACAGCCAGCAAACGGGCCGGCTGGCCCTCGGGGTTGTTCAGGAAGTCGGTGGACAGGTCGATCATCACCGAGTACTGATGGCCCCGCTTGTCGTTGCGCACCACGCGGAACTTGTAGCTGGCCGACAGCATGCCGCTGGCCTGCATGGTGACCTTGATGGCCTCATACAGCATCTCGCGCCGGAAGGCCATGCGCTCTTCCAGGTTCATCTTCACGGGCGCTGTTTCAGGACCCGCTCTGGCACTTTCTTTTGTAGCAAAGAGACTCTTGAGTATCGACATGTGAGGCCTCCACTCTTTATGTACTTGCACATACGATATTGCGCAAGAAAAACGCCGCAATCGTTACACAACATAACAACCTGCCCGGGCCGATGTCGACTTCATCACACGGGCAGGTTGCAGGCCCAAAAAAAAGGCTACAAAGGTCCGCCCTTTGACAGGCGGCCCGCTGTAGCCTGAAATCGCAGGCCGGGGCGGACCCGGCCTGCGCTGCGAAGACATGTTTTCCCGGTTGTGGCGCCGCCGGGAGGCGACGTGTGTGACAGCACCGTGTGAATAATTGCGCAACATTTCGACACGGTGTTGCAAACCCCTGTCAACTTTGACAGGGGGATTCGGGTAAACCCGTGCTTCAGGGGCGTTTCAGGGCAGCCGGGGGGGCGCCGACGACCACCGTAGCCATGCGCTGGGGCTGCAGCTTGCGGGCAAAGGCAGCCTTGATGTCCGCCACCGTCACCTTGTCCACCTGTTGCGTCCAGGTGTCCAGGTAGTTCAGCGGCAGGTCATTCCAGGCGATGCCTGCAATGTTGTCCAGCAACTTGCGGTTGGTGTCGATGCGCAGCGCAAAGCCGCCGATCAGGTTGTCCTTGGCAGCGCGCAGTTCCGCCTCTGTAGGGCCATCGGCCACAAAACCCTGCAACACATCGCGCGCCACCTGCACCGCTTGGGCGGCCTGGTCCGGCCGGGTCTGCAGCCCCACGGTGAAGGCCCCCGCATGCAGCCCCGGTGAGAAGTAGCTGTACACGCTGTAGCTCAGGCCGCGCTTTTCGCGCACTTCATTGGACAGGCGCGACACAAAGCCGCCGCCACCCAGGATGTAGTTGCCCACGATCAGCGGGAAGTAGTCCGGGTCCATGCGGCGAAAGCCCGGCTGGCCGATGAACACATGCGCCTGCGCCGATTCAAACGGGATGGCCTGCTCGCTGGGCTGCGCGAGCGCGGCCACCTCGCCCACGGGCGGCAGGGCCGCGCAGCGCTGCGCCGTGCTGGCGGGCAGCCGTGCCAGCAGTTGACCCACCAGTGTTTCAGCCTGCGCACGCGTCACGGCGCCCACGATGCTGACCTTGGCCCGGCAGGGCAGCAGCATGCGCGCGTGCAAGGCCTGCATGTCCGCCACAGCAATGCGCGCCAGGGTCTCTTCGGTCACCTCCCTGCCATAGGGGTGGCCGCCGTACACCGCCTGGGCGTAGGCGCGCCCGGCCACCGTGGCGGGGCGGGTGTTGGCCTCCTTGATGGACGCCACCATGCGTTCGCGCTCGCGCTGCCAGATGTCACCCGGGAACGCGGGCTCGGCCAGCTGGCGCGCGGCCAGTGCCACGGCGCGCGGCAGCAAGTCGGGATAGGTGAGCGAGCGCAGGCCAAAGCTCATGCGGTCGCTGCCGGCGCTGCCGCCAAAAGAGGCCCCCAGGTCCGCCCAGGCTTCGCTGAGCGTGTTTTCATCCAGCGCGGGCTGGCCGTCACGCGCGACAAGCCCCTTGGACATCATGGCCGCGGTCACCGACGCCAGCCCGGTCTGTCCGTCCGGGTCACGCCGGGTGCCCGCATCAAAGTCGATCTGCACGTCCACCATGGGAAGGCCCGGGCTTTCAGCCAGCCACACCTGCGCACCATTGGGCAGCGCAAATTTCTGGATGGGCAGCGCGGCATGGGCGGCCTGCAGGCCGGCCAGCAGCATCACGGCGCACAAGGCGCGCAAAGGTTTGTTCACTTTCATTGCGCTTCCTTAGTGGCGCGAGCCGGCTGGTGCAGCGCGGGGCTTGCGGTTCTTGTCCACCGGCTGGGGGCGCAGCACCGCCACCGTGAGCTGGTCGTCACTGAAGTATTTGGCTGCCACGGCCTGTACCTGCTGCGCCGTCACGCCGCGCAGGCGCTGGATGAGCTGTTCACCCGCGTCCAGCGGCAGGCCTGTGGCCCACTGGCTGCCCAGTTCGCGGGCCTGGTTCATGACGGAGTCCAGCTTGTACACCTCGCCGGCCACCCAGCGCGTCTTGACGCGGTTGAGCTCGGCCTCGGTCACGCCGCCTTGCGCCACGCGGGCGACCTGCTCGCGCAGCGCGGCTTCGACCTGTTCGGTCGTCTTGCCGGGTGCGGGCACGGCGTCCAGCACAAACACCTGCGGGCCGCGGCCCCACAGGCCGTTGTAGGCCCCGGCGCTGTCGGCCACGCGGTCGGGGCCCTGCTCCAGCGCGCGGTTCAGTCGAGCGCCGGTGTAGCCGTCCAGCACAGCGGACAGCACCGTCAACGCCAACGCGTCGTCCGTCTGCGCGGACGCGTCAAACGCGCGCAGCTGCGGCACCTTGAAGGCCATGCCCACGTAGGCCTGCTCGGCCGGTGCCTTGAATTCAATGCGGCGGATGCCAGCCTGCACGGGCTCCTCGCGTGGCTTGCGCGCCGGCACGGCCCGGGTGGGAATGCCGCCGTAATACTTTTCAGCCAGGGCGCGTACCTGCGCCACGTCCACATCACCGGCGACCACCACGGCGGCGTTGGCAGGCGTGTACCACTGGCGGTAGAAGGCCCGCGCGTCGTCGGGCGTCATGGCGTCCAGGTCGCTCATCCAGCCCACGATGGGGCGGCGGTAGGGCGACGCCAGGAAGGCCGTGGCGTTGAGCTGCTCGTACAGCAGCGAGCGGGGGTTGTCCTCGGTGCGCATGCGGCGCTCTTCCTTCACGACCTCCAGTTCCTTGCGGAATTCTTCGTCGGCCCACTGGTTGCGCGCAAAGCGGTCAGCCTCCAGCTTCATCACGTCTTCGAGCTTGGCCGACGGGATCTGCTGGTAATAACCCGTGTAATCACGGGCGGTGAATGCGTTTTCGCGCCCGCCCAGGGCCGCCACACGGCGTGAAAATTCGCCCACGCCCACATCCGGCGTCCCCTTGAACAGCATGTGCTCCAGCACGTGGGCCACGCCGCTGGTGCCGTCCACCTCGTCCATGGCGCCCACGCGCACCCACAGCATGTGCACGGCGGTGGGCGCACGACGGTCGGGTTTGATGATGAGGGTCAGGCCGTTGGCCAGGGTGAATTGTTCGGCTTTGACAGGGGTCTGGGCACTGGCGGCCGGGGCAAAACCCAGCGGCAGTGCAAGGCAAATAACCGTCAGGATGCGTTGCAGGGGGTGTTTCATAGAATCGTGTGATTCTAAAAAGCTCCCAATGTTCAGTTTCTTCCGGAAAAAGCCACCCGCGCCTGACCCAGCGTCCAGCCCCGCCCCTGCACCGGTCCCCACCGCGGTGATCGGCAGCGCGCTGGTCGCGCCCATCGCGGTGCCCGACCCTGCGGCGGCCCCTGCCGTAGCGCCCGAGCGCGCACGCTGGGTGGACAAGCTCAGCGCAGGCCTGCGCAAGACCGGCTCCAGCATTTCAGGCGTTTTCACCGGCGCGCGAATAGACGACGCGCTGTACGAAGAACTTGAGTCCGCCCTGCTGATGGCCGACACCGGGGTCAAGGCCACGCAGCACCTGCTGGACGAAGTGAAGCGCCGCGTGAAGGACAGCGGCGCCACCCACCCGGTGCAGGTGCGCAACCTGCTGATCGAAGCATTGACCAAGCTGCTCAAGCCCCTGGAAAAACCACTGGTCATCGGTTTGCACCAGCCCACTGTGGTCATGGTGGCCGGCGTCAACGGTGCGGGCAAGACCACCTCCATCGGCAAGCTCACCAAACACCTGGCCAACGAAGGCGCCACCGTGCTGCTGGCCGCGGCCGACACCTTTCGCGCGGCAGCGCGTGAACAGCTGGGCGTGTGGGCCGACCGCAATACGGTGGAAATCATCAGCCAGGAAGGCGGCGACCCCGCCGCCGTGAGCTTTGATGCCGTAACCGCCGGCAAGGCCCGCGGCAAGGACGTGGTGCTGGTGGATACCGCCGGGCGCCTGCCCACGCAGCTGCACCTGATGGATGAGCTGCGCAAGATCAAGCGTGTGGTGACCAAGGCGCAAGACACGGCCCCGCATGAAGTGCTGCTCGTCATTGACGGCAACACGGGGCAGAACGCCGTGACCCAGGTCAAGGCGTTTGACGACGCGCTGGGGCTCACCGGCCTGATCGTCACCAAGCTGGACGGCACAGCCAAGGGCGGTGTGCTGGCGGCCATCTCGCAGGAGCGGCCCATTCCCGTGTATTTCATCGGTGTGGGCGAAAAGCTGGAAGACCTGGAAACCTTCAACGCACGTGAATTTGCGCAGGCCCTGCTGGCCTGAGGTAAGAACATCCGGCGTGGGCCGACTCACGTATTTGCAAGCAGCCACTTCCTCATATTCACCATGAAGCCCATCTCATTGCTGTCACGCCGCCAGACCTTGGCCCTTTTTGCAGGTAGTGCGACCCTGCCGCTGTGGGCCCAAAGCCCGGCCTGGGCAGGTATTGAAGCCCGCGCGCGCGGGCAGAAGGTGTTCTTCAACGCCTGGGGCGGCAGCGACCGGACCAATGCGTACCTCCAGTGGGCAGCGGCCGAGGTCACCAGCCGCTTCGGCGTCCAGGTCGAGCATGTCAAGCTCACCGACACCGCAGAAGCCGTCAAGCGCGTGCGCAGCGAAAAGGCCGCAGGCAAAACCAGCGGCGGCTCGGCCGACGTGATGTGGATCAATGGCGAGAATTTCCTCACCATGAAACGCGAAGGCCTGCTGTTCGGCCCCTTTGCCGAAAGCCTGCCGAATTACGCGTATGTGGACACTGTGGGCAAGCCCACGACGCGTGTGGATTTCTCGGAACCGGTGGAGGGCCTGGAAGCGCCCTGGGGCATGGCGCAGTTCACGCTGTACGCGGACCGCAAGCGTGTGCCGGTGCCACCGCGCAGCATGGCGGCGCTCGCCGAGTTTGCACGCGCCAACCCGGGCCGCCTGAGCTATCCGCGCCCGCCGGCTTTCGTCGGCACCACCTTCCTGAAGCAGGCGCTGGTGGAGCTGAATGCCGACCGCGCGGCACTGTACAAGCCCGTGACACCCCAGGCACTGGCCGCAGCCACCGCGCCGTTGTGGACGTACCTGGACGCTCTGCATCCGCACCTGTGGCGCGCGGGCAAGCAGTTTCCGGCGAACCCCGCGGCCATCCGCCAGATGGTGGCCGACGGCGAGCTGATGGTCGCGCTGACATTCAACCCCAATGAAGCCGCCAATGAGATCGCCGCCAAACGCCAGGCCGACACCGTGCATGCGTGGCAGATGGCCGGCGGCGCCATCGGCAACACGCACTTCCTGGCGATCCCCTTCAACGCCAGTGCCAAAGAGGGCGCACAGGTCCTGATCAATTTCATGATGTCGCCGCTGGCGCAGGCCCGCAAGGCCGACATTGCCGTGTGGGGTGACCCGACCGTGCTGGCGCTGGACAAACTCCCCGCCGCCGAGCGCGAGCGCTTTGGCAACAAACCCGCACCCGGCCAGGTGGAGCAGACCGTGCCGGTGATCCTGGAGCCGCACGGCAGCTGGGTGGACCCGCTGGAGCGTGAATGGCTGCGGCGCTACGGACAGTAAACCTGCGCACGCGTTGGCTGCCCGCGCTGCTGGCGCTGGCGGTGGCCGTCCCCGTGGCCTGGGCTGCGCTGTCGGCCGCGGGCGCTGCCCTGGACGCTCAGGCCTGGCACGGCCTGTGGCAGCAACCCCAATGGCCGCGCGCGCTGGCCATGACGCTGTGGACCGGCCTTTGCGCCACGGCTTTGTCGGTAGCGCTGACGGCCTGGGTGCTGTCGCGCAGCTTTCCCGGTGCGCTGTGGCAGCGCACCGTTCAGGCTTTGCCGCCCATGCTGGCTGTGCCCCATGCGGCGTTTGCCATCGGCCTGGCGTTTCTCATTGCACCCAGCGGCTGGCTGCTGCGCGCCGTGTCGCCCTGGGCCACGGGTTTTGACGCGCCGCCCCCCTGGCCCACCACGCAGGACCCGTGGGGCCTGGGCCTGATCGCCGTGCTGGTGGCCAAGGAGGTGCCGTTTTTGTTGTGGGCGGCCGCCACGCAATTGCAGCGCGACGACACCGGCGCACGCTGGGCCCGCGAACTGGACGCCGCCCGCAGCATGGGCTACACACCGCAGCGCGCCTGGTGGCGCGTGCTGTGGCCCCAGCTGTGGCCGCGCCTGGCCGGCCCGCTGGTGGCGGTGCTGGCTTACAGCCTGACGGTCGTGGACATGGCGCTGGTCATCGGCCCCCAGAACCCGCCCACGCTGGCCGTGCTGGCCTGGCAGTGGCTGCTGGACGCCGACGCTGGTGTGAATGCACAGGGCGCAGCGGCCGCCTGGCTGCTCGCCGGTGTGGTGGCTGTGCTGGCAGGCGCGCTGTGGGCGCTGCGCCACGCGGCGCACTGGCGGTCGCGATGGACGGCGGGCGGGCGGGGGCGCTACGGTGTGCTCAAGGCGGCGCCAGGCGCACCCCTGCTGGCGCTGGCCCTGCTGTATGGCGGCGTCATGCTGGCGCTGGCCGTTGGCAGCCTGGCCGGGGCCTGGCCCTTCCCGCAGCTGTGGCCGCAGCAATGGAGCCCGCAGGCCTGGCAGTCGGTTGCGGCGAGCGCCGCCACACTGTGGACCACCTTGGCTTTGGCGGGGGTGAGTGCCGCCACCGCGCTGGTGTGGTCCGTGGCCTGGCTGGAATGCGCGCCGCCGACGTGGGACGCGCGGCTGCGCCGCCTGGTGTACCTGCCGCTGCTGCTGCCCTCGGTGCTGTGGGTAGTGGGCCTGCACCGGCTGGCGCTGGCATGGCATATCGACGCGCACTTTGCCGGCCTGTGGCTGGCCCACAGCCTGGCCGCTGCGCCCTACGTCCTGATTGCGCTGAGCCCGGCCTACCTGGGCTTTGATGCGCGCTACGCGCAGATCACTGCGTCGCTGCGCAAGAGCCGCTTCACGTTTCTTGCACGCATCAAATGGCCGCTGCTGCGCGCGTCGCTGCTGGCGGCGCTGGCCGTGGGCTTTGCCGTGAGCGTGGCGCAGTACCTGCCCACGCTGTTTGTCGGCGCGGGGCGGTTTAACACCGTCACGACCGAGGCCGTCACGCTGGCCAGCGGCGCACAGCGCCCGCTGACCGCCGCCTACGCCTGGCTGCAGTGGTTTCTGCCCGCGCTGGTGTTCGCGCTGGCTGCCTGGGCCGGGCGGCCGCGGCGGTTTGCGGGAGGTCATTCATGAGCCTGCAGCTGAACGTGCGCAGCCTCGCGCTGGGAAACACCGCGCTGGTGCAAAACCTGCTGCTGGACGTGCCGCCCGGCGTGGTGCACACGGTGATGGGCGACAGCGGTTCAGGCAAGTCAAGCCTGCTGGCGGCGGTGTGCGGCACGCTGGCACCCGTGTTCAGCTTTGACGGCAGCATCACGCTCCACGGCCAGCGCATTGACGCGCTGCCCACCGAGCAGCGGCGCGTGGGCATCCTGTTCCAGGACGACCTGCTGTTTGCCCACATGACGGTGCGTGAAAACCTGCTGTTCGCCGTGCCCCCAGGACAGCGCTCGCTGCGCGAAGCCGCGGTCACGCAGGCCCTGGCCGACCTGGAGCTCCCCGGCTTTGCCCACGCCGACCCGGCCACGCTGTCCGGCGGCCAGCGCGCCCGCGTGTCGCTCATGCGCGCGCTGCTGGCGCAGCCCCAGGCCCTGCTGCTGGACGAGCCGTTCTCACGCCTGGACGCAGCCCTGCGCCAGCGCATGCGGGATTTCGTCTTTGCCACCGTGCGCGCGCGGCGCATCCCGGTGCTGCTGGTCACGCATGACGAAGCCGATGTCGCGGATGTTTCGCACCTCACGCGTTTGTCGTCCCAGGCTTGACCCGGGGTGACAGCCAGTGCGCTAAACCTTTCGCACCGGCTTGACCCACCCCACAAACTGCGGCGCCACCCGCGCCACCACCGGGCCGTTGAAGTCCCAGGTCATGCACTTGCCCATGTAAAACGGCGGCTGGTCGCTTTCAAAACGCGGCAACCCTGCTTCGCGGCGGCGCGACTCCTTCGCATGCGGGATGGTCTGGAACGCGGCCGTGGCCAGGTTGAACAGCAACTCGCGCAAATGGGTGCATCCCTGCACGCCCCCAATCGCGCGGTCAATGGTCTGGCGCCAGCCGGGGCCCATGGTGTGGCCCACCATGCGTTGCAGCGTGCCGCCCGCCACGCCGCATTCACCAAAGGGCGTGGCGTCCAGGGACGATTCAATAGCCTGAATGCACAGCGCGTCATCCACCGTCACGCGGATGTGCATGTGGTGAATGGGCGTGCCTGCCGGCACAGGGCCGCTGCTGCTTTCATAACCGTAATGCTTGCTGTCGTGCAGCTCGCCCTCCAGGTCCCACAGGCCGTCGTCGCGCGCATAGCCGCGAAAGGTGATGGCACGGGTGTGCAGCGGGGAACGGGCGGCGGGGGTGCTGAGCATGGGCAGAGGTTGCAAGGGAATCAGGAGCCTGATTTTGCCCGCCCGGCCTTCCTGGGCGTGTCCCGCACGGGCAGTACCCATTCGTGCAGGCGCCTCGCCATGGCTTCGCCGGGCTTCATGGGTACGGGCAGGCCATCCAGCGCGCCGTCAATCGCAAGGTGCGCAAAGCCGTGTCCCAGCGACCAGCCTGTCAGTGCCACGACCGCGCCCTCACCCGGCGCATAACGCTCGGCGGCTTGCAGCACCTGCACGAACGAAGCGCGCGCGGCCTCGGCCAGCGCCGGAAATTCTTCCTTGCGGGCCAGCAACGGGCCGAACATCAGGCGAAAGTGCGCGGGCTGT
>CALRZF020000025.1:0-19841 GCA_943372585.1 Ramlibacter sp. 2FC | reverse complement strand
GTCAACAAGGCGCACCAAGGCGGCGCCCTCGCATTTTGTCACTGCGCGGGCTTCGCAAGGCCCAAGCCTCTCTTTGTTCGGTACCGCACACAAAATCAATCGGGCCCCACCTATACTGGATCGAGCCATGCAAGGACGCCGCGGGCGTCTGGCCGAGCCACCAGCTCAAGAACGGGAGTTCACATGGCAACCAGCGAAGACCCGCGAGAGAACCAGATACTTGCCGCCTTGCCCCAGGCCGAATGGGAACGCTGGCGCCCCCAGCTGGAGGCGGTGGACATGCCGCTGGGCAAGGTGCTGTACGAGTCCGGCATGAAGCTCGCGCACCTGTACTTCCCCACCACTTCCATCGTGTCGTTGCTGTATGTGATGGAAAACGGCGCCTCGGCCGAGATCGCCATCGTCGGGCGCGAAGGCCTGGTGGGCGTCTCGCTGTTCATGGGCGGCGACTCCACGCCGAGCCGGGCCGTGGTGCAAAGCGCGGGCCGGGGTTTCCGTCTGAAGGCCGGCGGCATGATGAACGAGTTCAACCGCTCCGGCCCGGTCATGCACCTGCTGTTGCGCTACACGCAGGCGCTCATCACCCAGATGGCCCAAACTGCCGTGTGCAACCGCCACCACACGCTGGACCAGCAGCTGTGCCGCTGGCTGCTGCTGAGCCTGGACCGCCTGCCCACCAACGAGCTGGTGATGACGCAGGAACTCATTGCCAACATGCTGGGCGTGCGCCGCGAAGGCGTGACCGAAGCCGCCGGCCGGCTGCAAAAAGACGGCCTGATCAGCTACCAGCGCGGGCGCATCACGGTCCTGAACCGGCCGGAGCTGGAAGTGCGCACCTGCGAATGCTATGCGGTGGTCAAAAAGGAATACGACCGGCTGCTGCCGGCGGGCAAGGCCACCTGACGCACGCACTGTGTGCCCTACCGCCCGGACAGGCAGCGGGTTGCCATGCACTGTGGGGGCAAGCCCATCAGAGGCGTACCCCACCCATTCAGTCCGGAGGAACCGATGCCCGTCACACAAGCCCCGGCCACAGCGCCGCCCCACCCGCCCGCGACCAATGCACTCATCGCCGTGCTGCCGCGCAAGGACCGCCTGCGGCTGCTGGCAGCCTGCGAACCGGTGACGCTGGCTTTTGCCGAGGTGCTGTCCCCGCCTGACGGCAAGACCCGTCACGTTTACTTTCCCACCGGTGGCTTCATCTCGCTGATCGCAGTGGCCGACAGCAACACCCATATTGAGGTCGGCCTGATCGGTGACGAAGGCATGCTGGGTATTCCGGTGTTCCTGGGCGTGAACATGACGCCGCTGCAGGCCATGGTGCAAGGCGCAGGGCCGGCCCTGCGCATCGGCACGGCCGCTTTTCGCAACGAGCTCGACCAGAGTCCGGCTCTGCGCGCGCGCCTGAGCCTGTATGTGAGCGTGGTGCACAGCCAGTTGGCGCAAACGGCGGCGTGCAACCGGTTTCATGTGGTGCAGGCCCGCCTGGCGCGCTGGCTGCTGATGACCCAGGACCGCTCGCACGCGCATGAATTCGCCGTGACGCACGAATTCCTGTCGTACATGCTGGGGGTGCGCCGGGTCGGCGTGACCGCCGCCGCCACCGCGCTGCAGGGCCTGAACCTGATCAGCCACGAACGGGGCAAACTGACCATCCTGGATCGCCCCGGGCTGGAGGCGGCCGCCTGCGGGTGCTACCAGGCCGACCGCGACACCTATGCACGTGTGCTGGGGCGGCGGGCAGAGCAACCCCTTCACTAGCGCGGCAAAGGCGGCGGCAGCTGGCGTCGCTCGCCATAGCGCTGGCGTACATCAGACAGCGCAGCCAGCAGCCGGGCGTCGTTGCAGGCCTGCAAATGCGGGGGTACGCACACGCGCATGACGCGGCGCTCCACGCCCTCACACAGCCGTTCACGCGCATCGGCCTGGTCATACAACAGCGCGGCCAGCGTGCTGGACGCAATCATCTCGCCCAGGCAGGCTTGCGCGGCTGGCAGCGCAATGGGGAATTCAGAAAACAGGACGGCGTCCACGAGAACCGGCACGGCGTCCAGCGTCTTCCGGGAATCCACCTGGATCGACAAGGTATTCGCATGCATGGGGACCTCCTGAACGCATCAGACAGCGTTGGTGCCCGCGCGTCCGTGCACTTCCCCACATAGTTCGGGCGTCTCTCCTACACGGCCGGTGCGCCGCGCCAGCCAGACTGTCAGGTCCAAAAAGGAACCCCCATGCACAACCGTATGACGAGCAAGCCCCGCGACCCCGCCCGCAAGGCAGGCCGCACAACGCCGGCGCAAGGGGAAACCAGCACGCCACAGAAAGTGCCGCGCCTGCCGCACGAGCACGACCTGTC
Source organism: Ramlibacter sp. 2FC (assembly GCA_943372585.1). GTDB lineage: Bacteria > Pseudomonadota > Gammaproteobacteria > Burkholderiales > Burkholderiaceae_C > RAM1. Next base: position 17,485 of record CALRZF020000025.1, on the reverse strand, counting down.
CTCGGACAGTCAGGCCCGCGGTGAGGCCAGCGGCAAAAAGGTAGGCGAGCAGGCCCACAAGGACCTGCAGGGCGGCCTGGTCGATACCGACAAGGGCCCGGCGATGGACCGCGCCTACCGCCAGGTCAAGTCGGGCCAGTAAACCAGGCCGCCGATCAGCCGGCCAGTGCAGCGCGCATGGTGTCGACAACGCCCTTGTAGTCGGGCTTGCCGAAGATGGCGCTGCCCGCCACAAAGGTGTCGGCGCCAGCATCCGCCACGCGGCGGATGTTGTCGGTCTTGATGCCGCCGTCCACTTCCAGGCGGATGTCGCGGCCGCTGGCGTCAATGCGTTTGCGCGCAGCTTCAATCTTGCGCAGGGCCGAATCAATAAAACTCTGGCCGCCGAAGCCGGGGTTCACGCTCATGATCAGGATCAGGTCTAGGTCGTCAATCACCCAGTCCAGCACGTCCATGGATGCCGCCGGATTGAACACCAGCCCGGCCTTGCAGCCCTTGGCCTTGATGGCCTGGATGCTGCGGTGCACATGGGCCGACGCGTCAGGGTGAAAGCTGATGTAGTCAGCACCGGCATCGGCAAACGCGGCCGCCAGCGCATCCACCGGCTGCACCATCAGGTGCACATCCACCGGCACCGCCACACCAGCGGCCGTTTTGGCATGGGGCTTCAGGGCCTGGCAGATCATCGGGCCGAAGGTGAGGTTGGGCACGTAATGGTTGTCCATCACGTCAAAGTGGATCCAGTCGGCGCCGGCGGCGATGACGTTCTTCACCTCATCGCCCAGGCGGGCGAAGTCGGCAGACAGGATGGACGGGGCGATGCGGTAGGTAGGGGCGGGCTTGCTCATGGGTCGGAATTGTCGCAGCACTGTGGCCGCCACCTCGGTCGGGCCTTGCTTGTTACCATTGCCGCCTCATGCCCAACTACCAGTTCAAGGTCGACGTCGAGCCCCAGTACCTGCCGGACCAGTCCGTGCCCGAGCAGGACCTGTACAGCTTTGCCTACACGATCACCGTCACCAACACAGGCGACATCCCTGCGCAGCTGATTTCACGCCACTGGATCATTGGCAACGCACAGGGCCAGACCGAAGAGGTCAAGGGCCTGGGCGTGGTGGGGCACCAGCCACTGCTCAAGCCCGGTGAATCGTTCCAGTACACCAGCGGCTGCCGCCTGCGCACCACCACGGGCACCATGCGTGGCATTTACTTCTGTGTGGCCGAAGACGCCGAGCGTTTTGAGGTCTCCATCCCCGCCTTTGTGCTGGACGCGGGGAGCGGGCCGTCGCGGGTGCTGCATTGAGTGCGCGTGCCAGCACAGGCGCGAGCCTGACCCGGCTTCTTGAAACCCTGGACCCGCAGGCGCCGCTGGCACAGCGCCACCTGTGGCTGATTTTTGTGCTGGACTGGGTGCGTGGCGACCGCGCGTCGCCCCAGGCCGCCGCCAGCCGCGTGACGCTGTTGCTGGACGCGGTGCAGGCCCGCCCCGAACTGCAGCACAAGCTGCAGCAATGGTGGCTGGCGCTGACCGGCACTGTGGACGCATCCACCTTGCTGGCTGACTTTGGCTTTGCACCGCGCACCGCCTTCATGAGCGAATTTGCGGCGCGGCTGCGTCACAAGCTGCTGCCCGGCACGCCCGAGACCAACGACGCGTCCGAACTGTTCAGCCTGGCCGTGGGCGGCAGCTTTGACGCGCAGTGGCTGGCGGCACTGGACGATGTGACGCTGCGCCGGCTGGCCGCGCTTTTCACAGCACCCAGCCCGGTGCCTGGCCTGACCTTGTGGCAGCGCGAGCTGCTGGAGGCCATCAACTTCTGCGCCGGCCAGATCCGCGCGACCGGCTTTGCGGCCGAGCTGCGCCAGCGCATGAGCGCGCCCACGCGCCAGACCCAGCCTTTTCATGATCTGGCGGCAGACGTGGAAGCGCTGCGCGCGGCTTTCGTGGCCACACCGCGCGAGCCGCAGGACGTGCAGGCCGCGGCCACCCGCCTGCGCGAACGGCTGGACGCCTGCCGCCAGGCGGCCAACAGCGTTTATGCCCATCTGGAAGAACACGGGATTTCGGTGGGCCTGGTGTTCATGCTGCGCCAGCTGCGCGCACGGGTGCTGCGGGTGCGCGAGCTCATGGACTGCCTGTTGTCAGGCACGCCGCTGACCGCTACAGCGCGGCTGATGTCGCACCTGGCGTCCACCAGCGAAGACCGACGCAGCCTGCGCGCGCTGTTTGCATCCAATTCCTCGCTGCTGGCGGCCAAGCTGGCCGAGCGCAGCGCCGAAACCGGCGAGCACTACATCACCCGCACGCCGGCTGAATACCGCAGCATGCTGGGCAAGGCGGCGGGCGGCGGCGCCGTCACGGCCCTGACCACCGCGGCCAAGTTCGGCCTGGGTGCCCTCGGCCTGGCGGCCTTCTGGGGCGGCTTCTGGGCCGGCGTGATGTATTCCGCCAGCTTTGTGCTGATCCAGTTCCTGCACTGGACGCTGGCCACCAAGCAGCCGGCCATGACAGCGCCCGCCATGGCCGCCAAGCTCAAGGACCTGAACCGCCGCGACGCGGTGGAGGACTTTGTGGACGAAGTGACCCACCTGGTGCGTTCGCAGGTGGCGGCCGTGCTGGGCAACGTCGGCATGGTCACGCCCTGCGTGCTGTTGATCAGCTACGGCATTTACCTGGCCAGCGGCCACAACATGATCAGCCGCAACGAGGCGGATCACGTCTTTCACTCGTTGAGCCTCCTGTCACCCGGCACGCTGCTTTTCGCGGCCTTCACCGGTGTGCTGCTGTTCACGTCCAGCCTGATCGCGGGCTGGACGGAAAACTGGTTCGTGTTGCACCGGCTGGATTCCGCCGTGCGCTACAACCCGCGCATCACCGCCGTGCTGGGCATTGCGCGGGCCGATCGATGGGCCCGCTTCATGCGCGAAAACATCTCGGGCTTTGCGTCCAACATATCGCTGGGCTTCATGCTGGGCATGCTGCCGCCCGTGCTGGCCTTTGTGGGCCTGGGGCTGGAGGCACGCCACGTCACACTGTCCACCGGGCAACTGGCGGCAGCGGCTGCCAGCTATGGGCTGGACGTGCTGCGCATGCCGGCGCTGTGGTGGTGCGTGGCGGCCATCCCGCTGATTGGCGTGCTGAACCTCACGGTCAGCTTTTACTTCGCGTTCCAGCTGGCACTGCGCGCCAACAGCGTCAGCGGCGTGGACCGCCTGCGCATCCGCAAAGCCATCTGGGCCCGGCTGCGCCGCCGCCCCGGCAGCTTCATCGTGCCGTCGACCAAACGGTAACCCTGCGCGCAGGTGCGGCATGGCATGTTTGCCTTGCTGAATAACATTGCTACAAATACAATTGGGGCTCATTTCAGGCTCATAACTGCTTTTCATCAGGGCAGCGAACCGAGCACTTGGAGCCCCTGACCGGGGCTCTCTTTTTACGTGCCGTAGTCGCACTGTTGTGCGGCGCTCACGCTGGCTCATGCGGCGCGTAGCCGCCACCACAGGGACCGCCTATGATTCGTGCGTATGCCACCCATTGCCGCGCCGCCCGAGTCTTCGCCAGTGCTTGCGGCCATGGCGCCCGGGGGCCCCGAAAAGCAGGTCCTGCGCCGCTTTCGCGTGGTGTTCAACGCGGTCAAAACCCATTTCCAGCAAGTCGAAAAGCAGGCGGGCATCGGTGGCGCCCAGGTATGGGCGCTGAGCGTCGTGCAGCAGCAGCCGGGCATTCGGGTGTCGGCACTGGCTGTGGCCATGGACATCCACCAGTCCACCGCCAGCAACCTGGTGCGCCTGCTGGTGGACCGTGCGCTTGTGGAGGCCGTGCGCAGCGACGAGGACCGCAGGGCCGTGCAATTGCATTTGCTGCCCGCCGGCCAGCAAATGCTGGACCGGGCGCCTGGCCCCTTTACCGGCGTGCTGCCAGCCGCGCTGGCGCAGCTGGACGCCGCCACACTGGCGCGGCTGAACAAGGACCTGGGGCAGCTGATCGCGGTACTGGCAACCCATACCGGCACCGACCCCGACGCCGAGAAAATCCCGCTCGCGCCACTTTGAGCCGCCTCGCGGGGGGACGGGGGGCTTTGCGCCGCCGTCCTACAGGTGCGTTCGTAACAGCGCGCTACAGTCCCCGCGGGAGACCGAACAATGAATGAACTCATGGCCTTCTGGGCCGAATGGATCAAGCCGTCGGCGGGCCTGCCTACCGTCCAGTGGTCCATCCTGCTGGCCATTGCCGCCGCCGCAGGCCACCTTGCCCAACGCTACACAGGCCTGCCCAAGGTGGTGGGTTATTCGGTCGTAGGCGCCTTTGCCGGCCTGGCCGGCTTTTCAGGCGCTGCCTGGCCGCTGCAGGGCATCAGCCTGTTCCTGCTCGAGCTGGGCGTGGCCGTGGTGCTGTTTGAAGCCGGCGGGCGCATTCCGCTGCGCTGGTTCCGCCACAACCCCATGGTGCTGGCGCAGAGCGTGCTCGAGTCCGTGCTGACCTATGCCGCCGTTTACTGGGTGCTGATCTGGCTGGACGTACGGCCGTCCGTGGCCGAGGCCCTGGCCATCGTCGCCATCGTGGCGTCGCCCGCGGTGCTGTCGCGGGTGATCATGGATACACGGGCCTCGGGCCCTGTGACCGAACGCGCCATCGTGCTGTCCACCCTGGGCACGCTGTATGCGCTGACCTGGGGCAGCGCCAAGGCCGGTTTGCTCAATCGCGCCGACGCCGCGCTGACCGACACGTTCTACCCCGTGGCCGTCGTGCTGGGCCTGTCCATCGTGGTGGGCGCTGTGCTGGCGCTGGCGTTGCGCACCGCGCTGCGCGTCATGAGCCCCACCAGCGAGAACACCTCCATGATGGTGCTGGCGCTGATTGCCGCGGGCACCACGCTGGCCGCGCACTTTGGCGGCTCGGCCCCGCTGGCGGCCCTGCTGGGCGGCATGCTGCTCAAGCAGCTGAACCCGCGGCCCTGGACCTGGCCGCGCCAGCTGGGCACGGCGGCATCCATCCTCACCACGCTGATGTTCGTGCTGGTGTCGGTGGTGGCCGCGCAGGCCGACTGGAGCAAGCCCGTGGCCGGGCTGGTGCTGGCCGTGGTGGCCGTGCGGGCGCTGGCCAAGATCACCGGTGTGGCGCTGGCCAACCCCGGCAGCGGCGCCAGCTGGCGCCAGGCGCTGTGGGTAGGCTGCGCCATGGCGCCCATGTCGTCGGTGGCGCTGTTGCTGGTGTCCCAGTTTGTCGTGTCGTCGCCCGCCAACGGGCCCATGATCGCGCGCATTGCGCTGCCCGCCATCCTGCTCATGGAGGTGCTGGGCGCGGTGATAGCCACCGTGGCGGTGTACCGCTCGGGCGAAAGCATCAAGCCCTGGCTGGCGTCGCCGTCACAACCCGAGCCGCGCGAACGCGCCGGAGAATCCCATGGCACTTGAACCCTTCAGCCAGTCGGCCGCGCTGTCGCTGGGTGTGGAGCTGGAGCTGCAGCTCGTCAACACCAATGACTACGACCTGGCGCCGTATTCCGAGGACATGCTGCGCCTGATGTCCAAAGTACCGCTGCCCGGCAGCGTGGTGCCCGAGATGACCTCCAGCATGATCGAGGTGTCCACCGGTGTGTGCCATTCGTCCACCGAGGTGCTGGGCCAGCTCACGCAGATCCGCGATGCACTCGTCAAAAGCGCCGACAAGCTCAACATCGCGGTCACCGGTGGCGGCACCCATCCGTTCCAGATGTGGCACGACCAGCGCATTTATGACAAGCCGCGCTTTCGTGAGCTGTCCGAGCTGTATGGCTACCTGTCCAAGCAGTTCACCATCTTCGGCCAGCACGTGCATGTGGGCTGCCCCGACGCCGACACCGCGCTGGTGCTGCTGCACCGCATGTCGCGCTACATCCCGCACTTCATCGCGCTGTCAGCGTCCAGCCCTTATGTGCAGGCGCAGGACACGGCGTTTGATTCGGCCCGGCTCAATTCGGTGTTTGCGTTCCCGCTGTCCGGGCGGGCGCCGTTTGCCCTGACCTGGGACGAGTTCAGCACCTACTTTGACAAGATGACGCACACCGGCGTGGTCAAGAGCATGAAGGATTTCTACTGGGACATCCGCCCCAAGCCCGAGTTCGGCACCATCGAGATCCGCGTGTTCGACACGCCGCTGACAGTCGGCCGCGCGGCGGCCCTGGCGGGTTACGTGCAGTCGCTGGCGTCGTGGTTGCTGGAAGAAGACCCGTTCATGCCGGCCGAGGACGACTACCTGGTCTATACCTACAACCGCTTCCAGGCTTGCCGTTTCGGCCTGGAGGCCGTGTACGTGGACCCGGCCACCGGCGAGCACATGGCGCTGCGCGACCACATCCTGGCGACCATGGCGCGCATCCACCCGCACATCCAGAAACTGGGCGCCAGCGCCGGCGTGCACCTGCTGCGCAGCAGCGTGGAGGCCGGCAATAACGACGCGCGCTGGCTGCGCGAGCGCCAGGGCCAGGAGCGGCTGCTGGCCGAGGTGGTGAGGCAGTCTTCGCAGAAGTTCCGCGGGCTTTAGGCGACACCAGTTCGGGGCTGCGCCGCTATGATCGCGGCGCAACAAAGGCATCCATGGGTGAATTCGAACTGATCCAGCGTTACTTCGCGCGGCCGGCGCGCCGCGCCGCCCTAGGCACGGGCGACGACTGCGCGCTGCTGGCGCCCGCGCCGGGCATGCAGCTGGCTGTGTCCAGCGACATGCTGGTCGAAGGCCGCCACTTCCTGTCCACCGTGGACCCGGCCCGCCTGGGCCACAAGGCACTGGCCGTGAACCTGAGCGACCTGGCCGCCTGCGGCGCGGCGCCGCTGGCGTTCACGCTGGCGCTGTCGCTACCGCGTGCCGACGAATCCTTCCTGGCGCCGTTCTCGCGCGGCCTGCTGGCGCTGGCCGACGCCCATGGCTGCGAGCTGGTGGGCGGCGACACCACGCAAGGCCCGCTGAACATCTGCATCACGGTATTTGGTGAAGTGCCCGCAGGCCACGCGCTGCTGCGCAGCGGCGCGCGCGCAGGCGACGATGTGTGGGTCAGCGGCACGCTGGGCGACGCGCGGCTGGCGCTGGAAGTCTTTCGCGGCAAGCTGTCCATTGAGACACCCGTGTTTGAGGCCGCGCGCACGCGCATGGAGGCACCCACGCCCCGCGTGGCGCTGGGCGTGGCGCTGCGCGGCATTGCCACGTCGGCCATCGACATCAGCGACGGTCTGCTGGGGGACCTGGGTCATGTGCTGCGCGCCAGTGGGGTGGGCGCAGTGATCGACACCTCGCTTGCCACGGGCCTGATGGCCGCGCCGTTTCATGACGCGCAACGGCTGGAATTCATCCTGGCCGGCGGCGACGACTATGAGCTCGCGTTCACCGCGCCGCCTTCCATGCGTGCGGCGGTACAAAGTGCGGCCGTTCAGGCCGCCACGGTGGTCACGCGCATCGGCAGCATTGAAGCCGGCGCGGGCGTCAGGCTCGTGGACTCACAGGGACAACCGCTGGACGCGCGCTACGCGTCGTTCGACCACTTCGCCTGAGCCGCGCGCGCGCCAAGCGGCCCTTCAGCCCTTGCCTTTGGGCTCGTCCAGCCAGATCTGGCGCGACACACCTGACGGATGCGGCGAAGGCGCACCGCCGGCGTCCAGGCGGGACATACCGTCTGCCGGGCCGCCCACCACCGCCTCGGGCGGCACGTAAATGCCGCCGTCCAGGATGAAGCGCAGCGCGCTCAGCAAAACGTCCTTGCCCGACAGCTTCGGGATGAAACCCAGTGCGCCCTTGCGCAAGGCCCACTGCACGGTCTGCATGTCGTAGGCGGCCGACACCACCACCACACGGGCGTCAGGGCAGGCGCGTTCAAAACCATCCAGCGCCGACGCCGCGCCCACCGTGCCCGGCATCGTGAGGTCCAGCAAGACAAGGTCCAGATCAGGGTGCGCTCGGTAGGCCTCAATGGCCTTGGCCAGCGTATCGGCCTCGATCACCTCCACGCCCTCCTGGATCTGGCGCAAGGCCAGCTTGAGCCCTTCGCGCACCAGGTAATGGTCGTCGGCAATCAGCACTTTCAGGTGCTGGACGGATGACTCATTACGGGCAGTGGGATCGGCTTCGGACATATTCCAAAGTATAGGGTGCACTGCGGGTTTCGTGCCGTTGCGCATGTGAAAGCGTTCGCCCATACTGGTCACGAACGGGCTGCTGCGGCAGACCGCGCACCATGACGGACTTCCAGAACCTTGCCCAGCTCTCGTCAGATGCCCTGCTCGTGGTGGCTGGGGGCCGTGTCGTGTATGCCAACCCCGCCGCCCATGCATTGTTGGCCCCCGCTGGCGGGCCGCAGGACATGCAGGGCCGGGCCGTACAGACCTTGTGGAGTCCCAACCCGCTGGAAGACGCCGGTGCCTGGGACGGGCAAAACCAGTTGCCGCCCACATCCGTCGGCCTGCCATCCGGCAGCGCAGCGCAGGGTACCGTGACCTGTGAGCTCACCGCCACCCGGTCGCTGACGCCTCAGGGCCCGGTGTATTACGTCAAGGCCCGCCGCGTGCAAGGTCCGGGCGACCGGCTGGCCGAACGCGTGCGCACCGCACTGGCCCTGAGCCCCGACGCCGCCATGGTGGTGGACGCCCGCACGCTCGCTTTCCTGGATGCCAACGACGCTGCCTGCACCCTGCTGGGCATGCCCATTGAAGCGGTTCGCACGCGCGGGCCCACCACCATGCGCCGTCGCGACGGCTCGGGCACTGAGGACTTTCACGCCCTGTACGCGCAGCTCATCGAACACTCGCCCCAGGCCCTGACGCATGAATACGACTTCATCGCAGATGACGGCCGCACCGTCCCCATTGCCGCCACACGCCAGGCCCTGAGCGTGGACGGCCGCTGGCTGATCTTCATCACCTGGCGCGACATCTCTGCGCAGGTATCGGCCCAGGCCCTGGTCCAGCAGTTCAAGGACGCCTTCGACCAGGCGCCCGATGCCACCAACATCATCGACGTGCAGACACTGAGCTACGTTTACGTCAACGAGCCCTTCCTCAAGCTGGTAGGTCTGCCGCGCGAGCGGGTGCTGGCCGGCGGCCCGCTGTCCATGCCCAGGGAAATCGTTGTCGTCGACGATCTGGCAGCCTTTGTGGCGTCGGTGGTGGCTCATCACCCGCACGCCCTGGTACGCGAAAAAACGGTGACGCTGCCTGACGGGCGGCAGGCGAGCTTTGAAAGCCACCACCAGGCCGTGTTCTCGGGGGGTCGCTGGCTGGTTCGCGCCACGCGGGTTGACATCACGCAGCGCAAGCAGCAGCAGCACCACCTGCACCGGGTCATGGCGGCGATTGACTCCGCGGTGGACGCCATCTTCATCATCGACCCCGCCACCATGGGCTACGTCGAGGTCAATGAAGCCGCTGCATCGCTGTTTGAAACGCCCAGGGAAACGCTGCGCACCCTGCATGTGCCGGACCTGATGCCCCGCCTGTCTGCGCCATTCAGCAACGACGAGCTGGCCGGGCACTACCAGGCCCTGATCCGCCAGGCGCCGCAGCCCATGACGACCGAGACGGCGGTGCGCCAGTCCAGCGGCCGCTGGGTGCCGGTGGAAAATGTGCGGCGCGCAGTGCAGGTCAACGGCGAATGGCTGATTGTCAGTGTCATGCGCGACGTGTCGGCCCGCAAGGAGGCGCAACTCCAGCTGGAGCTGCTCAAGGCGGCTTTCAACGCGGCGCCCGATGCAATTCTGGTCATTGACCCGGTCACACGGGGCTACGTTGAAGTCAACGAGGCCGCCACCCAGCTGTACGGGCTGCCGCGCGACCAGATGATCACCGCCGGCATCGCGGGCGCGTCACGCCAGGACGATGAGACCCGTACCTACCTGGACCAGGTCTATGCCAAAGTCATTGCACAGTCGCCGCTGCCCGACACGGAGGTGCGCCGGTTAAGCCGGATCAACGGCAATGACCCGATCATTGAGGCCACGCGACGCGCCATGTGCCTGGACGGCCGCTGGCTCATCGTCAGCGTCAACCGCGACATCACCCAGCGCCTGGCTACGCAGGAACGCGTCGAGCGCTTTGCCGCCATCGTGAACCTCAGCAGCGACGCTGTCCTGGTCCACGATCCGCAGCGCATGGCCCTGGTGGACGTGAACGAAGCCGCCTGCCGCCTGTACGGCTACAGCCGCGAGCAGCTGCTGGCCCTGCCGCCCACCCTCAACAGGCCCGACCAGACGCTGGAGGACATGCGGCGCATTTACGAGGCCACCATCGCAGCCGCACCCAAAGCCTTGCGCACTGAATTCATCACCATGCGCGGTGACGGCAGCCCGTTCCCGGCGGAGGCGTACCGCCAGGCCATCCCCAGCAGCGACGGCTGGCTGGTGGTGGCCACTGTGCGAGACATCACCGAGCGCAAACGCGCCGAGAGCGAAATCCGCAAGCGCGTGGCCGAACTGGAGCTGCTGCGTGAGGCCTACGACGCTGCGGTGGACGCGATTTTGATCGCCGACCCCGAAACGCTGGGCTACCACGATGTGAACCATGCTGCGGTCAAGCTGCTGGGCGTGTCACGCGAGGATCTGCTGGCGCGCGGCGTGGAGGCCAGCTACTACTCCACCGCCGGCGAGCCTTTTGATGCCGAGCGGTTCCGCAAGGGATCACGCTACGTGATTTCGCGCGCGCCCGAAGCCCTGATCGAAGTGCGAACAGTCAACCCGCTGGGCCTGGGCGGGCGAGACACGGTGATCGAATTCTCCCGGCGGGGCGTCAACATCAACGGCCGCTGGGTGATCGTCACGCTGATGCGCGACATCACCGCGGCCCAACGCGCCGAGGAAGAAATCCGCCAGCGGGTGGCCGAGCTGACCCGCTCCAACCAGGAGCTGGAGCAGTTTGCCTACGTCACGTCACACGACCTGTCCGAGCCGCTGCGCATGGTGGCCAGCTACACGCAGCTGCTGTCCAAACGCTACGCCGACAAGTTTGACGACGACGGGCGTGAATTCATCAAGTACGCCGTGGACGGTGCGCAACGCATGAAGCAGCTCATTGACGACCTGCTGATGTACTCGCGCGCGGGCCGCTCCAAGGTGCCGATGCGCCACATCAGGCTGGACCGCGCGCTGGACGATGCGCTGGCCAATCTGGCCCACGCCATCGGGCGCAACGACGCCGTCGTCGAACGCACGCCCCTGCCCGAGCTGGTGTGCGAGAAAGCCGGCCTGACCCAGGTGTTCCAGAACCTGGTGGGCAATGCCATCAAATTCCGCGGCGAGGCCGCGCCCGTCGTGCGCATCAGCGCGATGGAGGACGCGCACTTCTGGACCATATCGGTCAGCGACAACGGTATCGGCATCGCGCCCGAGTATTTCCAGCGCATCTTTGTGATCTTCCAGCGCCTGCATTCGCGCACCAAATACGAGGGCACGGGTATCGGCCTGTCCATCTGCAAGAAGATCGTGGAACGCCACGGCGGCCAGATCACCGTGACCTCAGAGCCCGGCCTGGGCACCACCTTCAGTTTCACACTGTCCAAATCCCTCACTGAAAGCGAGTCCCCATGAGCAACGACGCCCCGCCCAAGACCCTGGACATCCTGCTGGTGGAAGACAACCCTGGCGACATGCGCCTGACCGTGGAGGCGCTGCGCGAAGGCAAGGTGCTGTGCAAGCTGCACTGGGTGGAAGACGGTGTGGAAGCGCTCGATTTCCTGTACCGGCGCGGCAAGCACGTGGACGCGGTACGGCCCGACCTGATCCTGCTGGACCTGAACCTGCCGCGCATGGACGGGCGCGAGGTGCTGCAGCACATCAAGACCGACACCCAGTTGAGGCGCATCCCGGTGGTGATCCTGACCACGTCCAAGGCCGAAGAAGACATCCTGCGCAGCTACGACCTGTACGCCAATTGCTACGTGACCAAATCGCCGGTGGACTTTGACAACTTCATCGAAGTCATCCGCTCGATCGACCGGTTCTGGCTGGCGCTGGTCACGCTGCCCCCCAAGTCAGACGACTGAGGCCCCGCCATGCGCGACGGCGCCCAACACATCCTGCTGGTGGAGGACAACCCCGGCGACGCGCGGCTGATCCGCGAACTGCTGGCCGACGAGATTGGCCGCGCGGCTTTTGACATGCAGGTGGCGGAGTCGCTGGAGGACGCGCTCACGGTGCTGGGCGCGGTGATGCCGGACGTGGTGTTCCTGGACCTGTCGCTGCCCGACAGCTTCGGGCTGGAAACGCTGTACCGACTGCAGGGGCAGGCGCCGTCGCTGCCCGTGATCGTGCTGACGGGCAACGAGGACCAGCAGCTGGCGCTGTCGGCCGTCAAGGCGGGCGCGCAGGACTATCTGGTCAAGAACGACCTGTCGGGGCGCCTCTTGGTCAAGACCATGAAGTACGCCCAGGAGCGCAAGGCGATCGAAGCGTCGCTGCGCATCAGCGAGGCGCGCTTTCGCAGCCTGGCCGACCTGTCCTCAGACTGGTATTGGGAGCAGGACGCGCAGGCGCAGCTGTCTTACCTGTCCGAAGGGTTTGCCGAGAAATCTGGCATTGACCCGCAGGCGCTGCTGGGGCACAGCTGGTGGGACCTGGCACGCGCCGGCGCCGAGGCCGACTGGGCCGCGTTGCGCCATGCGCTGGGCACCCGCACGGCATTCCATGACATCGTGATCCGCTACCCCACCGACGGCGGCGGCTCGTTGCACATCAGCATCAGCGGCGTACCTGTGGGCATGGACGGCGACCAGACGATGTACCGCGGCCTGGGCAAGGACGTGAGCGCGCGCGAGCGGGCCGCTGCCGCCCTGCGTGGCAGCGAGGAGCGGTTTCGCCGCATCATGGACACGGGGCGCGACGGCATCCTGATGACAGACGCCGAAGGCCGCATCACGTTTGCCAATCGCCGGGTCTCGGCGATGCTGGGCTATGACGAGGCCGAGCTGACCGGCCGGCACCTGGGCGGCCTGACACGCGACACGCCTCTGGCGCCGGATGCGCCACAGGGCGCCGACGGCGTACAGGACGACAGCACCGGCGTGGCGCTGCGCCGCAAGGATGGCTCGCCCCTCATGACGATGCAGACCACTTACCCGGTCCACGGCAAGGACGGCCTGCACGCGGGCACGCTGACCATCGTCACCGACATCACCGAGTTCAAGCAGCGCGAGGAACGCGTGCAGCAGCTGGCCACGCTGGCCGCGCAAAAGAGCGAGGCCGAACGCGCGAGCGCTGCCAAGTCGCGCTTTATGGCGGCCGTGAGCCACGACCTGCGCCAGCCCATGCATGCGCTGGGCCTGTTCCTGGACGATCTGAAAAGCATTGCCCTGCCGCCACAGGCCACGCCGCTGCTGGAGCACATGGAGTCGGCGCTGCACTCCACGCAATCGTTGCTCGATTCGATTCTGGTGATCTCGCGGCTGGAAAGCGGGCTGATCGCGCCCAACCTCATGGCCTTTGCGCTGCAGCCCATGCTGGAACGTCTGCGCCGCGCTTTTTCTGCCGTGGCGCAGAAAAAGAACCTGAGCCTGCGCGTGGTGGCCTGTAACGCGGTGGTCTTCAGCGACCCGGCCCTGCTGGAACGCATCCTGGCCAACCTGACATCGAACGCCCTTCGCTACACCGACAGCGGCGGCGTGGTGCTGGGCTGCCGCCGGCGCGGCCAGGCGCTGCAGATCGAGGTGTGGGACACCGGGCTGGGCATTGCGCCCGAGCACCAGGAGGCGATCTTTCGCGAGTTCTTTCGCATCGAGCGCGCCGACGACAACCGGGGTGGCCTGGGGCTGGGCCTGGCCATTGTGCAAAGCTGCACACAGCTGCTGGGCTACACCGTGGGGCTTAAATCCGTGCCAGGCCGGGGTTCGCGCTTTTCGCTGCAGGTGCCGTTGGGCCAGATGCCCGCGCATGCACTGGCGGAGCCCGACCTGATGGCCGAGGACGACAGCGGCCCCGCCACCTTTGCCGGCCTGCGGGTGGTGGTGGTGGACGACGACGCCATCATCCTGGAGCGCACGGCGCGCCTGCTGGAACGCTGGGGCTGCCAGGTCATCATGGCCTCATCGGGCCCGCAGGCCGAGGCGCTGCTGGCGCGCGAAGCCACGTCGCCCGACCTGATCATTTCCGACCTGCGGCTGGACCACGGCGAGCTGGGCACCGAGGTCGTGCAGCGCATGCGCGCCCGGCTGCGCCCCAACCTGCCCGCGCTGCTGCTCACAGGCGACACATCGCTACAGACTGCGCGCGATGTCCGCCGCAGCGGCCTCACCCTGCTGTACAAGCCCGTGCCGCCGGCCAAGTTGCGCATCGTCATGAAGAACCTGCTGGGTGGCTGAACCGGCACTTGAGCCGGCACCGCACAGCACGGCCACCAGCGCACCCGCGTCCGCAGGCAGCGCGTCGCCCCGCCACACCACGTGCTGGTCGGCGCGGCACAGCACCAGCTTGTGGCGGTACGCATCGGGCGCACCGTCGCGCGCCTGCACATCCAGCACTGCCAGTGGCATGCCGCGCGCCTGCGCTGCGGCCACCAGCGGCGCCACATCAGCCTGAGCGTCCAGCCGCAGCAGCGTGTAGCCCGGGCCGAACGCGTCGTACAGCGAGCGGCCGTCGGCCAGCCAGAAATGCGGCGCGCGGCAACCGGGCACGGTCGACGGCGTGAAGCCGCCCATGGTGTAAGCCGGTGGCGCCTCGCCGTCGGCCACCATCACGGGCGAGCCGCTGTAGTAGTAGCCAAAGTTCAGCCCCGCGCAGCAGAACTGCTGCACGTTCAGGTCATACGACTCCTGGCCGATGCGTGCGCGCTCGGCCGCGCCGGCCTCGTCGGCGGCCTCGATGTTCAGCGGCACGGCGCTGCGCGCACGGATCATCTTCTGCGCGTGGTCCATGGCGAAATGCGACACCTGTTCGGTGATGGGCTGGCGCTCGGCCTCGTACGCGTCCAGCATGGCCTCGTCGCCCCAGCCCTGCACGCGCGCAGCCAGCAGCCATGACAGGTTGATGGCATCGGCAATGCCCGCATTCATGCCGTAGCCCGCATACGGTACCCACAGGTGCGCCGCGTCGCCCGCGATGAACACGTTGCGGTCACGAAAGCGGTTGGCCACCAGGCGGCGGCCCACCCAATCTTCCTTGCTGATGACCTCGTACTCAAAATCAGCGCCCACGCCCAGGATCTGGCGGATGGACCAGTCGCGGTCCACCGAATCAAACTCGGGCTCATGCGCGTTCAGGTGGTTGTGCACCAGCCAGGTCTCGTGCCCGTCAATGGCAAACATGGTGCCGCAGCGCCGCGGATTGACCGAGTAGTACGACCACGCCAGTTTGCCGGGGATCATGGCGCGCAGCTTCGGCGCGCGGATCCAGGTGGACTGCACGCGCTGGATGACGGGCGTGCCTTCCAGCTTGGCGCCCATCTGCTTGCGCACGGGGGACGCCCCGCCGTCGCATCCCACCATGTAGCGCGTGCGGATGGTACGCGTGGTGAGCGCGTCCAGGTCCAGCGCCGAGGCTTGCACGCCGCCGGGTGTTTGCGTGAAGGTGGTGACCTGCGTGCGGTTGAGCAGCGTCACATTCGGCAGCGCCGCCGTGTGCTCCAGCAGGATCGGCTCCAGGTACACCTGGTTGATGCGGTGCGGCGGCTCGGGCGTGGGCCACCAGGCGTCTGGGCCTTCGGTCTCGGTGTAGCGGTCACGCCGGCACGGGATGGGAATGCGCGTGAGCTCCTGCCCCGTGACGCTGGTGCGAAACACCACGTCGTTCGGGTAATCCGCCGGCAGGCCCGCGTCACGCAGCTTGTGCGCCACGCCCAGGCGGCGAAACTGCTCCATGGTGCGGGCCGATACATGGTTGCACTTGACGTTGGGCGGCTCGGCATAGCGGCGTATCTCGGCCACCACCACCTTCACGCCACGCCCGGCCAGGTCCATGGCCAGCGTCAGGCCCACGGGGCCGGCGCCTACCACCAGCACGTCGCAGTCCAGCGGCTGCATAGTCTCTTCAGTCATTCGGGTTCAGTCCAGCTTGATGTTGGCGGTCTTGATGACCTTGGACCATTTCTGGGTTTCAGACTTGATGTATGCGTCAAACGCCTGCACCGTGCCTGGCGCGGGCTCCACCCCCAGGTTGCGCATGGCGGTCTTGATGGCGTCGTCATTCAAAGCGGCGGTGATCTCGGCGTTCAGCCGCGCCACCACGGCGTCCGGCGTGCCCGCGGGTGCCACCACGCCGAACCAGCCGGTGGAGTCATAACCAGAAAGGCCCGCTTCTGACACCGTGGGCACGTCGGGCAGCATGGGCAGGCGCTGCGGGCTGGTCACGGCATAGGCCACCAGCTTGCCGGCCTTGATGTGCTGCAGGGCAGACGGCAGGTCCACCACGGCCAGCGGCACCTGGCCGGCCAGCACGTCCAGCGCAGCGGGGCCGGAGCCGCGGTACGGCACCTCCACCAGCTTCACGTCAGCCATCTGGGCAAACAGCGCCGCCGACAGGTGCATGGCCGTGCCGTTGCCGCCGTGGGCGATGGACAGCTTGCCCGGTTGTGCCTTGGCCAGCGCCACCAGGTCCTTTTGCGTTTTGGCGCCTACCGACGGGTTGCCGATGATCACAAACGGAATGGCCGCCAGCATGCTCACGGGCTTGAGGTCTTTTTGCGGGTCGAACGGCATCTGCGCATACAGGCTGCTGTTGGCCGCCAGCGCGCCGGCTGCGCCCACACCCAGCGTGTAGCCGTCGCCTGGTGCGGCCTTGGCCACCACCGTCAGGCCGATGTTGCCGCCCGCGCCGGGGCGGTTATCCACCACCACCTGCTGGCCCAGCTTGTCGTTCAGGCGGGGCACCAGCATGCGCACCACGGCGTCGGCACTGCCGCCGGGCGGGAAGGTCACGACCATGCGGATGGGCTTGGTGGGAAAGGCGGCTGTCTGGGCCTGCGCGGGCAGCGCGGCGGCGGCGCACAGTGCGAATGCAATCGCAACGCGGCGGGAAAGACGGGGCATGGCTGTCTCCTGATGTTGTTGTCCTTGATTGGAATCAAGTTTCATTCATTCGTAAATCGAAGAATTTCGAATGAAATATGATTTATCTTCATGAATCAACCCGCCCACGCGCCCAAGTTCACGCCCAGCATGCGCCAGCTGCGCGCATTTGTGGCGGTGTATGAACTGCGCAAGCTCAGTGCCGCGGCCGAGCAGCTGTCGGTGACGCAATCCGCGGTGAGCGTGCTGGTGCGCCAGATGGAAGAGGGGCTGGGTGCGCGGCTGTTTGACCGCACCACGCGGTCGCTGCAACCCACGCAGGCCGCACGCGAGGCGCTGGTGGTGGCCCAGCGCATCCTGCGCGACGTGGATTCACTGGGCGCGGGCCTGCGCGACCTCGCCGGCCTGCGGCGAGGCCGCATCGCCCTGGCCATCACGCCCACGCTGGCCGAAATCCTGTTGCCCGCGGCCATGCGCCGCTTCAACACCCTGTACCCCGACATCCGGGTGGTGATCGACGACTGCGCGCCCGACCAG
>CALRZF020000024.1:0-20012 GCA_943372585.1 Ramlibacter sp. 2FC | reverse complement strand
CAGCACTGGGCCCCGCATTCGCATAGGTAATAACGTAAGTGAATGTTGACCCCACCGTACCGGCGCTGACGCTGGCGGTTTTGGTAACGCTCAGATCCGCACTGACAACCCGCGATATGGTCACGGTGCTGGTGTTGTTGGCCGGCGTGGGGTCGGCTGTTGTACTGGTGATGGTTGCAGCGTTGGTGATGGAGCCTGCAGCGGCCGTCGCCACCACACTCAAGGTCAACGTGCCCGACGCACCAGACGCCAGACTTGCCAACGTCAGCGTCACGCCCCCGGTTGATGTGTTGAGAGTGCCGGAACTGGCCACGGCACTCACGAGCGTCAGCCCCGCAGCAGCCAGGGAATCCGTCAACGTGACGTTCTGGGCCGTGCTGGGGCCCGCGTTACCAAACCGGATGACATACGTGAACGTCACTCCCGCAGTACCAGCGGTCACGCTGGCGGTTTTGGTGATGCTCAGATCCGAACTGGTGAGCACCGTGTCGGTGTCAGCCGCAGAACATACCCCGGCCCCAGTACAGGACGCGGAAGGGTTGCTGTTCACCACCGAAGCGGGTGGGGTAATGGTTGCGATGTTGGTAACGGAGGTTTGCGCGTGTGCCACCAGTGGGAGGAAAAGACACAGCATGACCCCCGCCAACGCCGCGAGCAATGCTCGCGCCGTCGACATTTTCAGCCGCGACAATCGCCCCCAGACGGTGGCCCCAAACAGGTTCAAAACGCTGCTACCCCAATTCTTCTTGTCTGACCTTTTTACGCACAGTTAACACGTCGTTACACAAGGGTTCTGAGTCTAGTGGATGAGGAGTCTTTGTAACAAATCATGTCTTGTGGGGCGGGAATAAGTGAAGGTTCTGCGCACAAAGTCACATACCCAAGTCTGTACGCAAACAAGCTGGATTCTAGATGCAGAAGTTGTGGTCTGTAACACTTGAAAAGCCCTGCGAATACACCTCAACATTCGAATGCACCTGCCTGATATGTAACAGAAATTCTGCGTAAATAGTCCATGACTTGGCGGATGCGCTTTTATCGACGTCACATTTCCTGCAACCGTCGATAATCCGGCGATGCCCGCATACACCTTTGAGGCCTTGGACACGCATGGCGCCACCCGTCGGGGTGTTATGGAGGCCGATACCGCAAAGTCGGCACGAAGTTTGCTTAGAGGTCAGTCACTGGTTCCCCTGTTGGTCGAACCGGTTCACTCATCTACCGGGCAAGGCACAAGCGGACAAAGCGGGGCCTATTCAGCGCGCACCCTGTTCAAACGACGTGTTTTCAGCAGCACAGGCCTGTCCGTCTGGACGCGCCAGCTTGCCGGGCTTGTTTCGTCAGGTCTCCCGCTGGAGCGGGCGCTCACGGCGCTGACAGAAGAAGCCGAAGAAGAATCCTTGCGCGACTTGGTCGCCGGCTTGAGATCTGAAGTAAACGCCGGCTCCTCATTTGCGCGAGCACTGGCGCAGCATCCCGGTGAATTTTCAGACATCTACGTGGCCGTGATCAGCGCAGGGGAGCAAAGCGGCAACCTGGGTCTGGTGCTCGAGCGGCTGGCCGATGACCTGGAAGAGCGGCAGTTGCTGAAGGCCAAACTGGCCGGCGCCATGTTGTACCCGGCCATCGTGACGCTGATTGCCATCGTGATCGTGCTTTTTCTGGTCGGCTATGTTGTGCCGCAGGTCGCCAACGTATTTGCGGGCACCAAACGGTCGCTTCCCTTTCTGACAACTGTGATGCTGGGGCTCAGCAGCGCCGTGCGCAGTTATGGCTGGCTCATGCTTCTGTTGTTGGTATTGGCGGGTACCGGATTGCACTTTGCGCTGCGCAACGACGCGTTCCGCCAGACCTTTGATACCGCGTGGCTCAAACTCCCACTGATCGGAAAGCTGTCGCGCGGATACAACGCTGCACGGTTCGCCAGCACCTTGGCCATGCTGGCGTCGGCTGGGGTGCCGATCCTGAAGGCCCTGCAAGCTGCGGCGGAAACCCTCGGTAACCGGGCCATGCGTGCCGACGCGCTGGACGCTCTGGTGCTGGTGCGCGAAGGCGCGCCGCTGGCGTCAGCCCTGACGCAGAAAAAGCGCTTTCCCGGTCTGCTGGGCATGTTTGCCCGCCTGGGCGAACAAACGGGCCAGCTCCCGGTGATGCTGCAACGCGCAGCCGCGCAGCTCAGCGCCGAGGTGCAACGGCGTGCCATGCAACTGGCCACCATCCTGGAGCCCCTGCTCATCGTGGCCATGGGTCTGATGGTGATGCTGATCGTGCTGGCCGTTTTGCTGCCGATCATCCAGCTCAACCAGTTGGTGCGCTGATGGGTGTCTCACTGGACGGCAAACTGGTGGTTGCGATTTCGTCGCGCGCACTGTTCGACTTTGAAGAAGAAAACCAGATCTTCGAGCAGGGCGACGACCGCGCCTATATGCAGCTGCAGTTGCAGCGGCTGGACCAACCCGCCAAGCCTGGTGTGGCGTTTTCGCTGGTGCGCAAGCTGCTGGCGTTCAACGATTCGGACGCGCAGCGCGTGGAAGTCGTCATCCTGTCGCGCAATGACCCGGTGTCGGGCATGCGCGTCTTCCGCTCGGCACAGCATTACGGGCTGCCCATTGAACGCGGCAGCTTCACACGCGGGCAGCCGCCGTGGCGTTACCTGAAGCCGCTGAATGCCAACCTGTTCCTCTCAACGCACCTGAGCGACGTGCGCGCGGCGCTCGCTGCCAGTGTGCCGGCGGCGCAGGTCTATCCGCATTCCATGCTGGCATCCGACGCTTATCCCCATGAAGTGCGCATCGCCTTTGACGGCGATGCCGTGCTGTTTTCCGACGAAGCAGAGCGTGTGTTCCAGGCCCAAGGCCTGGTTGCGTTCCAGCAGCACGAGCGCGACAAGGCTGCACAACCGCTGCCAGAAGGTCCCTTCAAACCATTGCTGGCCGCGCTGCACCGGCTGCAGCAGGCGGGCACGCCCACCATGCGTATCCGCACTGCGCTGGTTACTGCGCGCAGCGCCCCTGCGCATGAACGCGCCATCCGCACCCTGATGAACTGGAACATCGACGTGGACGAAGCGATGTTCCTGGGCGGGCTGCCCAAGGGAGAATTCCTGCGCGAGTTCGAACCCGATTTCTTCTTTGACGACCAGACAGGCCATGTGGACTCCGCCGCGCGCCATGTGCCCTCGGGCCATGTCGCCAGCGGCATTTCCAACCCCGGTTGAAGCCTGAGGCGGCGGGCTCCGCTACGATGCCGCAAACGCCGGCATACGTTTCCGGCAGGAGCCCCCCGATGAACTTGCCCGCTGGCCGAGCCGCCACTTTTGCCCAGACCGCACGCCGTATCTCGGCGCTGGTTGCGCCGTATTTCAAGTCTGAAGAGAAATGGCTGGCGCGCGGCCTGCTGTTCAGCATCGTCACGCTGAACCTGGGCACCGTCTACATGCTGGTGCTCAACAACGAGTGGTACGGGCGCTTCTACGATGCGCTGCAGAACAAGGACCAGGCAACGTTCTGGAAGGAGATCGTGTTCTTCTGCTGGATCGCTGCTGCATTCATCGTCATTGCCATCCTCAAGTTTTATCTGACCCAGTTGTTCCAGATGCGCTGGCGCGCCTGGATGACACGCGACTACCTCGGCCGCTGGATGGCAGACAACACTTTCTACCGGCTGGAACTGGCGCGTTACGCCGCGACCACCGGTACCACGCCCGACAACCCGGACCAGCGCATTCAGGAAGACATGCAGCTGTTCACCAGCTACACGGTGTCGCTGACGATGGGCCTGTTGAACGCGGCAGTCACGCTCATCAGCTTCGTCGGCATTCTGTGGGGCCTGTCAGGAACGGCCAGCTTTTCACTGGGTGGGCAGACCTACACCATCGCGGGCTCCATGGTGTGGATTGCTCTGGCCTACTGCGCCGTGGGCACCATCATCACCCACTACATCGGCCGGCCGCTGATCAACCTGAACTTCCAGCAGCAGCGCTATGAGGCGGACTTTCGCCACCACCTGGTGCGCGTACGCGAATACAGCGAGGCGATCGCGCTGGACCGCGGCCAGACGGTGGAGCACCACCAGCTGGATACGCGTTTTGGCGCGGTGCTCAACAACTACCTGCAACTCATTCGCAAGCAGAAGAACCTGGTGGCCTTCACCGCGTCATTCGGCCAGGCGTCCGTCATCTTCGCGTTTATCGTGCAGGCGCCGCGGTTTTTCAGCGGGGCGATCCAGCTGGGCCAGCTCATGCAGGTCAACTCTGCGTTCGGCCGTGTGCAGGATTCGCTGTCCTGGATCGTGGACAACTACGATAGCATCGCCGCCTGGCGCGCCACCACCGACCGCCTGACGAGTTTTGAAGAAGCCATGCGCGCGCAGGCCAATGCACATGCCAGCCTGCAGATCCACACGGCGGACCAACTCAATACACAGGACCTGACCATCAACCTGCCCGATGGCGCCACGCTGCTGTCGGGCGCATCGCTGTCGGCCCAAGCGGGCGACACTGTGTTGCTGCAGGGTCCGTCGGGCAGCGGCAAGTCCACCCTGTTTCGCGCGTTTGCGGGCATCTGGCCGTTTGCCAGCGGCCATGCAGAGGTGCCGCAGGACGCCATGTTCATTCCCCAGCGTCCGTATGTACCCAACGGGCGTCTGCGCGACGCATTGACTTACCCGTCACCGTCGAGCGACTACACGGATGAAGATTTGCGCCAGGCACTGGCTGATGCGCAGCTGCCGCATCTGTCCAGCCGTCTGGACGATGAAGACGCATGGGCGCAAAAGCTGTCGGGGGGCGAGCAGCAGCGCCTGGCCGTTGCACGCGTGCTGCTGCGAAAGCCGCGATGGGTATTCGCCGACGAAGCCACCAGCGCACTGGATGAAGCCACTGAACATGCGGTGTATGAAAAGCTGATAACCCATGTCCGGCAAGCGAATGGGGCGCTGGTTTCCATCGCACACCGGCCGGCCGTTGCGGCCTTTCACGACAAGCACTGGGCGCTGCAAAAAACACCCGAGGGCGCAGCGGCGCGCTACACCCTCAGGCAGCAGCCGGCTTGACGGCCTGGTAACGCTCCCAGCCGCGCAAACGCAACTCGCACGCCGGGCAGGTGCCGCAGCCGTAGCCCCAGTCATGACGGTGCTCGCGGTCACCCAGATAGCAGGTGTGGGTGTGCTCAACGATCAGCTTCACCAGGCGCTGGCCGCCCAATGCTTCGGCCAGCTGCCAGGTGGCCGCCTTGTCAATCCACATCAGCGGCGTGTCGATCACGAAGCGTTTGTCCATGCCCAGCGACAGCGCCAGTTGCATGGCCTTCATGGTGTCGTCGCGGCAGTCGGGGTAACCTGAAAAATCGGTCTCGCACACGCCGGTGACGATCACCTCCAGGCCGCGCCGGTACGCCAGCGCGCCGGCCAGCGTCAGGAACAGCAGGTTGCGCCCGGGCACAAAGGTGTTGGGCAGGCCTGTTTGCTCCATGCTGAAGGCCATGTCGCGTGTCAGGGATGTTTCGCTCACCTGGCCCAGCACGGCCAGGTCCAGCATGTGGTCCTGCCCCAGGCGCGCGGCCCATTGCGGAAACTGCGCACGCAGGGCGCCCAGCACCTTCAGGCGCGCCTGCAGTTCCACGCTGTGCCGCTGGCGGTAATCAAAGCCGATCGTTTCAACGCGCTGATAACGGGACAGCGCCTGGGCCAGGCAGGTGGTGGAATCCTGTCCACCTGAAAACAGGACAAGTGCGGTGGTATGCATCGGGCGCATTGTGCCGCGCGCGGCGCTACGCCCGCAACGTGCGGGCCTCCCGCCGGGCAATCCAGAACGTGGACGCAAAGATCACAACACCCCCCAGCAATGTGGATTTGCTCGGCAAGTCGGCAAACATCGCCCATCCCAGCAGCGAAGCCCAGACCAGCTCCAGAAATTTCACCGACTGCGTGGCGGAAATGTCGGCGATGCTGAACGAGCGCGTCAGGCAGTAGTGCCCAGCGCTGCCCAGCAAACCGCACACCAGGAACATGCCCCACTGCGCGAGTGTGGGGTGTTGCCAGTTCAGCAGGGCCAGCGGCAGGCTGCACAGCGCCACGGTGATGGACTGCCACACGACGATCACTGTGGGTCGCTCATGCCGGGTCAAGCCCTTGGTGATCAGGAACGAAGCGGCAAAAACCGGCGCCGATGCCAGCATGACCAGGGTGTAAATGCCGCCCGAGCCCGACAGCTTGGGTGCCACCACAATCAGCACGCCGCCAAAACCGATCAGCGCCGCCAGCCAGCGTTCCCAGCGCATGGGCTCCCGAAACACCAGCCAGGCACCCAGCATGATGAAGATGGGCGTCGTGAATCCAATGGCCGTGGTGTCTGCCAGGGTGATATGCGGGATGGCGATGAACCACAGGCACAAGCCGCCCGTATGAACCGCGCCACGCGCGAACTGGCCGCCGATATTTTGCGGCCGGTAGGCCGCCCACCCTGCGCGCAACACCAGCGGCGCCAGCACGGCACAGCCTGCCACGTAGCGCAGGAACTGCGTCTGGAAAACGTCCAGCTGCAGCGCCAGCCCTCGCATGGCCGCGTTGAGAAGCACAAAAAGAATGCCGGCCAGTGCCGACCACATCAAGCCGCGGGTCGTGGGGTTCAGGCGGCCCAGGCGGTGTTGCATCAGGGCCGTTCGACGCGCTAGCGCGTGCGGCCGCCTTCGCATCTTCGCCAGGTCCCCGGGCAAGGGCACTAGGGCTGCTCTTTCACGACGATGCGGCGCTTCTTGCGCACGATCACCACCGGCGCAGCTTGCGGCGCCCGGGGCATGAGCTCCTGGAGGTTGACGTTTTGCTGGCGCGCCGCCTTGCGCAACGCCGCCAGCACACGCGAGGCATTCAGCGGCTGGACCATGGAACCGTTGACCTGCACATACTGGCCGTCCGGGGTAATGGCCAGCTGGCCCATTTCCTGTCCGCGGGTGACTTCGCCAATGATCCGGCAACCATCTTCAGGCGCCACAAGCCAGGGCAGGCTCAACCGGGGGCCAAGGTGAACAATCAAAGGGGGAGACATGTGCTGCGATTTTGCCTGCATAAGCTTCTTCGCGCCTGACTTGAAAAGGACACAAAACCCCTTATCATTAGCACTCGCCATCGCTGAGTGCTAACAAAGCCATCGGCGCAAGTTAATGAGCACTGACTTCCAGTGCTTTTGATTTACCAACTCGTTTCAAGACCAGGAGATGCAATGAAACTTCGCCCTCTCGCCGATCGCGTGATCGTCAAGCGTATCGACAGCGAAACCAAGACCGCCTCGGGCATCGTCATTCCCGACGCCGCCGCCGAGAAGCCCGACCAGGGTGAAGTGCTGGCGGTGGGCCCCGGCCGCAAGAACGACAAGGGCGACCTGCTCGCCATGAACGTCAAGATCGGCGATCGCGTCCTGTTCGGCAAGTACAGCGGCCAGACCGTCAAGGTCGACGGCGACGAACTGCTCGTCATGAAGGAAGAAGACCTTTTCGCCGTTGTCGAAAAGTAATCTTTCCTCATCCAACCCCATCAACTGAATTTCTGGAGTAATCAACATGGCAGCAAAAGACGTAGTCTTCGGCGGCGACGCCCGCGCGCGCATGGTCGAGGGTGTGAACATCCTGGCCAATGCGGTCAAGGTGACCCTGGGCCCCAAGGGCCGCAACGTGGTACTCGAGCGCTCTTTCGGCGCCCCCACCGTGACCAAGGACGGTGTGTCCGTGGCCAAGGAAATCGAGCTCAAGGACAAGCTGCAGAACATGGGCGCGCAGATGGTCAAGGAAGTTGCTTCCAAGACCTCCGACAACGCCGGTGACGGCACCACCACCGCGACCGTGCTGGCCCAGGCCATCGTGCACGAAGGCATGAAGTACGTGGCCGCCGGCATGAACCCGATGGACCTGAAGCGCGGCATCGACAAGGCCGTGACGGCCCTCGTCGCCGAGCTGAAGAAGGCTTCCAAGGCCACGACGACCAGCAAGGAAATCGCCCAGGTCGGCTCCATTTCCGCCAACTCCGATGAATCCATCGGCGAGATCATTGCCAAGGCAATGGACAAGGTCGGCAAGGAAGGCGTGATCACCGTTGAAGACGGCAAGAGCCTGGACAACGAGCTGGACATCGTCGAAGGCATGCAGTTCGACCGCGGCTACCTGTCGCCTTACTTCATCAACAACCCCGAAAAGCAGTCCGCACTGCTGGACAACCCCTTTGTGCTGCTGTTCGACAAGAAGATCAGCAACATCCGTGACCTGCTGCCCGTGCTGGAGCAAGTCGCCAAGGCCGGCCGTCCGCTGCTGATCATTGCCGAGGAAGTCGAAGGCGAAGCCCTGGCGACGCTGGTGGTCAACACCATTCGCGGCATCCTGAAGGTTGTGGCCGTCAAGGCGCCTGGCTTCGGCGACCGCCGCAAGGCCATGCTGGAAGACATCGCCATCCTGACGGGCGGCAAGGTCATCGCTGAAGAAGTGGGCCTGACGCTCGAGAAGGTGACCCTGGCCGACCTGGGCCAGGCCAAGCGCATCGAAGTGGGCAAGGAAAACACGACCATCATCGACGGCGCCGGCGCCGGCGGCGACATCGAAGCGCGCGTCAAGCAAATCCGCGTGCAGATCGAGGAAGCCACGTCCGACTACGACCGTGAAAAGCTGCAAGAGCGCGTGGCCAAGCTGGCCGGCGGTGTTGCCGTGATCAAGGTCGGCGCTGCCACCGAAGTCGAAATGAAGGAAAAGAAGGCCCGTGTGGAAGACGCGCTGCACGCCACCCGTGCCGCCGTTGAAGAAGGCATCGTGGCCGGCGGCGGTGTTGCACTGCTGCGCGCCAAGCAGGCCGCTGGCGCCATCAAGGGTGACAACGCCGACCAGGAAGCCGGCATCAAGCTGGTCCTGAAGGCCATCGAAGCCCCCCTGCGCGAAATCGTCTACAACGCCGGTGGCGAAGCCTCCGTCGTGGTGAACGCGGTTCTGGCCGGCAAGGGCAACTACGGCTTCAACGCCGCCAACGACACCTATGGCGACATGATCGAAATGGGTATCCTGGACCCGACCAAGGTGACCCGCACGGCCCTGCAAAACGCAGCCTCCGTCGCGTCGCTGATGCTGACGACCGAAGCCATGGTTGCTGAAGCCCCCAAGGACGAGTCTGGCGCCGGCGGCATGCCTGGCGGCGGCATGGGTGGTATGGGCGGCATGGGTGGCATGGACATGTAATGTCCTCTGGCCCGGCACGCGCCAAAAGCGCCGCCGGGCTGGCCCCCAAGGCAAAAAAACCGCGGCTTGCCGCGGTTTTTTCTTTGGGGCGCCGCTTCTCTAGCGCATGCGTTTGAGCAGGCCAGCCGTAGAGCTGTCCAGTCCGGCCGTATCGCCGCTTTGCAGGCGCGTGCTGATGTCCTTGGCCAGCACCTTGCCCAGCTCCACGCCCCATTGGTCAAAGCTGTTGATGCCCCACAGCGAGCCGCTGGTGAACACCCGGTGCTCCTGCATCGCAATCAGTGCACCCAGGCTTTGCGGGGCCAGCTCGTCCAGCAGCAGCATCGTGCTGGGCCGGTTGCCCGGGAAATGGCGGTGGCCGCCCGCGTCCTCCTTGCCCAGCATCAGGGCCTGGGCTTGGGCCAGCACATTGGCCAGCAGCTGCTCATGATGCCCCGCCAGCGTGTGCGCAGCGCGGCGCACCGCCACAAATTCGACCGGCACCACGTCCGTGCCCTGGTGCAGCATTTGAAAGTAGGCGTGCTGCCCGTTGGTGCCGGGTTCACCCCACAGCACTGGCGCCGTCTGCAGTTGCAGTGCATCGCCATGGCTGTCCACCCGCTTGCCGTTGCTTTCCATTTCCAGCTGCTGCAGGTAGGCCGGCAGCCGGCGCAGCGCGCTGTGATACGGCGCAATGCTGCGGCTGGCGAACCCGTGAAAGTTGCGGTACCAGACATCCAGCAGCGCCAGGCGCACCGGCAGGTTCTGCGCCAGCGGCGCGGTGCGAAAGTGCTCGTCCATGGCATGGGCGCCGGCCAGCATCTCACGAAAGCGCGCGGAGCCGATCGCCATGGCAATCGGCAACCCGATGGCCGACCACATCGAATAGCGGCCACCCACCCAGTCCCAGAAACCGAAAGTGGTGGTGATACCGAAATCCCGCGCCGCGCTGACATTCGTGGTCAGTGCGGCAAAGTGCCGCGCCACATCGCGCCCGCCACTGTCGTCAAACCACTGGCGCGCGGAGTGCGCGTTGGTCATGGTCTCAATGGTGGTGAAAGTCTTGGACGCGATCAGGAACAGCGTGCTTTGCGGCTGCACCTGCGCCAGCACCGCAGCCAGTTCATGGCCGTCCACATTCGACACAAAATGAAAGCGTTTGCCCGGATGCGCAAACCCCTGCAATGCCAGCACTGCCATCTGCGGCCCCAGGTCAGAGCCGCCGATGCCGATGTTGACGATGTCGGTAATGCCTTCGTCGGCCCGCACGGCGTCGGCATAGGCCAGCATCGCGTCGCGCGTGGCGACAACCTCTGCGTGCTGAGACTCCAAGCCGGGGACATGCGCCGGTGAACGCAGCAGCCAGTGCATGACGGCACGCTGCTCGGTCGTGTTGATGGGCTCGCCCGCAAACATGGCGTCGCGGTGTTTTTCCACAGCGCACTCTGCAGCCAGCGCCAGCAGCAGGTCGTGCGCGGTCCGATCCAGCAGGTTCTTGGAAAGGTCGGCAAACACATGGGGCGCCTGCAGGCTCAATGCGTCAAAGCGCGCCGGGTCCGCGGCAAAGGCATCGCGCAGGTCAAAGCTGCGGCCCGCTGTGTAAAAGTGCGTCTGCAAGGCAGCCCAGGCAGGTGCCTGGTCGCAGCGGGGCCGCTCGGTCACGGTGCGGTCCATACCGCTCATGCCGCCAGCATCAGCTGTTCAAGCTTGATGGCGTCAGCCGCGAACGCACGGATGCCTTCGGCCAGCTTCTCCGTCGCCATGGCATCTTCATTGAGCGCGTAGCGAAACCCTGCTTCGTCCAGGTTCACAGGTGCCAGGTCCATGCCGCGGGCAGCCGTTGTATCCAGCGCGCGGGCCAATGGCGCGTCGCTAGCCGCCAGCGCTGCCAGAAGGTCAGGGCTGATGGTCAGCAAGTCGCAACCGGCCAGCGCAGTGATCTGCCCTGCGTTGCGAAAGCTCGCGCCCATCACCTCGGTGGCGATGCCAAAACGCTTGTAGTGGTTGTAGATCTGTCGTACGGACTTCACCCCAGGGTCGTTGGCGCCGGCGTTGGCAGCCTCGTCCCATGCCGCACCCGCCTGCTTTTTGTACCAGTCGTAGATGCGCCCGACGAAAGGCGAGATGAGCTGCACCTTTTCCTGCCCGCACACCACCGCCTGGCTGAACGAGAACAGCAGCGTGAGGTTGGTGTTGATACCGCGGCGCTGCAGCCGCCCGGCAGCCTGCATACCTTCCCAGGTCGCAGCGATCTTGATCAGCACGCGCTCGGTGGGCACGCCCTCGGCCTGGTACAGCTCGATGATGCGTTCTGCACGGGTAAAGGTGGCATCCGCGTCAAAGCTCAGGCGCGCGTCCACTTCGGTCGAGACCCGCCCGGGGATCAGCCCAAGGATCTCGCGGCCAAAGCGCACGAGCAACCGGTCCATGATCTCGTCCAGCGGTTTGCCGCGGTGCGCGGCCACGGTGTCCTTGAGCAGCGGCTGGTAGTCGGCCTTTTGTACGGCCTTGAGGATCAGCGACGGATTGGTCGTCGCGTCCTGCGGCTTGAAGGCATCCATCTGCCGGAAGTCGCCGGTATCGGCCACCACGGTCGTGAACTGTTTGAGCGCGTCGAGTTGATTCATGCAACGGATTATCCGGCCTGCCTGCGCCGCGCGGGAACGTCCGGGTTACAAACCGCAGACGCCGCGTGTAGGCTGGGGCTGACATTCGTTGCCGCGTGGAACCGACCACCTGGCTGTGCGGGCGCAGGCAGACTCCTGACCATGCCCTTCACGCCCTTTCTTGCTGCTTTTATTTTTGCCCTGACGGGCCTGGTTGCGATGGCCACCCACGCACAGACGACTTCCACGGTGTCCGTGGGTACCCAAGCCAACATCAATACCCCTGCACCCACTTCCGCCCTGCCCGTCGTGGCGCCGGTCGACCTGCAGCGTTATGCGGGCACCTGGTACGAACAGGCCCGGCTGCCCAACCGTTTTCAGCGCGACTGTACCGGTCAGGTATCGGCCACCTACGAGGTGCTGCCGGACGGGCGCGTAGGCGTCACCAACCGCTGCGCCAAGGCAGACGGCAGCACCGAGATGGCGCAGGGCGTGGCGCGGCTGGTACCGGTAGAGGGCCAGCCCGGCGCAGGCAGGCTGGAGGTGAGTTTCGCGCCGCGCTGGCTCAGTTGGGTCCCCATGGTGTGGGGTGACTACTGGATCATGCAGCTGGACGCTGATTACCAGGTCGCACTGGTCGGCACGCCCGACCGAAAGTTCCTGTGGGTGCTGTCGCGCGCACCGCAGATTGATGCGGCGCGCGTACAGGCGCTGATGGACTACGCGCGCAACACAGGCTTTGACACGGCCACCGTGGTGCGCACACCGGCAGCCCCCACCGTCGCGCTGCGCTGAACCTGCTCAGGCAGTCGCAGACACCACGGACACGCCGTGGTCAGCCAGGCTGAGCCCCACCTGTGCCCCGGGTGTCAGGACATCGGTCAGGTTGGGCGACACCACAAAGATCTGCCCCAGCTCGGTTTTGAACGTGTATTCATAAACGTTGCCCAGATAAGCTGACTTGACGCACGTGGCCTGCAGCCCTGCGCCATCACGATGGATGTTCCAGGCCTCTGGCCGCACAGCCGCCTTGACCGGGCCCGCCGCTACCGGCCGGCGCGCCGTCAACGTCAGCGGGCCCAGCGATACCGTGCCATCTGCGCCTGCGACTGCCGGGAATAGCATGGCCTCGCCCATGAAGCCGGCGACAAACTCCGACTGCGGGTATTCGTACAAGTCCTGCGGGGTGCCGCGCTGGGCGATCAGGCCGTGGTTCATGACGATGATCTGGTCGCTGACCGCCAGCGCCTCGCTCTGGTCGTGCGTGACATAGGCCACCGTCAGTTGCAGGCGCTGCTGCAGGGTGCGGATTTCCTCGCGCATTTCGCGGCGCAGCCGGGCGTCCAAGTTGCTCAGTGGCTCGTCAAACAGCAACACGGCCGGCTCCAGCACCAGCGCGCGAGCCAGCGCCACACGCTGCTGCTGCCCGCCCGACAGCTCGCTAGGCAGCCGGTCGTCAAAGCCGACCAACCCCACGTTGCGCAACGCCTCCACGGCCTGCGGGCGTGCGGCGTCTTTGGCAATGCCGGACATGCGCAGCCCGTACATCACGTTTTCCACCACGCTCATGTGCGGGAATAGGGCGTAGCTCTGGAACATCATGCTCACGTTGCGCTGCGCGGGGCCCAGCGTGGTCACATCCTTGCCGGCAATGATGATCTGCCCCGAGGTGGGCGACTCCAGCCCGGCAATCATGCGCAGCGTGGTGGTCTTGCCGCAGCCCGAGGGGCCGAGGATGGTCGTCAACGTACCGCGCGGGACCTCAAAGCTGATGCCCTGCACTGCCAGCGGCGCCGACGGGTCCGTGCCATAGCGCTTGGTGACGTTTTTGAAAACGATGCCTGAATCAGTCATCAGTGCATTCCTTGTGTGTTGGTTATTTTGTGGCCTGCACCGGCCTTGCGCCGGCCCAGCTTTCGCTCACCGACGACGAATTGAATCAAGGCCGTCGCCACGGACATGAGGATGATGAGCACCGTGCAATAGGCCAACGCAACGCCGTAGTCCCCATTGCCCACGCGGCCGATGATGTAGGTGGTGGCCAACTCGTTCTCGGCCGTGACCAGGAAGATCACCGCGCTGACCGTGGTGATGGCCCGCACGAAGCTGTACACCAGCGCCGCCACCAGCGCAGGTTTGAGCAGCGGCAGCACCACATGGCGCAGCGTCTGCACGCTGTTGGCCCGCAGCATCAGCGACGCCTCATCCAGCGACCGGTCCAGCTGCTTGAAGGCCGCCGTGCCTGCGCGCACGCCCACCGGCAGGTTGCGGAACATGAAGCACAGCACGATGATCAGCGCCGTGCCCGTCAGCTCAAACGGCGGCACGTTGAACGCCAGGATGTAGCTCACACCCAGCACCGTGCCAGGGATGGCAAATGCCAGCAGCGCAGAGAATTCAAACGCGCCCTGTCCGCGGAATTCGGTGCGCGCCAGCAGCCACGCGATCATCAGGCCCACCGTGGCCGTCATGGGCGCCGAAATGGCCGCCAGCTTGATGGTCGTGAAAAATGAATTCCACGCCGTGCCGGCCCAGACCAGGCCAAACTCGCCCCACTCCAGCGAGAACGCCGTACGGAAGTGGTTGAGCGTGATCGTGTAATCACGCCCCCAGGTCTGTACAAAGCCGCCGGCAAAGGCAAACAGGTACACCACCAGCGTGAACGCCATCCAGGGCAGCGCCACGCCGTACACCACGCGCCGCACACCTGCAGGCAGCGGCATGGCGATGCCCGAGTCGCCCTTGCCGGACACCGTGGTGAAGTTCTGCTTGCCCAGCAGGCCGCGCTGGATGGCAAACACCGTGAGCGCAAACACCGTCAGGATCCATGCCAGCGACGCCGCGCGGCCCTGGTCGTATTGCGCCCCCACGATGGCAAAGAAGATTTCGGTAGACAGCACAGAGAACTGCCCGCCCACCACGATGGGGTTGCCGAAGTCGGCCATGCTTTCAATGAAGCCCACCAGGAACGCATTGGCCAGGCCGGGCTTGAGCAGCGGCAGCGTCACGGTCATGAAGGTTTGCTGCGGGCTCGCGCGCAGGGTCTGCGCGGCCTCTTCCAGGCTGGGCGCCACGCCCTGCACCACGCCGCGCATGATCATGAAGGCGATGGGCGTGAAGGCAAAGGTCTGCGCAATCCAAACGCCAAACCAGCCATAGAACCAGCGCGTGGGCGGAATGCCGAAGGCCCATTCCAGGAACTGGTTGGCCACACCGGCGCGGCCGAACAGCAGGATCAGGCCCAAGCCCACCACGAACGGCGGCGTGATGATGGGCAGCATGGCCACGATGTTCAGCGGCCGGCCGTAGCGTTTGGAGGTGCGCTCAGCCATCAACGCCATCAACGTGCCCAGCAGCGTGGTGCTGGCCGCCGTCATGAGGCCCAGGAACAGCGTGTTCCACGCCACCCCACAGCGCTGTCCGCCCGTGACGCAGCCCAGACCGAAGTTGCGCTCGCTGGCCACGCGGTCCACGATCGCGCCCACTGCAAAGCCACCGTCTTCCAGCAAAAACGCCGCGCTTAATGCCTTCAGTACCGGGAAAAGGATGAACAGCGCCAGCAGGCTGCCGCAACCCAGCACGGCCGCAGCCACAAACAGGTCACCCTTGAAATACCCGCGCCGTGCCACGCCAAACGCGGCCAGCATGAGCAGTGCCGTCAATGCCACAAAGCCACCCCAGCCCACGCCGGGCTGGCGCGCGGCCAGCTCGCCAAAGCTGGCTGTCAGCGATTCGAACGCCCACCCGCGTGCACCGATGGTGAAGCCACTGACCAGCAGCGCCAGCAGCCCCAGGCCGCCGCCGGCCATCAGCACCGCGCCCTGGCGGCGCCCCGGCGGCAGGCAGGCGCCTGCCGCCGCCAGCAGCAGCCCGGCCAGGCCCAGCCAGAGCCAGGGCTTGCCGTAGCGCGCCGCCTGCAGCAGGCCGTTGCCGGCCTGCTCCTGCGAGAACACCTGCGGGATCAGGCGCAGCCCGTTGGCGTCCTGAATGGCGTACCAGGGCAGGGCCAGGTAGGCGAGCACGCCCACAGCCACCCAAAGCCACAAGGGCTTGTTGACGGAAAGTTTCATGATGAAGGCCGCTCAGTGCGCAGCCGCTTAACGCGACTGGTTCTGCACTTCCTTTTCCCACTTGGCGATCAGGCGGCGGCGCTCGGCGCTGGCGCCGTACTTGGCGTAGTCGTAGTTGATCAGCTTGATCTTGGCAGGGTCCGTCATGCGCGGGTCCTTGGCCACCTTGGCATTGCTGGGCAGCTGGAACTGCTTGGCCGCCAGGCCGAATTGCTGGCCGCCGGGCGTGAGCGCCCATTCGTAGAACTTCTTGGCGGCCTCGGTGTTGGGGCCGTTCTTCACGATGCTCATGGAGCCGACTTCAGCGCCCGTACCTTCAGACGGCGTGGCCGAGCCCACCGGGAAACCGTTGACGGCCTCGGTCGTCACGTCGTGCACGAAACTGATGGACACCGTGGTCTCGCCCCGTGCCGCAGCCTTGACCGGCGCGGTGCCCGAACGCGTGTAGGCGCTGATGTTCGGGTGCAGTTTCTTCATGTAATCAAAGGCCTTGTCCTCGCCCATCAGCTGCACCAGCGTGGCAATCATGGTGTAGGCGGTGCCGCTGGACGCGGGGTTGGCCATCTGCACTTCGCCCTTGAATTCAGGCTTCAGCAGGTCAGCCCACGACGCGGGCGCCTTGGCCTTTTTCTTGGCCAGCATTTCGTTGTTGAAGCCAAAGCCCAAGGGGCCCAGGTACACACCCACGGTGCGGTATTTGGAGTCAGCCGCCTGCTTTTGCGCCCAGGGGTGCAGGTCCTTGATCTGCTCGGACTTGTACTCCAGCGTCAGGCCCTGCTCGGCCGCCTGCAGGTGCGGGTCGCCGGTGCCGCCAAACCAGATGTCGGTCTTGGGGTTGGCTTTTTCAGCGTTGAGCTGGGCCAGTGCTTCACCCGAGCCTTTGGCGGTCATGTTGACCTTGACGCCGGTAGTGCGGGCATACACGGTAGACATCAGGTTGCACCACTCTGCCTGCACGGAACAGATGATGTTGACCTGGCCTTGCGCAGCGGCGCCAAAAGCTGCAACGGCCAGTGCCGTGCCGGTGAGCATGCGTTTCATGAAATCTCCAGTAGTAATTTGATTACGCGCCGATGCTACCCACGTGGCGCCCCTATCACTACCGGGAAAACACTGAGCGCATCACAAATTTGGCCGCCTCAAATCAGCATGCATGTTATTTTCAATGAAACTAAGTTACATTGCGGGATTGTTCCCCGGAAACGATCATGAGTCTTGACCTTGTTCTGTTTGGCGGCACCGGCGACCTGGCCTGGCGCAAGCTGATGCCCGCCTTGTTCCAGGCATTTCGCCACGGCACGCTCCCCGAGAGCACACGCATCATTGGCGTGGCACGCGATGAGCTGAGCGATGAGCAGTACCGCGCTCTGATCCAGTCGCGCTTTGACGGCGTTGAGCTCGCCAAGCGGCCCAGCCCCGAGGAGTTTTCGCGCTTTGCAGCACTGCTGCACTTTGTGCGGCTGGACCTGTCGCAGCCGCGCGACTATGCCGTGCTGGCCGCCAGCCTGCGCGAGCGCGCCGCCGCCACCGTGGTGATGTACCTGGCTACGGCACCCGCCCTGTTCACGCAGGTGTGTGAGCAGATTGCCGCCGCGGGCCTGAACCAGCCGCACGTGCGTATCGTTCTTGAAAAACCGCTGGGCCATGACCTGGCCTCCAACCGCGCCATCAACGATGCGGTGCGAAAGGCTTTCACGGAACGTCAGGTGTTTCGCATCGACCACTACCTGGGCAAGCCATCGGTACAGAACCTGTTTGCGCTGCGCTTTGGCAATTCGCTGTTCGAGCCGCTGTGGCGTCGCGAGACCATCGCCAACATCCAGATCACCATTGCCGAAGACCTGGGCGTTGAAAAGCGCGGTGCCTTTTACGACCAGACGGGTGCGCTGCGCGATATGGTGCAAAACCATGCGCTGCAGCTGCTGTGCGCGATCGGCATGGAGCCGCCCATCAATGCGCACGCCGACGCCATCCGCGACGAAAAGCTCAAGGTGCTGCGCTCGCTCAAACCATGGACGCCAGAGACCCTGACGCAGCATGTGGTGCGCGGCCAGTATGCGGCCGGCAACGTGAACGGCGAGGCCGTGCGTGCCTACCGCGACGAGCC
This sequence comes from Ramlibacter sp. 2FC, assembly GCA_943372585.1. Taxonomy (GTDB): domain Bacteria; phylum Pseudomonadota; class Gammaproteobacteria; order Burkholderiales; family Burkholderiaceae_C; genus RAM1. Next base: position 2,044 of record CALRZF020000024.1, on the reverse strand, counting down.
GGGCGTATCGCCAGCCAGCAACACCGAGACCTTTGTGGCGCTGCGCGCCGAGATCGCCAACTGGCGCTGGGCGGGCGTGCCGTTTTACATCCGCACCGGTAAACGGCTGGCCGGGCGCGACGCGCACATCGTGGTGAATTTCCGTCCCGCGCCCCATGCCATCTTTCATGCGCCACAGGGCAGCTCCAACCGGCTGGTCATCAACCTGCAACCGCGCGACGGGCTGGAGCTGCACCTGCTGGCGCAAGGCCAGGACAACCCCCACCCGCGCAAGGCCAGCCAGTCGCTTGCACCCGTCCAGCTGGACCTGGACTTTGACAAACGCTTTGGCTCCGAACGCGTGGGCGCCTATGAACGGCTTCTGCTGGACGTGATCGACGGACGGCTGAACCTGTTTGTGCGCAGTGACGAACAGGAAGAGGCCTGGCGCTGGGTCGGGCCCCTGCTGGACGCATGGAAGGCATCTGCAGAGCCACCGCGCCCCTATGCAGCCGGTAGCTGGGGGCCCAGCGCCTCCAGCGCCATGATCGCGCGCGACGGCTTTTGCTGGAGCGAAGAGCACTAGAGAACAACAGGAGACATGACGATGCTGGAACGAATCAAGGCCTCCCTGCCGTCGCTGGCGCCTGCCGAACAGCGCGTAGGCAGGCTGGTGCTGAGCGACCCGCGCTCGTTTGCCAACCTGCCCGTGACCGAGCTGGCCGATCGCGCGCACGTGAGCAAACCCACTGTGGTTCGCTTTTGCCGCAGCGTGGGCTATGACGGCTTGAGCGATTTCAAGCTCAAGCTGGCCGGCACGGTCAGTGAAGGCGTGCCCTTCATCCACCGCAGCGTGGACGCGGACGACAAGACGGGCGACGTGCTGGTCAAGGTCATTGACAACGCAGTGGCTGCGTTCCTGAAGTACCGCAACGATGCGTCCACCTTCGCCATCGAGAAGGCCGTGGAGGCGCTGGTGGGCGCCTGCACGGCGGGCCGGCGCATCGAGTTCTTCGGTGTGGGCAATTCCGGCATCGTGGCGCAGGACGCGCAACACAAGTTCTTTCGCCTGGGTGTCAACACCATTGCCTACAGCGACGGCCACATGCAGGTGATGAGCGCGTCGCTGCTGGGCCCTGGCGACTGTGTTGTGGTGATCTCCAATTCAGGGCGCACCCGCGACCTGATGGATGCCTGCGACATCGCCCGGCGCAACGGTGCCACCACCATCGTGATCACCGCCACCGGCTCGCCGCTGGCATCGGCAGGACACATCCACCTGGCAGCCGACCACCCCGAAGGCTTTGACCGTTACAGCCCGATGGTGTCGCGCCTGCTGCACCTGATGATCATCGACGTTCTGGTGACCACCGTGGCCTTGCGCATCGGCGGCGCCAAGCTGCAGCCCATGCTCAAGGACATGAAGAACAACCTGCGCAGCAAGCGGTATGCATGACCCCACCCCCTGGGCGGCCTGCTGAAGAAACCTAAATCCGGCCCTCTTCGACGGCGTGGCAGGCGATCTTCACGCCGCGGATGTCCAGCAGCTTGGGGCACTCGGTCTTGCAGCGGTCGTTGGCATGCTGGCAGCGCGGGTGGAAGGTGCAGCCCGGCGGCGGGTTCAGGGGGTTGGGCACCTCGCCGCTGACGGGGGTTCGCTGGCGGCCCGTGTCGTGCATCTTCGGGATGGCGTCCAGCAGCATGCGCGTGTACGGGTGCTTCGGGCTGGCAAAGAGCTCCTGCTTGGGCGCCAGTTCGACCAGGCGGCCCAGGTACATCACGCCGACCTCGTCGCTCACATGGCGCACCACCGCCAGGTTGTGCGAAATGAACAGGTAGGTCAGGCCCTGCTTTTGCTGCAGGTCCTTCATGATGTTCAGCACCTGCGCCTGCACAGAGACGTCCAGCGCGCTCGTGGGTTCGTCACACACCAGGAATTCGGGCTCGGTGGCCAGTGCGCGCGCAATGGAAATGCGCTGGCGCTGGCCGCCGCTGAACTGGTGCGGATACTTGACCATGTCCAGCGGGCTCAGGCCCACGGACTTCAGCAGTTCGCCCACGCGCT
>CALRZF020000023.1:0-20326 GCA_943372585.1 Ramlibacter sp. 2FC | reverse complement strand
TTTTCCAGCAAGTAGTGCGCGACGTCCATATGCCCGTGGATCAGGCTGGCCACCAGTGGCGTGCACAGCACCTCGGGGTGCTGGTAGTTGGGGTTGACGCCCTCGCTGATGTGGTGCTGCACCAGCTGAAGATCGCCCGTCAGGGCAGCCTGGTACAAATCTTTCCAATCGCCTGCTGACATGGTCTTTCCTTGTTCAAGCCGCGGGGGCTGACTCGCACAGCACCTTCAGCCGCGCCAGCGCCTTGGGCCAGGCGTCAGCGATGTACTGCTCAAACTCCGCCGTGACATCCTGGTCTATGACCACCCGGGTTCCAGTCGCGGTGGGGATGAAGCTGTAGTTTTCATACGCCGGCGCCCACGCGCGCGCGGCGGGGCTGTCGGTGTCCACGACACCGTTGGCGATCAGGCCCAGGTGCCGGATGGACACAAACTGGTTCTGGCGGTGCTCGGCAATTTCGGACACCATGCCGTCCCCCGAAGGAGCCATGAACCTGATCTTCTGGCCCTGCTGCCAGCTGCCTTCGTAATACGACCCTTGCGCAAAGGCGGCCGACCAGTCGCGGTACGCGTCTGCGTCCAGCATGACGCGGAATACGGTGGCCGCGGGCGCGGCGATGTCGATGGAAAACTGAAGCCGTTTGTGCGTGGGCATGTGTACTCCTATGCAAATGTATGCGCTGCTGGATGCTGCGCGGCCAGCGATGCAAGGCAGGCCGCCTGCCAGTCAAATTCGGGCTGGAACGATTCGCGCTCGGCCACCGCGCCGTAGCCGCCTTGGCCATAGACCATGGCGTAGGCTGCGTATTCCGCGGCCTGGCGCGCCTTGCCCGCCAGCGCGTTGGCCACCGCATAGGTGGCGGACACCGCTGCATGGCCACACCCGTCGATGGACCTGGAGCCCTGGTGTTGATTGGCGAGGCGCGCGGCCTGCGCTGCACATTCAGCGAACTCTGTGGGGCTGATGGCGCCCTGCAGATACCGGCCCAGGCCGTGCAGGCATTCCAGCACGGCGGGCTCCTCCAGCAGGTGCTCTACCCGTCGCACGCAGGCGTGACCAAACGCCAGGCGCAGGCGTTCGTTGGTGGGGGCATCCAGGTCCAGTTCGCGGGCCAGGCGCTCCAAGGCTTCGTTCATGGGGCGATCCTTTCGTCACTGCGCAAAACCTCCGCGGCCAGGCGCTCCAGGTTCTGCTCGTTGGCGGTGGCAATAAAGCTGGCGATGCGTTCGTAATGCTCCGCCGTGTCGAAGGTCTGGCGCCACTTGACGACTGTGGCATCGCCGCTGGGTTCCAGCTCAATGGTCAGCACAAAGTGATGGCCGTTCAGGTGCTCGACCTCGAACACCCGGTTGGCCTCCACGCGCAGAAAGCGGCTTTCGTTCGGGTAGTCCGTGCCGTCTGGCCCGTGCATGGTCAGCAGCCAGCGGCCGCCGGGGGTGAAGTCGAATTCATGGATGGTGTTGGTGAAGCCCGCGGGGCCCCACCAACGGGCTACGCGGGCCGGGTCGCTCATGGCGGCGAAGACGGCTGCGGGCGTGGCCGGTATCAGCTTCCGTCGTGAATCTGATCGGTTTTCGATGGTTTCCATAGTCACTCCTGCGCGGGTCGGTCCCCAGCCGCACGCGTCCTGAGCGACTCGTACAACTGCGCGGGCCCCAGCAAAATATCTTTAAGTCCACTGCGCACACGCTCGGAATCAAGCGCCTGTTTGCTCATGGCCGTGTGCGCCGAAAATGCATCCATGATGGCGTTCATCAGCGCGGCATTGAGGTCCGGGGAATTGGCGAACTGTTCCTTTGAATTGCTGGACGCCTGCTGCACCAGAATGTCAGATTCCAACAGCTTGCCCTTGAGCACGTTGTTCACATAGACCAGCTTGTCGTCGTCGGTCAGCTCACCATCAAACAGGTCGTTGACCTTGGCCACGATCTCGGACAGCAGCGCCTTCTGCTTGTCCTGCACAGCACCGCCGCCGCTATCGCCCATCGGGTCCAGCCTGTATTCCGCCACTGTGTCGTGCAGTGCCAGGCTGCGTTCGCCCTGGTCTTTGAGCTTGTGGTGTGTCAGCACCACCTTTGAAAGGTCTATGCCGTCACGCTCGCGGCCAAAGTCCAGCAGGGGGATCAGCCGCTTGAAGAAGATGGCGCGCTTTTCAACCGCCGTGGCGCCGTAGTCAAACATCTGCGACAAAAAGGCATACACCCGTACAAAGGTGCCCAGGTCGCGCTTGAACAGCTGCAGCACTTCCAGCTCGTCCTTGGCCGCTTGCGCAGCCTTGCTGCCGGGCTTGGCGTCTTTCAGCGCCTGCTGGGCCGCCTTGTAGCGTTTGAGCAGCCTGTCGGCCACCGGCTCTATGGCTGCCACCAGCATGGCCTGCGTGGATCGCGGGTTCAGCTCGGCCAGTGCCACGCGCTCCACCTCAAAATCGTCGTAGTGCCCTGCTGCGTCCAGCTTCGCACGCAGGTCATAAACCAGGTTGGGGTCGGTCACGCCGGCCAGCTCGGCCGTTTCGTAATAGGTCTTGAACGCGGCAAGAACCTCTTCGGGGTCGTTCACAAAGTCCACGATGTAGGTGGTGTCCTTGACTCCATGCGCACCGCTGTAGGCGCGGTTCAGGCGCGACAGGGTCTGCACCGCCTGAATGCCCGCCAGCCGCTTGTCCACATACATGCCGCACAGCAGCGGCTGGTCAAACCCGGTCTGGAATTTGTTGGCCACCAGCAGGATCTGGTATTCGTCCGTCGCAAAAGCCTCGCGCATGTCGCGCCCGCGCAGGTTGGGGTTCAGCCGCGTGCTGTTTTCGGTCATAGGCTCCGGCAGATTGCCCGCGTCAGACACCTCGCCCGAAAAGGCAACCAGGGTGCCCAGCTTGTAGCCATTGCTCTGGATGTAGGCGTTGACGGCCAGTTGCCAGCGCACGGCCTCCAGCCGGCTGCCCACCACCACCATGGCCTTGGCATGGCCACCCAGCAGAGGGGCAACGTTCTCGCGGAAATGCTCCACCACCACCGCCACCTTCTGGCTGATGTTGTAAGGGTGCAGCCGGACCCAGCCCATCAGGCCCTTCACGGCCTGGCTGCGCTCCACCTCTTTTTCGTCCCAGTCGCGGCCGTTGTGGGCCAGCTTGAATGCGAGCTTGTAAGGCGTGTAGTTGCGCAGCACATCCAGGATGAAGCCCTCTTCAATCGCCTGGCGCATGGAATACACATGGAACGGCTGCGGCAGATTGGCCGCGCCCGCAGGCTGGCCGGGCTGCGGGCGGCGGCCAAACAGCTCCAGAGTCTTGGCCGTGGGCGTGGCGGTAAAGGCAACGTAGGTCACGCCGGCATCGGTGGAGCGCGCGGCCATCTGGGCGGCCAGCAGGTCTTCGGTGCTGACCTCGCCGCCATCGGCCAGGTCTTGCAGTTCCTGCGCGCTCAGCACCTGCTTGAGCTTGGCCGCGGCCTCGCCGGTCTGGCTGCTGTGGGCCTCGTCTGCGATTACCGCAAAACGCTTGCCCTGCGTGGCGGCCAGCTCCTGCACCGCCTTCAACGCAAACGGAAAGGTCTGGATGGTGCACACCACGATCTTCTTGCCACCGCCCAGCGCCTCGGCCAGCTCGCCGCTCTTGCTGCCGCCGTCGCCCTTGATGCTGGCCACCACGCCCTTGGTGCGCTCGAACTCAAAAATCGCGTCCTGCAGCTGGGCGTCCAGCACGTTGCGGTCGCTCACCACCAGCACGCTGTCAAACAGCTTGCGGTTGTCTGCGTCGTGCAGGTCCGACAGAAAATGCGCCGTCCATGCAATCGAATTGGTCTTGCCCGAGCCCGCGCTGTGCTGGATCAGGTATTTATGCCCCGGCCCCTCGGCCAGCACGGTGGCCAGCAGCTTGCGCGTGGCGTCCAGCTGGTGGTAGCGCGGAAAGATGTAGCCCGCAATCTTCTTGCGACTGTCGTGCCGCGTCACCATGTAGCGGCCCAGTATTTCCAGCCAGCTGTCGCGCTGCCAGACCTGTTCCCACAGGTAGGCCGTGCGGTGGCCCTGCGCGTTGGGCGGGTTGCCGGCGCCACCCTGGTCGCCCTGGTTGAAAGGCAAGAACTGGGTGACCGGGCCTTGCAGCCGCGTGGTCATCATGACCGTGCGGTTGCTCACCGCAAAATGCACCAGCGCCCCACGCGGAAAGTCCAGCAGCGGCTCGGCCGCCGTGCGGCCCTTCGGCCGGGGCATCCGGTCAAACCGGTATTGATCCACCGCCGCATTCACGTCCTGCGTAAAGTCCGTCTTGATCTCGGCCGTAGCCACCGGGATGCCATTGAGGAACAGCACCAGGTCAATGATGTCGTCATGGTTGGTACGGCACTGGCGCACCACGCGCAGCCGGTTGGCGGCGTAGCGCGCCTGCAGCTCGGGGTTCATGGCCAGGGCCGGCTTGAACTGTGCCAGCTTCAGCGGCGCCTTCAGGCCCAGCAGGTCGATGCCAACACGCAGCACCTCCAGCGTGCCGCGCTCGTCCAGCTGCTTGCGCAGGCGGTCCAGCAGCATGGCCTCCGCCGCCGCGCCGTGGTTTTTGGTCAGCGTGGCCCAGGCCTGCGGCTGGGTGGCCTGCACCCAGGCCAGCAGATCGGCGGGGTACAGGGCGCGGGCCGTGTCGTAATGGGCCGCGTCGCCTTCGGCATACAGCCAGCCATGGGCGCCCAGGTGGTTGCAGATGTCTGTCTCGAACTGGATTTCGTGGTGCAGTGCCAATCTGTTCCCCCTTGTGGTGCCGGCTCAGCCGGCTTCTTCGTCGTCCAGCGGCTGCCCCTGCATGGCCCGGCCCACTGCGCTTTCCACCGCGTCCAGCACATGGGCCTGCACGCGGTCAGCGTAGCGTTTGCGCCGGTTGTTGGACAGTGTGCCGCCGTTCTGGAAGATGGTCACGATCAGCGTGGCCAGATCGCTGCCGCGCAGGTCATGGCGCTCGTTGATGTGGCGCTGGACCTGGTCGAACAGCGTCAGGAACGCCACCTCCTGGCGCATGTGCGTATCCAGCGACGCATCGGCCATGACCAGGGTAAAGGTCGCCTGCTCGGTCAAGTCCATGTACCTGAACCACGTGTCGGCTTCTGGCACCCAGTCGTAGCTGTAATGCTCATCGCCGCCCCATGTCACCTGGCACAGCTGCCGCGCGGGCTGGCTGAAAGCCGTCAGGGCTTGCAGGTAGTCGCCCTCGTGCTTCTTCATGGCCACCGAAATCGGCAGCAGAAACTGCGGCGGCAAACGGCCCGACTGCCCCAGACAGTGGTGAATCAGAAAGCGCGACAAGCGCCCATTGCCGTCCATGAACGGGTGGATGAACACAAAGGCAAACGACACCATGGCCGCGTGCACCAGCGCGTCCAGCGTGGCCGGGGGGTGGTTGGCCAGGCGCATCAGGCCTTCCATCAACTCCACGGCCAGGTCGGGCCCGGGCGGCACATACGTCACACCCGCGGCACCGGGCACGTCCCGTTGCAGCCGGTTCTGCTCGGTGCGGAACTGCACGGCCTTGTCGAACGGGTTGGATATGGCGGCGTTCTGCCACTCCACCAGCAGTTCTTCCGTCAGCGGGCGCTGTTCATGGGCGCGGCGCAGCAGCGCAGCAAACAGCGTGGCCTTGTCGGCAGAGGGTGCCTCGCCCTCAATGGCAAACGAGCCTTCGGTTTCGCTCAGGTAAGCCCAGTTCAGCGCGCGCTCCAGCATGGCCTGCCCTACAGACTCGGCAAAGGCTTGGGCCTGGCCGAGGATGTCTTTGTCGATCAAGGCCAGCAGCGCCGGCGTCTTGCGCACCACGGGGCAGAAATGCATGTCGCCCAGCCCATTGAACTCAATGCGCCAGCGCGCATCGCGCTGGGCCGGCCCCACAAAGTACTGCGCCGGGTCAAACAGCGGCGCGTAGGCCGACGCCACGCCGGGGTCCGCCAAGCCGGGCAGGCGCTGCTGGTGCAGCCGTTCCCACAGGTGGCCGAGCTTGCGACCATAAATGCTGTTGGGCGTGGCCTGCACCCAGGCCACCAGATCGGCAGGCGGAATGCGGCGCAAGGCGCCCACCAGCAGGTCCAGCCGGACGCCTTCGTGTTTGAGGGCAAACAGCGCGTGGTGCAGCAACGTGGCGCCCGGCGCCAGCTTGGGCGGCACCAGCATCGCGCCGTCTGCCAGGCGCGCAATGCGGTTGACCGGCGCCAGGCGCGCCCGCTGCGCGCCCAGAAAGTCCGGCGCACCCAGCGTTTGCTGAATCCAGGCGTAGCCAACGTCGCTCATGTCAGAAGGGGGTGGATGGGTAGAAAAATCTTCAGGAAAGCCGAATTATCTTCAGAATCGAGTCAAAGGCTAACTTTTTCTTCAGAACGTCGCCGGTGCAGCACCGAAACGTATGTAGCCCCATGGCCCCTGGCGATGAGAAAAATCTTCAGTCGGCCAACTTTTTCTTCAGAAATGCCAGCTTTTCAGGGATTTTTCCCAGAATCACCACCTTAGCGGCCCCGCTCCACGTCCAGCGCCCCCTTCAGCGCGGCAAACAGGCGATTCATCGAGTCGTGCAGTTCAGCGACACGCACGTAAGTCTCGTAGGGCACAGGCTGGCGTCCGTCGCCCTTTCCGGGGTACTTGTCCTCGCCATACCGGAAAGCCTGTGACGTGGGATCGATGCGCGCCAGCTCGTGCAACCGGTCAGTGACCCATTGCGGCACCTGCTGGTCGTATTTTTCACGCGCAAACTTCACCAGGTCGCCCGCCAGCGCATCCAGGCGATGGTGGCTCGTGTGGCCGCCCAGCAAGGATTTGAGTAGCACCTCCACGGCATGGCGGTACAGATACAGCACCGGGTACGCAATCTCAAAATCGGCCACATTTTTCTGCCGGATGTTTTCCACAAGCAGGTTCGCGGCACGGAAGTACTGTTCAGCAATGTGGTCGCGTTCACCTGCTCCCAAGCCCCCGACAAGAAACCCGAAAGGGCCGGAATAGGCATCTTCCCGTTCGTCGCCCTCAGTGGGGCTGCGGAACAGCAGACTCACGCAGCGGCCTCTACAGCAACGCGAGCACGCACATCGATTTGACCGGTGACGGCGGCGGAGATCAGGGCTGTGCGGCGTTCTTTTAAAAGTATCTGCGCCTGAGCCGCCGCATCGATCAGTGTTTGGAACTGTTGGATTTGCTCACCAACCCATCTGCCAATCTCTTCTTGCTCGTTCAAGGGAGGTAAAAGAAACGGTGCTTTTCGGAGCGTCTCAAGCGTAATCTCTTTGAAAGTGGCTCCCTTTGCTTTCGAGTCTAAATACAACTGGCAAGGCCCACTGTTAATGAAGGGCAACATGAAGGCGGCAAGAACTTTCTCGCCGGGTGCGATCTTTGCTGTGCCCTGCGTCAAGTTTGCACTGTCTAGCTCGGGAGGAACTGGTAAGCACTTACCTACAGAGGCCCGGATTGAAATCACCAAATCACCCGCGCTCACCTTTGAACGGGCATATGACGCATCGATCAGATGCGACGTTCTCGGATAGCCGGTGAGCGGCAAGGAATCGCCGGACATATCACTCGTGCGAATGTAGGGTACGCCGTCTTCGACTTCTGGTCCTGCCTGCACGATCCCATACGTGATGCTCGTTCCGTCTCGAACCACATAACGAAGCTGTGAAACCTCCCAATGCGCAGGCACCTCACCCAGCCAATCACCCCCAGAGTCCTTCATCGGGACCGCCGGGTCCAGCCCCTTAGTCACGGCGTGAGAGATGATGGCCTGGCGCTTTTCCTGCAGCAGGGCAATGAGCTTTTCCTGCTCGGCCACCAGAGCGTCGATCTTGGCGGTTTCGCGATCAAGAAATAGATTGATCGCGTGCTGTTCAGCGGCGCTAGGTAGAGGAAGAATGACATTTGCCGCTTCCGCCCATCGAAATTCGGTCGAACGCTCGCGCACTCCCTTAGCCAGCGAGTTAATGAAACCGCTCAACGCGAAATGGCGCAGAAATCGAGCGTAGTAGAGAGAACTAATACCCTCATCTTTTGGCGTGCACACCGAATAGACAGGCGTCGATTTCCCATCAGAATCTGAAACACCGATAGCACCAGCAAACGAATCCATCGCGTGAATAACCAAGTCACCCTTGCGTACGCCTTGGTAGCCAATCTCCTGCAAGGCATTGGTAAAGCCGTCTTCCCGACGGTTTGACCGAAGAGTGACCTCGCCATCTCTAAATGCCGTGACGATGCCGTCATCCTCTCGGGGTGGGCGACGCATGAGATTGAACAAAAACTTCAACCTGCGCAACCCCCATTCCGTTGGGACGCTGTCAAGCCAAGACAGTCCGGTGTCCCTGTACTCTGGATACCGCGGAAAACTCATGCCGACAGCCCCTTGATCATGGTCAGGATGCGGTCGGTGGTCTGCTTCAGCTCGGCGTCGATTTCGGCCAGCGGGCGCGGCGGCTTGAACACGTAGAAGTGGCGGTTGAACGGTATCTCGTAGCCCACCTTGGTCTTGTCGTGGTCTATCCACGCGTCAGGCGCATGCGGCAGTACTTCGCGTTTGAAGTAGGTTTGCACGTCTTCACCCAGCGGCACGTTTTCGGTGTCGCGCAGGCTGGCGTCGGGCTGGGGTTGCCCTTTTTGCTTGCCTTTGCTGCCCAGCACCACCTTGCCCGCTTCGTCGCGCAACGGGCGCTCCACGGTGATGGTCTGGTAGCCAAAGGCCTGGTTGCTGAAGATGCGGCTGATGGGCTTGCCGTCTTGCTCGGCCTCCATGAAATGACCAAACAGCCGGGTGATCTCATCAATATGGGCTTCGCTCAATTCCTTGCGTTTGCTACCCAGGCTCTTGCGCATCTTCTGCCACATGGCGCTGGCGTCTATCAGCTGCACCTTGCCCTTGCGCGCGGCGGGCTTGCGGTTGCTGACGATCCACACATAGGTGCTGATGCCCGTGTTGTAGAACATGTCGGTGGGCAGGCCAATGATGGCCTCCAGCAGATCGTTTTCCAGCACGTAGCGGCGTATTTCGCTTTCGCCGCTGCCCGCGCCGCCGGTGAACAGCGGCGAGCCATTCAGCACAATGCCAAAGCGGCTGCCGCCGTCGGCCGCGGGGCGCATCTTGCTCAGCAGATGCAGCAAAAACAACATGGAGCCGTCTGACACCCTTGGCAGGCCCGGGCCAAAGCGGCCGTTGTAGCCCTGCTGTTCGTGCTCCTTGCGCACTTCTTTTTCTACCTTCTTCCACTCCACGCCAAAGGGCGGGTTGGACAGCATGTAGTCAAACTTGTGGTGCGTGTGGCCGTCGTCTGACAAGGTGTTGCCAAACGCGATGTTGGCCACGTCCTGGCCCTTGATCAGCATGTCGGCCTTGCAGATGGCGTAAGACTCGGGGTTCAGTTCTTGCCCGTGCACCGTCAGACGGGCCTGGGGGTTGTGTTCCTCCAGGTATTCACCCGCCACGCTGAGCATGCCCCCCGTTCCCGCTGTCGGGTCGTATAGCGTGCGCACCACGCCCGGCTTGCTGAGGATGGCGTCGTCTTCAATGAAGATCAGGTTGACCATGAGCCGGATGACTTCGCGTGGGGTGAAATGCTCACCAGCGGTTTCGTTGCTCAGCTCGGCAAATTTACGGATCAGCTCCTCAAACACCAGGCCCATCTGCACATTACTGACCACCTCGGGGTGCAGGTCGATCTGGGCGAACTTTTCCGTCACCTGGTACAGCAGGCCGGCCTTGGCCAGGCGCTCTATCTGGGTGTGGAATTCAAAGTGTTCGAACACGTCGCGCACGTCTTTGGAGAAAGCCTGCACATAGCTGTACAGGTTTTGCGCAATGTGGCTGGGGTCGCCCAGCAGCTTTTGCAGGTCCAGCGCAGAGCTGTTGTAGAAGGTCTGCTTGGCCTTGCGCAGCAAGAAGGGCTCGGGGTTGACGCCGGCTTTGGTTCTGGCGGCCAGCTCGGTCAGCACAGCGGGTTTGGTGGACTCCAGCACGCAGTCCAGCCGGCGCAACACGGTAAAAGGCAAGATGACCTTGCCGTAGTCAGATTGTTTGTAATCGCCGCGCAGCAGGTCGGCAACAGACCAGATAAAGGCAGATAGGGTTTGCTGATTCATTGCCGCCGAGTTTAGGGGCTGTTGCCCGCAGCGGAATGCAAACGTGAACTGGCGGGAAATCCCGCCAGTTCACGCTGGGCCCTTTATGGAGCGGGCCAGCCCCTTTTACTCAAACCACACCCTCAACGTCGGCCGCGTCACCTCCGTCGCGTCCGAGCTGTCGCGCATGAACGATGTTTTGCCTGACACCGTGGGCACCAGCACGAAGCCATGATTGTTCTGCGGCTCGTCGATCCAGCGTTGCACGATGGCCGGGTTCAGGTTCACTTTGCGGGTGTCGGCCGCGTCGCTGTTGAAGCCCGTGATCTGGAAGCTCTGCGCATTGTTCCAGTCGGTGCCGCCGCTGCCCAGCACGGCCCAGTTGCTGGCGCCGTTGCGCTGCGTCCAGCCGAACTTGGGTGACAACGGGTTCCACGCGGCGTCCAGCACCACGCCGTTGAGCGTGTAGCCGCTGGCGCCGAAGGTGAAGGTCAGCGCCAGCTCAGCCCTCGCCACGCGGCGGCCGGCCAGCGTTTCCAGCCCGGCAAATCGCACGAAGCTGCGCATTTCGTACCCGCTGCTGCCGTCGATGCGGAACGCCCCCGTCTTGCCCGTGGGCACCACCACGCCCTTGCCGTAGTTGTACTGCGCGCCCTGGTTGGACACGCCCACGTCCGTCACGCCCTGGTAGCCGTTCAGGCCCTGGCGCAGCTCCAGCACGCCGGCCACAGGCTGGGGCGCCGGGGTGGGATCGGGCTGCGGATCAGGCGGCGCCGGTGCCGGTGCGGGCCCCGGAGCGGGTGAAGGCGCCGGGCCTGACGGCGGTGCGGGTGGGTTCGGCGATCCTGTCGGTGGCGTCGACCCGGTGTTGTAGTTCAGCTGCGTGGGCTGGTACACCTCGGGCGCAGGCCGCGGTGCCGGCGGCGGGTCGCCCGCAAACACCGGGGGCGGTGCAATGTGGGTGGGCAGCGCGCCGGCCACCTGCACTTCACCGTTGGCGCCCTGCATGTCCAGCGTGCCGCCCAGTGCATTGACGGCAAAGCGGGCCGTGGCAATCCGGCCATCTGCCAGCTGGATGCGCGCACCCACCTGGCCTTCGGCATCCGCACGCGTGGCGCTCAGCACCGCACCGTTGGTGTCCATCACATGCAGGAACACATTGGCCGTGCCGGTCTGGCTGACCTCGGCGCGCCACCAGTCGCGGCTGGCCGAGCGGTCGGCATTCCAGAAGGTGGAGGCGACCACGGCGGTCTCGGCATTGGCCGGGGCCAGTGTCTGCACGCGCAGGGTGTTGCCGTTGTTGTTGACGGTGATCTCGCCACCGTTGGCCACGGGTGCCACGGGTGTGTTCAGCAGCCAGCTCTGCCTGGTGGGCACGGTCGTTTCCACCCGGTCAACCACCACAAACGTGCTGGGGCGGATGAACAGGAATTCGCGCTGCACTTTCTTCACGCGGTCGTTCTGCTTGTTCTGGTGGCGGGCGTAGTCGCCATGGCGCCAGCTGTACACGGGCGTCAGGTCGGCCGCCACATAGGTGTAGCGCGAGTTGTCGGCCAGGGCCATCACACGGCAGGGCTGCGTGTTGGCGTACATCTCCACCTCGGCGCCGTTGGGCATGTTCAGGCGCATCAGGTTGTGCAGCGACATGAACTGTTCCGTACCCGACAGCGAGCGCTGCAATGAGTCATAAGCCAGCCAGTCATTCTTGAACAACATGAAGCTGCCCTGGTCGGCATGGGCGTGGCTTTCGTCGTAGCGGCCGCACTGGAAATGGGCGTAGGTTGCGTCGGTCTTCCAGTCGGACCGCATCATGAGGTTGCCTGGGCCCTCGCCCCAGTAGGTGGTGGCCAGCACCGAGCGGTCCACTTCGGGCGTAACGCTCGTCTTGGGCAGGCCATGCAGCACGTCGGCGTAATAGTCGTAGTCATAACGCATGCGCGGCACGCTGGAGTTGTTGACCACATTGCGCGCCACGCCCGACAGGCGTTCGTTGGGGTACAGCGCGATCAGCTGCTGCAGGTAATCGCGGTTGTAGTCATGCAGCTCGCCCGTCACGCTGCGGGTGGAGTCGCCCACCACCGCGCGGCGGTCCAGCGTGGGGGTGATGGTGTGGATTTCCTGCGCGATGGAGGCCAGCGTGTGCGGCGTCTTGTCAGCCAGGCGTTCACCGGTGGAGCGTTCCCAGGTGTCATACACCGTCCACAGCGTGCGGGTGGACACACCGTAGCCCGTGCCCTCGGTCGATCCACCGCCCTGCACCTTGGTGTTCAGCAGCGGGATCAGCTCACGCTCGATCTTCTGGTTGCGAAAGATGTCCAGCCATTCCGCGGCCTGCGGGTTGTCGCCGTGCGTAGCCAGGCCCAACTGCATGCCGGCGTTGATGAAATGGCGGTAGTAGTTGTTGGCCGGGTTGTCGGTGGCCCAGCCGCTCCAGCGGTGGGTGCGTCCGCCCCACTGGCCGTTCATGCCCACCGTCGCGTTGCCCGGCGCCTTCCAGACGTTCCACATGGCCTGGTTGCCATAGGCGATCCAGCGCGCCTTTTGCTGCTCGGTCAGGCCGTCATAGGCCCAGTCGTACACCCGCGCCAGGTTACCCAGGTACCAGTCCACATACAGGTAGCTGTTGCCATGGACTTCCGGCGTATTGCCTGCAGCGATGCGGGCCTCTTCAGACGTGACGATTTCTTCCATGCGCGCAATGGCCACGTCGCGGTAGCGCACCTCGCCCGACATCTGGTAGACCAGCGCCGCAAACCACGGCGAGAAGTTGTAGGGCCGAGCACCCGCCACCACGGTGTCCACCAGCGATTTGAGCCGCATCACTTCAGGGGCGCCGCGGGCGTATTTGTCCTGCAGGCAGGCCTTGAGCTCGGCGTTGGCCAGCAGCAGCTTGGGCCGGGTGGTGGAGATGACGGGCGCCGCCGCGTTGCTGCGCGTCACGTCGCACGCGGCCAGCGGGTCCACCGGCACAAAGCGCGCCGTCACCGTGCGCGCGCTGTTCAGCGTGACGTTGCAGCTGACAAAGTCAGAGCAGATGCCGTTGGCTTCCCAGCGGTCAAAGGCAAAGCCCGGCGCGGGCACGGCGCGCAGGCTCACTACGGTGTTCTGCGGGATGTTGCCCACGCAGGTGCTGGTTTCGCAGTCCAGCCCGTTGGGCACGGAATACACGCGGCCCTGGCCGCCGGTGACCAGCACGGTCAAGGCCACGGTGGGCACTTCCGCCACGGCCATGGCGCTCATTTTTTCGGAACGGGGTCCGTCAAAAAGGTCTGCCGACATGGGGTTGGCCCCGGAGCCTGCGCCCGCACCCCCGCCACCACCACACGCCACCAGCAGTGCGCTGACAGCCACCGTTACCGCACTGGCGGCAAATCGCTTTTTCATGGAGTTCCTCCGTTGGTTGATCTTTTTCACGCCGCCAGCGCCAGCTGGGGTTGCGTGGTACGTGCAGGGTCCTGCGCATAAGCCAGCAGCTCATGTGTCCACAGCGCAAACCACTCAAACACCTGGTCCACGCGTTGCAGTGCATCCTGCTGCTGCGCGGGCGTCAGCACGATTTCGGCCATCTCGGCGTGGTCGTTGTTCATGGCGTGGCCCGATTCCAGGTTGAAGTGGTATTCACCGCAGTAGCGCAGCTCGGTGCCTGTGTCGTGCTGGTATTGCGCGGCGATGGACGAGGTCAGCGCAAACAGCACCTGGCCGGTTTCTTCTATCGCTTCAATAACGGCCAGGCGCACCACCGGCTCGGCGCCCCAGATCAGGTGCGCCAGGCGGTGGGCCAGCAGGCGGTTCTGGATGGTGGCGTCGCTGTACAGAAAGCGCAGCGTGTCGCCGGGCGCCTTTTTTACATCGTCATGGCCCAGCTTGGTGAAGTCTTCCAGGTACCAGGGCCAGTGGTGGTCGTCTTCATAGGTGTGGGCGTTGATCATCTTCTGCCACGGGTCGTCGGTGGGTTCCACGCGCAGCACCAGGCGGTTCAGGTCGCCAAAGCTCAGGATGAATGACGACATGCACGGAAAGAACGCCAGGCGTTCGCGCGGGCTCAGGTCGTCGTCGCGCAGAAAGTCAAAGAACGGCAGTTTTGCGTAGGCGCGCTTGTGCTGGAAGATGTGCTTGAGTACGGTTTTCATTCGGGTACGGCTTGTTGGAAAGTGGGCTCAGTTGGACAGGTCGATCAGGTTCAGCAGGAAGCCCGCGCCGGTGCGCCCGGCGTGGGCGGCTTGCGCCAGCAGCGTGGTGGCGCGCGCAGGGTCGCGGGGCACCTGCGGGCCGTAGTGCGTGCTGCCTTGCAGCAGCATGAAGCCCGCTCGTTCGGCGGCTTCGGCATTGCCGGCAGCAGCCAGCTCCTCGTACATCTGCAACGAACGGCCGAACTGGCCTTCGTAATAGGCCAGGTGGGCCTGGTCGAGCGTGGGCGCTGCAGCAGCGGCGCCTGCGGCGGCCAAAGCCAGCACCGCCAAAGTGTTCTTGAATGGGTTCATGGTGGGGTTCAGTTCATCAGGGGTTGCAGGGCGGTCTGGATGCGCTGCATCTGGTCGCTGGTGACCATTTGCGACAGCGCGCGCGCAAAGCGCGGCTCCTTCACGCCCGAGACGATGTATTGCCAGCGGTAGGCGTCCAGCAGCCCCGCGCTGACATCGGCGGCCTGCTGCGCCGTCAGTGCGCGGCCACAGGTCTGGCGGAAATACGCGGCGTCGTCCGCAGCCTGCTGCTGCACGATGCCGTCCACCGCGCCCACCAGCGCAATCAGGTCGTCCACCGCGCGGTCGCGCTCGGCGCTGGAGATACGCATGTTCTCGCGCTCCCATTCCAGTTCGTCCAGCAGCGCGTGCTGCGACTCTTCGCGCCAGTGAAACAGGAACACGTCCTTGTACAGCTCGCAGATTTCGTCGTCGGGCTCAATGCTCAGGCGGTAGTGCACCTGGGTGAACAGCTCGATGTGGCAGGTCAGCGCCAGCACGGCCCAGGTGGAAGCCTGCAGCACCTGGGCGGCCACGCCGTTGGCCGTGGGGCGGAACTGGTAGCCGTCGTACATGCCCGCGCCGGCCATGCGCTCGATGCGGCGAAACAGCTCCTGGTGTTTCAGCTCTTCGTCGGTGAAGCGCACCAGCGCTTCCAGCGCCACCTGGTCGCCATAGGCATGGCCGCGGCTGATGTCCAGCATCTTGATGGCGATGAAGCGCTCCACCAGGCCGAACATGTTGGCGTAGGTGCGGCCCTGGATCTGGCTCAGGCGCAGCTGCTCGGCCCGCGTGAGGAATTCAAGCCGCGCCACGCGCGACAGCCCGTCGGGCAGGAACGGTTTGGAAAAATCAAATTCGCGCGCGCGGATCACGTCGCGGTCAATGTCCCAGCGGATGCGTTTGGACGCAGCGATGCATTTCGCATACTGCTCGGTGTGGGTGGAGGTCATGGTCATTCGTTGGATCTGCTGTGAAAGTTGCATTCAGTCCGGGGTTGAGAAAGCGAAAGCGGTATGGGGCGTGACGGGCCGCAGGCGCCGCGGCGGCACGGCCTGGCGCTCCAGCGCGGCGGTGATGCGGGGCAGCGCCGCCTGCGCCGCGGCGCGCCCGGCATCAAACAGGTAGGGCATGGCCGATGTGTCCCACAGGCCCACATGGCGGTCCAGCACCAGGTCGATGGGGATCACCTGCTGGCCCGCGGCCTGCGCGGCGGCTGTGCGTGCGTTCATGAGGTTGTTGATGAGCGTGGTGCTGGTCTGCGCGACCAGGCGTGACAGCCGGTCCACGCGGCGCGGCATCTGGCCGGTGAACCCCAGCGTCAGCACCACGGCGGCTTCAGGTGCGGCGCCAATGGGCAGCGGGTCTGACAGCACGCCGTCCACCAGCCGCCGGCCTTCAATTTCCACACTCGGAAAGATGATGGGCACGGCCATGCTGGCGCGCAGCGCATCAGCCAGCCGCCCGCGCTTGAGCACCACCGGGTCGCCGCTGACGGCGTGTGTGGTGGCCACGCGCAGCGGCGTGGGCAGCTGCTCCAGCCGCAGGTCGCCAAAGGCATCGGCAATGCGCTGGGCAATCAGCGCGTCGTCGCGCATGGCAAAACTGTCGCCAAAGCCGGCAAGCCTGGGCAGGATCATCTGCACATACGAGCGCCAGCGGCGCTGCTGCGTCAGTTCCTGCGACCACAGGCGGGTGGCCAGGCGCAGCGCCTCCTGCGCGTCCAGCCCCATGGCAATGGTGGCGCCAAACAGCGCGCCCGAGCTGCACCCGGCAATGAGACCGGGGCGGATGCCCTCCTCGGCCAGGCGCTGCGTAATGCCCAGGGCGGCCACGCTGCGCACGCCGCCGCTGCCCAAAACCAATGCCAGGTTGTTCGTCAGGTGTTTCATGCGGCCTCCTTCTGGGCAATGAACCGCACCACGCCGTCGATCACGCTGGCGCTGCGCAGCACCAGGTGGTGGCCGTAGCCGCGTGTGCGCCTGAGCTCACCCCGGGGCAGCACGGCAGCCAGCGCCAGCGCGTGTTCAAAGGGGATTTCCTCGTCGTCTTCGTCATGCACCACCAGCGCGGGGAAGTCCGCCGCGCGGGCCATGTCCACCACCGACATGCGCGACCAGTCCAGCCGCCCGCCGTACAAACGCACCAGGCGCTGGCGCACACGCTCCAGCACCTGCGGCGTCAGGCCCACGTGCTCGCCAAAGGCGTTGATGAACCAGTTGCAATGGTCAAACGAGCTGAACAGCACCATGCGACCCGGCTGCACGCCCCAGTCGCGCGCGGCATACAGCGCCATGGCCGCGCCGAATGAGTGGCCCACCACGGCATGCAACGGCCCCACGTCGGCCGCCACAGCAGCGATGGCAGAGGCGAACTGCACCATGTCGGTGGCGTCGCCGCTGGAGTCGCCATGCGCCGGCGCGTCAAAGGCCACCACGCGGTAGCCCGCGCTGACCAGCGGCCCCACCATGCGGCCCATGTGCGTGGCATGCGACGCCCAGCCATGCACCAGCAGCACGGCCGGGCCTTTGCCCCATTCCATGACGGCGATCTCGCCGTTGCCAAACGGCAGGCGGCGCGCCACGGCCTGGCGTCGCAGGCCTACATGCCAGTCACGCGGCGCCGTGCGCGACGGCGTGGCCAGCTGGGCATAGGCCAGCCAGGCGGCCAGCGCGGGCGCGACCCGGCACAGCGCGCCATAGGCCGCACGCACCAGCCGCAATCCACGCGTGGGGGCAAAGCGGCCGGCGCGCGGCGCCTGCGCCGAAGGCAGCGCAGGCGCCTGTGCAGGCTGCTGCGCCTTGACCATGTCGGGGAACGTTGTGTCGGGAGAAAACTGGTAGTTCATGCCTGCATTCCTGTGAAGGGATGGCGGCGAATGTACGGACGCCACCGGAATGCGGACAGGTGAAATTAGTCATGCCGGCTCACAGCTTTTGCAGCACCGCCAGCAGCGTCGGCGCGCTCACCGGCTTGGTCAGCAGGCGCACCGCATGCGCCTGCGCGGCGTCGCGCAGCGCGGCGTTGGTCTCGCCGCTGATCAGCAGCACTTTCTTGCCGCGTTTGCGCAGCGCCAGCGCCACGTCCAGGCCCGACGCGCCGTGCGGCAGGCGGGCGTCGCAGATGGCGATGTCGCCAAAGTTCGTGTCCCGCATCGCATCGGCGGCGGTCTCCACATGGCGCACCTGCAGGCCCCAGGACCGCAGCAGCTGCCGCGTGGCGGCGGCCACGAGAGAGTCGTCTTCCACCAGCAGCACCTCGCGCATCGCCAGCACGGGCTGTGTGGCATCGTCCGGGTGCGCCAGCAGGTCGCCGGGCGCTGATTCAACGTAGTGCACAGGGCGCATGGGCGGCTCGCTGGCCGGTTGTTCCGGCCGGTCCAGCAGCACGTCCACCGTGACCGGCGCACGCGGCAGCGTCACCGTCATGGTGCTGCCCCGCCCCGGCGCCGAGCGCACGGTGATGTCGCCATTCATCAGCAGCACAAAACGCCGCGCAATCGCCAGGCCCAGGCCCAGGCCACGGCGGCGGTCTCGCGCGTCGTTGTCCTCCTGCACAAACTCTTCAAATATGCGCTGCTGCGCGCCGCTGGCAATGCCCATGCCCGCATCGCGCACCTGCAGCCGCCAGCAGCCCCGGCCGGCGCGGCTGCCCGCGCGCAACACCACGGCCACGGTCGCGCCCGGTGGCGAGAACTTGATCGCGTTGTCCAGCAGGTTGGACAGCACGCGTTGCAGCATCAGCGCGTCGGCCAGCGCGAACGCGCCGGGGCGCACCAGCGCCACGATGCGCACGCCCGCGGCCTCGGCCACGGCGCTGTGCTGCGTGACCAGGCTGGCCACCAGCGGCGCGATTTCAGTTGCGCGCAGGTCAGCCTGCACCACGCCCGAGTCCATTCGCGTGAGGTCCAGCACCTGCGACAGCAGGTCGTCCAGCGCCCGCCACGACTGGCGTATGCCCTCCACCGCGCGCTGGGCCTGGCGGTCCTGTGTGGCCTGGGCCATGCGTGCCAGCGGCCCCAGGTACAGGCCGATGGCGTGCACGGGCTGGCGCAGGTCGTGGCTCACCGCGGCAAAGAAGCGCGATTTGCTCAGGCCCATGGCCGCCAGTGCGTTGGCCGCCGCCTCGGCGCGGCGGCGCTGCTCGTACTGGTGCTTCACATTGCTTTCCTGCGCGCGCGACAGGAACACCATGGTCACGGTCATCAGCAGGCCGCCCACGCCCATCATGAACAGCAGGCTGCTGTGCTGCGCGCCTTCCACCATGAAGCGCAGCGACGTGGGCAGTACCGCCAGCACCAGCGCAATGGTGGTGCGCATGACGTCGCCCGTCAGCCGCACGGCCACCAGCGTGGCATTGCCCAGCAGGTAGCTCATCAGCACCGCCTGGATGGGCAGGTTGCCGGGCACATACAGGAACCAGCAGGCGCTGCCCACATAGGTCATCAGCACCCACATGTAGATGCGGTAGATCTGCCGGCGCCGCCAGGTGGGCTGGGCACGAAAGGACGGGCGGTTCACATGCCACCAGCGCAGCACGCTCAGGCCCGCAATCACCGCAAACCACGCCGCCACGCGCGGCCACGGGATGGCCGTGGAGAACATCAGCACACACAGCAGTTCACACGCGCGCAGCGCCCACAGCGACAGCGCCGTGTGCGCGCTGTCCTCGGGGTCGGGGCGTTCGCCGGGGGTGCCGCCCGGCGCCGGGTTCGCGGTGGTCGCCGTCACAGCGTGTCGGCGTCCAGCTGCGCGGCCTGGGTGCGGTTGGACACGTTCAGCGCGCGGAAGATTTCGCTCATGTAGTTCTTGACGGTGCCTTCGCTCAGGCCCAGGGTGCTGGCGATGCGCTTGTTACTCATGCCCTGGCGCAGCAGCTGGCGCACCTCTTCCATGCGCGGGGTCAGCACTACGTCGGGCCGCTTGCTGTCAGACATGCGCTGGGCAAACGGCAGCCGTTCGCCGCGCAGGGCGGCGGCGATGGCCGCGCACAGCTGGTCAGACGGCGCGCTTTTGGGCACGAAGGCAAAGACGTTGGGCAGCTCCAGCGTGCGGCGCACCACGTCGGGCGAAGTCAGGGCCGAAATGACCACCACCGGCAGCTGCGGGTGGCGGCGCGCCAGCTCGGCCAGGCGAAAGCCTTTTTCCATGCCGGGCATGTTCAGGTCAATCAGCGCCAGCTGCGCCGGCGGGTCGCCCCCCGCCACGTGCAGCAGTGAATCGGCGTCGGCGGCTTCGGCGCAGAGTACGTCGCCGAGCGCGCCGGCCACGAGCGCGCGCATGCCGTCGCGCACCAGCGCATGGTCGTCTGCAATGAGGATTTTGATCTTGGGGTTGGGCATGTTGGCGGGATCGCTGGCTGAACGCAGGTGACAGGTTGGCGCAGCACAAAGGGGCACACTGCCGGTCGCGAATGATCCGCGCTACACGCCGGCCCGTCTTGGCAACGCGTGCGCGGGCCATTTGCATTTCGTGCGCAATTGCGTCAAAGTGCGCCGTTTTCCCGCTTTATGTGAAATAACTGACACGCCATGGTCATCGAATGGTCTACCGACAGCTTTGCACCACGCCAGCGCTTTGACCGCTGGCGCGAAGCCTGCGCCGAGCATGTCTATGCGCTGACGCTGCAGCGTGATGACCGCGCGCCGTTCAGCGGCCGCATTGCACGCCGCCAGCTGGGCGCGCTGGACGTGACCGACATCCGCTGCGACCGCCATGTGGTGCGGCGCAGCGCGCAAGACATCGCGCACCAGCCGGGCGATGACTATTACGTGTATTTCCAGCGTGAAGGCCAATGCTGGTTCGAGCAGG
>CALRZF020000022.1:0-20951 GCA_943372585.1 Ramlibacter sp. 2FC | reverse complement strand
TGGTGCTGGGCTGGGCCTGGACCTATGTGATCGTGGCCGAGCTGATCGGCGCGAGCAGCGGCATCGGCCACATGATCACCGACAGCCAGGCGCTGCTGGCCACGGACCAGATCATCTTCGGCATCATCGTGATCGGCCTGATCGGGCTGGTGACTGACTTTGCCTTCAAGGCATTCAACAAGAAGCTGTTCCCCTGGGCGCAGATTGGCCGATGAACATTCTTGACGTTTCCAAGGTCTCCAAAACCTTCACCGGTGCCAACGGTGGAACACTCGCGCTGCAGGCCACCGACCTGAGCGTGGCAGAAAACGACTTCATCACCATCCTGGGGCCGAGTGGCTGCGGCAAGAGCACGCTGCTGCGCATGGTGGCGGGGCTGGACACGCCGACCACCGGCAGCATCACGCTGGACGGCAAGACGGTCAGCGGCCCCGGCGCAGACCGCGGTATGGTGTTCCAGAGCTACACGCTGTTCCCCTGGCTCACGGTGCTGCAGAACGTGTGCTTCGGCCTGCGCGAAAAGGGCATGCCGCTTTCGCAGCAACACGAGATCGCGCATGCCTTTCTGGCCAAGGTGGGTCTGAAGGACTTTGCCCACCACTTCCCAAAGCAGCTGTCAGGCGGCATGCAACAGCGCACGGCGCTGGCGCGCGCGCTGGCCAACAACCCGCGTATCCTGCTGATGGACGAGCCCTTCGGCGCGCTGGACCATCAGACGCGCGAGCTGATGCAGGAGCTGCTGCAAGGCATCTGGGAGGCAGAGCGCAAAACGGTGCTGTTCGTCACGCACGACATCGACGAGGCCATCTTCATGGGCAGCCGCACCGTCGTCATGAGCGCGCGGCCCGGGCGTATCAAGTGCGATTTGCCGGTGCCCATCGAGCACCCGCGCCACTACTCCGTCAAGACCACACCGGTGTTCATGGACCTGAAGGCTCGGTTGACGGAAGAGATCCGCGTGGAGGTGCAAAGGGCGGCGGGGTTGGTGGCTGCGTAGCGCCAGGGTTCGGGCTTGCCTTACAGCTCAAGCTCATAGGCCGTACTTCGCCCGCCTCCCTGTGCCTTGCGCAGCACGCCCGATGCAATCAGCTCGCTGACATCACGCAAGGCCGTATCCGGTGAACACTTGGCAATCGCCGCCCATTTGCTGCTGGTCAGTTTGCCCTCAAAACCGTCGAGCATTCTGTTGAGCACCTTGATCTGACGCGCATTCATGGGGACTGCGGACCAGCGTTGCCAAAAGCGAGCCTTCACCAGAACACCTCCCAATGTCTGGCTGGCGCTGTCCACCGCCCGGTTCAGCGTACGCAGAAACCACAACAGCCACGGCGTCACATCCAGCGGGCCCTTCTGCGTGCGCTCCAGCACCTCATAGTAGGCCCTGCGGTCGCGCTGAATCTGGGCAGACAGGCTGTAAAAGCGCTGCCCGCTGGCATCTGCACGCGCCAGAAACAGATCACCCACTGCCCGCGCGATGCGGCCATTGCCGTCATCAAACGGGTGAACCGTCACAAACCAAAGATGGGCAAGCCCCGCCTTGACAAGCGGTGGTTCGGGCGTCGCGGCGTTTGCCCAGGCCAGAAACTCTTTCACCTCTGCCCGCAACCGGGTGGCAGGCGGCGCCTCGTAATGCACACGCTGGCGGTGCAAAGGGCCAGAGACCACTTCCATCGGCCCCGCACCATCGTTGCGCCAGTCGCCCACACGAATACGCGTGAGGCCGTTGTAGCCCGTGGGAAACAATGCCGCATGCCAGCCAAACAACCGCTCGGCGGTGAGGGGAGCGTCATAGCGCGCCGTAGCGTCGAGCACCATCGCCACCACACCATCCACATGGCGGTCCACCGGGGCAAGGGCGCCAATGTCCACCCCCAGCCGGCGCGCTATGGACGAGCGCACGGATTCAACGTCCAGTTGCTCCCCTTCGATGGCACTGGTCTTGACCACATCGTCGGTGAGGGTGACCAGACTGGCCTGGTCGCGCAGGGGCAGGCCTACGTCGGCCAGGCGCCCCAGGAGCAGGCCCTGCGCGCGGCTGACCTCTGCCATCGGACCAGCCAGTGCGGCCAGGTCGTAACGCAGTGCGGGCCATTGAGGGGTCTGCCAGATGTAGCGATATTCTCCGCGCATTATGCGGAGATTGTGCGATACATTCGCCGCAACAACAAGATCACACCCTACCGGTAAAACGCCTCGACCTTGCCCTTGAGCTTGATCATCAGCGGGTTGCCCTTGCGGTCCAGCGTCTTGCCGGCGGGAACCTGGATCCAGCCTTCGCTGAGGCAGTACTCCTCGACGTCCTTGCGCTCCTTGCCATTGAAGCGAATGCCGATGGGGTGTTCAAACACGGCGGCGACGTGGTGTGGGCTGCGCGGGTCCACGCTCAGGCGGTCGGGCAGTTCGGGGCGGGGGGTGGGTTCGCTCATGGCTTCTTTCGTGCAGGGTCTGTAATCTAGCCGTATTTTCCAGGGTTTGGCCCTTCCCCCCGGCCGTTGGCTTGCGGCCTACATGCAAGCAGCAGGCGACTGACAGACAGATCCCGCCGGAGCCTACCTGCCGCCGTGCCCATTTTGCAGATGATGGCGCCATTGATGGATAGAAAGGCTCCACCATGAACACGCTGCGATTGATAGAGGCCTACCCGGCCACCGCTGCCATACCAGCGCCTGCGGGCTACACGCCGCCACCGCTGCGCTTGCCGAAGTTCCTGCAACAACAGCTGTCCAGGCCATTGCACACCTGCGAGGATGTAGACGCGCTGATGGCGCAGATCCGGGCTGCCGACGCACGCGGGCTGCTCTGACCTGTCAGACGTCTGCCATCAGCCGGTACCCCACCGCAATTTCCGTCAGCAAGTGGCGTGGTTGGGCGGGGTCGGCTTCAAGCTTCTGGCGCAGATGCCCCATGTAGATGCGAAGGTAGTGGCTCTGATCACTGTGTGTTGGCCCCCAGACCTCACGCAGCAGCTGGCGATGTGTCAACACCCGCCCCGCATTGGCGATCAGCACGGCGAGCAGGCGGTACTCGATGGGCGTCAGATGCACCTCGGCGCCGGCACGGCGGACCACGCGGGCCATGCGATCCACCTCGACGTCGCCAAACCGGAATACCGGGTCCGCACCTGCCGTGCCCGTACTGCCATCGCCTGCGGCCGCACGGGGCCGGCGCAAATTGGCGCGCACACGCGCCAGCAGTTCGCCCACGCCAAAGGGCTTGGTCAGGTAGTCATCCGCACCCGCGTCAAGTGCGGCGATCTTGTCCAGCTCGTCGCTGCGCGCGGACAGCACGATGATCGGCACAGTTGACCAGCCGCGCACGTCACGCACCAGGTCCAGACCGTCGCCATCAGGCAAGCCCAGGTCCAGGATCAGCACGTCTGGCTTGCGCGTGCCGGCCTGTGTAAGGCCTGCAGCCATGGTGCCTGCCTCGTGCACCAGCCAGCCTTGCGCCTCCAGCGCACCGCGCACAAAGCGGCGGATCTGGGGCTCGTCCTCAATGACAACAGCGACAGGGATGGTTGACGACATGGTTCAGCCCATCAATGATGCCGCATCGGCGGGCGGTGGCCTGCGCGGCAGGCTCAGGGTGAACCGGGCTCCGCCCCCCGGGGCATCGGCTGCACTGATCTGCCCCTGGTGCGCATCGGCGACGGCCTTGCAGATCGCCAGGCCCAAACCGACGCCGGGGGTGGACGACTCCGCATGGCCCCGCGTGAATTTGTCGAACAGCGTTTGTTCGCGCCCCTGCAGCGCCGGCCCCAGGCCGGGGCCATGATCACGCACGGTGATCACCAGTGCGTCCGCTGTCGCCTGCGCGCTCAGCTCAACGGGCGGAGCACCGTACTTGGCCGCATTCTCCAGCAGATTGACCAAGACACGTTCGACCAGCACGGCATCAAACTCGACCAGCGGCAGACCGGACGGCAGCGCCGTGACCACCGGGGTGCCGCCCAACGCCGGCTGCGCCGCACGAATGGCGGACCCCACCACCTCTTCCACCGACTGCCATTCCATGCGCAGCCTCACCGCGCCGCTTTGCAGCCGGGCCATGTCCAGCAGGTTGTTCACCAGGGTATTCAAGGCCCGGGCCTGATCGGTCAGCGCCTGCGTCATGCCGGCCTGGGCGCCCGACAAGGGCGGCAAGGACTTCTGCAGGGTTTCGGCCAGCCCGATCAGCGCTGTCAGCGGCGTGCGTACATCGTGCGATATCGCGGCAAGCAAGGCATTTCGCAGGCGCTCGGATTCCATGTCCACCACTGCCTGCTGCGCAATGTCGACATAGTGAACACGCTCCAGCGCAATGGCAATCTGCCGTGCCAGCGTGTCCAGCTGCTGCATCTGCTCGGGGATCAGGAGCCAGCGGGCCTGCGCGGGCCGCAGGGCCAGCACGCCGCGCACACGCATGGGTGCGCGCAGCGGCAGGTAATGCCAGGGCTGCGCGGCAAGCGTGGTCGTGGCAAGCCCCGCGGCCTGGGTATTGCGAAACGACCAGTCGGCCACGCTGGCGTCAAAGCCTTCAGCGGGTGCCTGTGGCAGCACCAGCTGGTCGCGCGCATCCGTGACCAGCACCAGCGCCTGACCGCCGAAGTTGCGCCGGACTGCGGCTTCGCCCAGCTCAGCCACCTGCGACCCCAGCAACGCGCCCGACAGATCACGGGTGAGCTCAAACAGCGACTGCGCACGGCGCTCGCGGCTGGCAGAGATGCGGGCCTGGAACTTCAGCCCCGCCGTGAGCTGGCCCGTCAGCAAGCCCACCCCCAGCATCACGGCAAACGTCACCAGGTACTGCACATCGCTGACGGCAAAGGACAGCTGCGGCGGCACAAAGAAAAAGTCAAACGCCGCGACATTGAGCACCGCCGCCAGCGCAGCCGGCCCACGGCCCCAACGCATGGCAACCCCCACCACGCCCAGCAGGAACAGCATCACGATGTTGGCCAGGTCCAGGTAGCCGTGCAGCGGCGCAGCGGCCAGGGTGATGGCCACACTGGCGGCCGCCGCCCAGGCGTAGCGCGGCCAGGCTTGCTGCCACGCCTGCCCTGTGTCGTCGTCCAGCGGGCGTTGCACCAGCCGCCCCAGCTTGCGCGCGCTGCTGGCGGCACCAACTTCCACGATGTCCAGCGTCGGCGCCAGCGTGGCAAGCCGCCGCGTCAGCGTCCGGGCGCCCAGCCACCCCGGCCATCGCGACGCCTGGGGGCGTCCGAGCACCAGCGTCGCGCAGTTGAGCGTTTGCGCATGGTTCACCAGTTCAGCCGCGGTATCGCTGCCGGTCAATACCGCGGTACCCGCCCCCAGCTCCTCAGCCAGTTTGAGCACGGCCAGAACACGGTCGCGCTGCTCCGTGTCCAGCCGCTGCAGCTGCGGTGTCTCCACGTAAGCGGCATGCCAGCGCACGTTGAGCTGGCCGGCCAGCCGCGCCGCGGATCGAACGGTTTGCCCGGCCCCCTCGCGCGGGCCGACGCAGGCCAGGATGGTTCCTTCGGTATTCCACACCGGTTCAATGGACTGCTCCACACGGTAGCTGCGCACGTCGTCTTCCACATGCTCTGCCGTGCGGCGCAGCGCGATCTCGCGCAGCGCAATGAGGTTGCCCTTGCGAAAGAAGTTCTGCGCGGCACGCTCGGCCTGCTGCGGCAGATAGACCTTGCCGGCTTTCAGGCGCGCCAGCAACTCATCAGGCGTCACGTCCACCAGGATGACTTCGTCCGCCTCGTCCAGCACGGTATCGGGCACGGTCTCATGCACGCGGATGCCGGTGATGGCGCCCACCGTGCCGTTGAGGCTTTCCAGGTGCTGCACGTTCATGGCCGACCAGACGTCGATGCCCGCGTCCAGCAGTTCCTGCACGTCCTGCCATCGCTTGGGGTGGCGCGAACCCTCCACATTGGAATGCGCCAGCTCGTCCACCAGCAGCACCGCGGGCTTGCGCGCCAATGCGGCGTCCAGGTCGAACTCGGGCAAGGTGCGGCCGCGGTAGGGCACGTCGCGCGGGGGCAGCGCGGGCAGGCCGGCCAGCAGCTCGGCGGTTTCGCTGCGGCCATGGGTTTCCACCACACCCACCAGCACCTGGCGGCCGGCCTTGCGTTCGCGTTGCGCCGCGCTCAGCATGGCGTAGGTTTTGCCCACCCCGGCGCTGGCGCCGAAGTAAATGCGCAGCTTGCCGCGGCGCGCGCGCGATTCGCCCTCGCGGATCTGCTCCAGCAGCTGGTCGGGGTCGGGCCTTGCGTGCGGCAGGTTGACCATGAATTAAGGGGGGTTCATCATCCGGCTGTCAGCCTAGCACCGCTTTGCGCTCACCGCAGGATCTGAACGGCCAGGTTGAGCCGCAGCACGTTGACACGGGGCACACCGAGCAGCCCCCACAGCGGCTGCTCGGTGTGCTGCTCGACCAGCGCCTGCACTTTTTCCAGGGGCAAGCCGCGTACCCGGGCCACCCGCGCCGCCTGGTAAATCGCGCCCGCGGGGCTGATATGCGGATCCAGCCCGCTGCCCGAGGCCGTGACCAGGTCCACCGGCACCGGCGCCGTGTTGCCCGGGTCGGCGGCGCGCAGCGCCTCAATGCGGCCCTTGACGGCGTCCACCAGCGCCGGGTTCAGCGGGCCCAGATTGGAGCCGCCAGAGGCGCTGGCGTTATAGGGCACGGTCCCCGTGGCCGAAGGCCGGCCCCAGAAGAATCGAGGGTCAGTGAAGTTCTGCCCGATCAGCGCTGAGCCCACCGGTTTACCGTTGACCTCGATCAGGCTGCCGGCCGCCTGCATGGGAAACAGCGCCTGGGCCGCGCCGGTCACGATCAGCGGGTACGCCACCCCGGTGACCAGCGTGAGCGCCACCGACAGAACCAGCATGGGACGAATGATGTTGTTCATGTGAATACTCCTCAAAACAGCCCGGTGGCCGCCAGCAACAGGTCAATGACCTTGATGCCGACAAAGGGAACGGCCAGGCCGCCCAGGCCGTAGATCAGCAGATTGCGGCGCAGCAGCGCGGCAGCGCCCACGGCGCGGTACTTCACGCCCTTGAGCGCCAGCGGAATCAGCACGATGATGATCAGCGCGTTGAAGACCACCGCCGACAAGATGGCCGACTGCGGGCTTTCCAGCTGCATCACGTTGAGCGCGGCCAGCTGCGGGTAGGTGCTGACGAAAATTGCCGGGATGATGGCGAAGTACTTCGCCACGTCGTTGGCAATGGAGAACGTGGTGAGCGAGCCACGCGTCATCAGCAGCGCCTTGCCGGTTTCCACCACCTCCAGCAGCTTGGTGGGATTGGAGTCCAGGTCCACCATGTTGCCGGCTTCCTTGGCGGCCTGAGTGCCGGTGTTCATGGCCACGGCCACGTCGGCCTGCGCCAGCGCGGGGGCGTCGTTCGTGCCGTCGCCTGTCATGGCCACCAGGCGGCCTTCGGCCTGGTACTGGCGGATCAGGCGCAGCTTTTCCTCGGGCGTGGCTTCGGCGAGGAAGTCGTCCACGCCGGCTTCGGCCGCAATCGCGGCGGCGGTCAGCTTGTTGTCGCCGGTGATCATCACGGTCTTGATGCCCATGCGGCGCAGCTCGCCAAAGCGCTCGCGGATGCCGGCCTTGACGATGTCCTTGAGCTCGACAATGCCCAGCACCTGGTTGCCTTCGCTGACCGCCAGCGGCGTGCTGCCGCGCCGCGCCACGTCTTCGGATGCGCGCACCATGTCGGCGGGCATGGCGCCGCCCTGCGCCTCGACATGTTTGCGCACAGCGTCCACCGCACCTTTGCGGATGGCCAGCGTTGCGCTGGCGCCCGGCACGTCCACGCCACTCATGCGGGTTTGCGCGGTAAACGGCAGGAACACAGCACCTTCAGCAGCGCGGTCGTCCACCCGCGCACGGCGTGCCAGCTCCACGATGCTGCGCCCCTCGGGCGTTTCGTCGGCCAGCGAGGCCAGCAGCGCCGCGCGCGCAAGCCGCGCCTCCGAAACGCCGGGCGCGGCCACAAAGGCACTGGCCTGGCGGTTGCCATGGGTGATGGTGCCGGTCTTGTCCATCAGCAGCACATCCACATCGCCCGCAGCCTCCACGGCGCGCCCGGAGGTGGCAATCACATTGGCCTGCATCATGCGGCTCATGCCCGCCACACCCACGGCCGACAGCAGGCCACCGATGGTGGTGGGAATCAGGCACACCAGCAGCGCGATCAGTGCGGTCAGGCTCACCACCGTGCCCGACTTGCTGGCCTCGACGCTGAAGATGGAAAACGGCAGCAGCGTGACGGTCACCACCAGGAACACGATGGTCAGCGCCACCAGCAAAATGGTCAGCGCGATTTCGTTGGGCGTCTTCTGGCGCTTGGCGCCTTCGACCATGTTGATCATGCGGTCCAGGAACGATTCGCCCGGGTTGACCACGATGCGCACCACCAGCCAGTCGGACAGCACGCGTGTGCCGCCCGTCACGGCCGAGAAGTCGCCGCCCGATTCGCGCACCACGGGCGCCGATTCGCCGGTGATGGCGCTTTCGTCCACCGAGGCCACGCCTTCGATCACTTCGCCGTCCAGCGGGATCATGTCGCCGGCTTCAACCAGCACCACATTGCCACGGCGCAGGTTGTCGGCCGGCTCGGGCAGCCACGGGGTGCCGTGGAACGCGGCCGCGTCGTGGGCGCTGTACTTCTTGGCCCAGGTGCTTTTCTTGAGCACGCGCAGCGACGCGGCCTGTGCCTTGCTGCGGCCTTCGGCCAATGCCTCGGCAAAGTTGGCGAACAGCACGGTGAACCACAGCCACACCGCCACGGCCAGGATGAAGCCTGACGGCGCTTCGCCCTGGCCCTGCAGCGATTGCAGCCACAGGAAGGTGGTCAGGATGCTGCCGATGTAGACGACAAACATCACAGGGTTGCGCCACTGCACCCGCGGGTTGAGCTTGGTGAAGGCGGCTGCGATGGCGGGCTTGACCAGCGCCGGGTCCAGCAGGGTCAGGGTTTTGGTTTGCGTATTCATGTTCTGGCTCCTGTATCAACGCGTGGGCCAGAGCATCAGGTGCTCGACCACGGGGCCCAGCGCCAGCGCCGGGACATAGTTCAGCAAGCCCACCAGCAGCACCGTGCCGATCAGCAGCCCCACAAACAACGGGCCGTGCGTGGGCATGGTGCCCGCCGTCACCGGCAGGCGCTTTTTGGCGGCCAGCGCGCCGGCAATGGCCAGCACCGGCACGATCACGCCGAAGCGCCCCAGCCACATGGCCACGCCCAGCAGCAGGTTGTAGAACGGCGTGTTGGCCGACAGGCCGGCAAAGGCGCTTCCGTTGTTGTTGCCGGCCGAGGTCAGCGCGTAGAGGATTTCCGAGAAGCCGTGTGCGCCCGGGTTGGCAATACCGGCCTTGCCCGCGCCGGCCAGCACGGCCACCGCTGTCCCCACCAGCACGACGATGGGCGTCACCAGGATCACGATGGAGGCAAGCTTCATCTCATGCGCTTCGATCTTCTTGCCCAGGTATTCGGGCGTGCGCCCGATCATCAGGCCGGCGATGAACACCGCCAGGATGGCGAACACCAGCATGCCGTACAGGCCGGTGCCCACGCCACCGAACACCACCTCGCCCAGTTGCATCATCACCATGGGCACCATGCCGCCCAGCGGGGTGAACGAGTCGTGCATGGCGTTCACGGCGCCGCATGAGGCGGCCGTAGTGATCACTGCGAACAGCGCAGAGGCTTCTATGCCGAAACGCGTTTCCTTGCCTTCCATGTTGCCGCCGGCCTGCAGGACGCTGGCCGTCTGGTCCACACCCAGTGGCGGTAACAACGGGTTGCCCGCCTGCTCGGCCGGGATGATGGCCATCACCGCCAGCACGAACATGACCGTCATGGCGGCCAGCACGGCCCAGCCCTGGCGGATGTCGCCCACTTCGCGCCCGAAGGCGAAGCACAGCGCCGCCGGGATCAGGAAGATCGTCAGCATCTGGGCCAGGTTGGTCAAAGCATTGGGGTTCTCATACGGGTGCGCCGAGTTCGCGTTGAAGAAGCCGCCACCGTTGGTGCCGATCATCTTGATGGCTTCCTGCGAGGCCACCGGGCCCATGGCCAGTGTCTGCGTCGCATTGTTTGCGCCATCAATCACCGCAACGGTTTTGTAGGGGTCGAAGTTCTGCACCACGCCCTGCCCCACCAGGAATATCGCGAACACCAGCGACAGCGGCACAAGCAGCCAGGTGGTGATGCGCGTCACGTCCACCCAGAAGTTGCCGATCACGCCGGTGGAGCGCGCGGCAAAGCCGCGTACCAGCGCAAACACCACGGCAATACCAGTAGCCGCCGACAGGAAGTTCTGCACCGCCAGCGCCAGCATCTGGGTCAAATAGCTCATCGTCGCTTCGCCGGCGTAGCCCTGCCAGTTGGTGTTGGTCACAAAGCTCACGGCGGTGTTGAAGGCCGAGTCCGGCGACACGGCGGCCATGCCCGCGGGGTTCAGCGGCAGTACGGCCTGAAAGCGCTGCAACAGGTACAGCGACAGCACGCCCAATGCATTGAACGCCAGCAAGGCCAGCGTGTACTGCCACCAGTTCATGGATTTGCCGGGCGAGGTACCGGCCAGCCGGTACAGCGGTGCTTCCACCGCGTGCATCCAGCGCGGCAGCGTGCCCGCGCTCAGGCGCGCCAGCCAGATACCCAGCGGCCAGGCCAGCACGAGCAGCAGCACAAGAAACAGGGCCAGCAGGCCCCAGGCAGACAGGCTCATCAGAACTCCTCGGCGCGGATCAGCGCATAGACCAGGTAAGCCAGCAAGGCAATGGCGCAAAAGCCGCCAAAGCCGTAGAGCACTTCAAGAGAGATCACATCCATATCGACATCCAGCCGGTAACAAGAGATGACTGAGTCTGGTTGTGCGGGCCTATAAACGGTGCACAGACTGCGGCGCGGGGCATATAAAAAGCGTAAAGACGCCGCCCGGACCACCGCCTGCGCGTCGTTCACAATGACGCCATTGCCGCTGTACAAGGAGTTTTCATGCGCAAGCTCATCCCCGCCCTGACGACCCTGCTGGTGGCCTGCAGCCCTGCGGGGGGCGAACAAGTGGGCGCGGTGGACACGGTGTTCCAGTGGCTGGGGCCGGACCACAAGATCGTTGTCGAGGCTTACGATGACCCCAAGGTCGCGGGCGTCACCTGCTACGTGTCACGCGCCAAGACGGGCGGCATCAAGGGCGGCCTGGGTCTGGCCGAAGACAAGTCCGAAGCCTCCATTGCCTGCCGCCAGACCGGCCCCATCACCTTCCCCACCGGCAAACCGCTGGACAAGCAGGAAGAGATGTTCAGCGAGCGCATCTCGCTGGTGTTCAAGCGGCTGCACGTGGTGCGCATGGTGGACACCAAGCGCAACACACTGGTGTACCTGACCTATTCAGACCGCGTGATCGAAGGCTCGCCACAAAACAGTGTTACCGCAGTGCCGCTGCCGGCTGGCACCGTGGTGCCGGTGAAGCAGTAAGCACCACGCTGCTGACACATCCAGGCCCTGGGGCTGCGAATAATCCCGCCTCTTGCCTTGCCCCTGAGACCTGAATGACAAGCACCCCTCCCCCCAAAGCCGGCCGCCGCGAATGGATCGGCCTGGCCGTCATTGCGCTGCCCTGCCTGCTGTATGCCATGGACCTCACGGTCCTGAACCTGGCCATACCCGCCATCACGGCAGACCTCAAGCCCACGGCGGCACAAATGCTGTGGATCGTGGACATTTACGGCTTTCTGGTGGCGGGCTCACTCATCACCATGGGCACGCTGGGCGACCGCATCGGCCGCAGGCGGCTGCTGATGATCGGTGCTGCGGCGTTTGGCGCTGCGTCGGTGCTGGCTGCGTTGTCCCACAGTGCCGAAATGCTGATCGCCGCGCGCGCCCTGCTGGGCGTGGCCGGCGCGACGCTTGCGCCGTCCACGCTGTCACTCATCCGCAACATGTTCCACGACCCGCATGAACGCACCGTGGCCATTGGCGTGTGGATCGCCAGCTTTTCGGCCGGCGGCGCCATCGGCCCGCTGCTGGGGGGTGTGGTGCTGGCGTTTTACACCTGGCACGCGGTGTTCCTGCTGGCGGTGCCGGTCATGGTGCTGTTGCTGGTGCTGGCCCCGTTGCTGCTGCCGGAGTACAAGGACCCCAACCCCGGCCCGCTGGACCTGGCCAGCGCCGCCCTGTCCATGGGCGCGGTACTGTCTGTCATCTACGGCATGAAGCATGTGGCCGAGCAGGGGCCGTCATGGACGGCTGCGCTGGCACTGGCTGTGGGCGTGGCACTGGGTTCGCTGTTCCTGCGCCGCCAGCGGCGGCTTGCCGACCCGCTGGTTGATCTGGCGTTGTTTCGCCGCCCGGGTTTCAGCGCGGCGCTGGCCATCAACGTGTTGGGTTTCTTTGCGATGTTTGCGTCGTTCCTGTACATCGCGCAGTACCTGCAGCTGGTACTGGGCATGGACCCGCTGACAGCCGGCCTGTGGACGCTGCCCTCGTCATTCGGCTTTATCGGCGGCTCATTCATCGTGCCCTTGGTCGCCAAACGCCTGGGAACCGTGCCTGTGATGGTGGGTGGCCTGGTGCTGGCAGCCGCCGGCTTTGTGCTGCTGGGCCTGGTGGGTACCAGCGGCCTGGCCATGCTGGTGCTGGGCTCCGTCGTGTTTTCTGTGGGTCTGACGCCTGTGGTCGCGCTTACAACCGACCTGGTGGTCAGCAGTGCGCCGCCGGAGCGGGCCGGCTCTGCGTCGTCGCTGTCGGAAACCAGCTCCGAGCTGGGCGGCGCTTTGGGCATTGCCGTGCTGGGGACCATTGCGGCGGCGGTGTACCGCGCGGCCATGGCCAACGCCATTCCGGGCGGCGCATCCCAAGCGGTGGGTGATGCCGCGCGCGGCACGATCGGCGGTGCCATGGCCATGGCGCAACAGCTGCCGGGGGCCGCGGGCGCGGCGCTGCTGGACGCAGCACGGGCCGCCTATGTGCAGGGCATGCAGGTCAGCACATCGCTCAGCGCGGCCATCATGTTGGGCACGGCGGTGTTGGCCTTCGTTCTGTTACGCACACGGCGGGGGTAAACCCTGAAAATATTTCTTCGAACGGCTGTCGATTCCCGCCAGCCTGGTTCGTCGTTCCAGTACACAACCCAAGGAGATTCCGATGGCAATGTACGTCGATGGTTTTCTTTTACCCGTCCCCAAGAAGAACGTGGACGCCTACCGCAAGATGGCCCGCAAGGCCGGCAAGGTCTGGATGGAGTACGGCGCGCTCAGCTATGTGGAGTGCGTGGCCGATGACGTGAAGCCGGGTAAGTGGACGTCGTTCCCGCAGGCGGTCAAGCTCAAGCCGGACGAAGTGGTGTGGTTCTCGTGGATCACCTACAAGTCGCGCAAGCACCGCGACAGCGTGAACAAAAAGGTCATGGCCGACCCGCGCATTGCCAAGATGGGTCCCGAAAGCATGCCCTTTGACGGCAAACGCATGATGTGGGGCGGATTCACGCCCAAGGTCCAGTTCTGAAGCCGCACCGGGAGTCACCACCATGAAAGTCCAGCCTTACCTGAACTTTGACGGCCGCGCTGAAGAAGCCATGGCCTTCTACGCCAAAGCCGTGGGCGCCACGGTCACGGCCCTGATGCGCTGCAAGGAAGCACCCGAAGGCCCACCCATCACCCCCGGCCTGGAGGACAAGATCCTGCATGCCGAGTTCCAGGTGGGCGAGAGCACACTCATGTGCAGCGACGGTTACTGCACGGGCGGTGCGCTGTCGTTCCAGGGCATCACGCTCACGTTGACGACGGCCGATGACGCCGAGGCCCAACGCATGTTTGCTGCCTTGCAGGCCGATGGCGGCACCGTACAGATGCCGCTGGAGAAGACATTTTTCGCGTCCAGCTTCGGCATGCTGGCCGACAGGTTCGGCGTGGGCTGGATCGTGATCACGCAGGGTTGACGCATGACGGCTGCTGATTCCCCCCGCCAGCGCTGGCTGGCGCTGATGGTGCTGTGCCTGGGCGTGCTGATGATCGTGCTGGACACGACCATCGTGAACGTCGCCCTGCCCTCCATCCGCGAAGACCTGCGATTCACCGAAACCTCGCTCGTGTGGGTGGTCAACGCCTACATGCTGACCTTTGGCGGCTTTTTGCTGCTGGGCGGGCGCCTGGGCGACCTGTGGGGCCACCGGCGCGTGTTCCTGGGCGGCATTGTGCTGTTCACCATCGCGTCGCTGGCCTGCGGCGTGGCGGGTTCACAAACCGTGCTGATCGCCGCGCGCGCCGTTCAGGGGCTGGGGGGTGCCGTGGTGTCCTCAGTGGCGCTGTCGCTCATCATGAATCTGTTCACCGAGCCGGCCGAGCGCGCCAAGGCCATGGGGGTGTATGGCTTTGTGTGTGCCGGGGGCGGCAGCATCGGCGTGCTGCTGGGCGGGCTGTTGACCAGCGCGTTCAGCTGGCACTGGATCTTCCTGGTGAACCTGCCCATTGGCGTGGCGGTGTACGCGCTGTGCCTGCGCCTGATCGCGCCAGGCCGTGGCATCGCCGGCCAGAAGCTGGACATCGCGGGGGCCGTCACCGTCACGCTGTCGCTCATGCTGGCGGTGTACGGCGTGGTCAATGGCAACGAGGCCGGCTGGATGTCTGCGCAGACGCTGGGCCTGCTCGGCACGGCCGCGGTGCTGATGGCGGCCTTCATCACCATTGAGGCGCGCGTGTCAGCGCCGCTGATGCCGCTGTCGCTGTTTCGCCTGCGCAATGTGGCCACCGCCAATGTGGTGGGCGTGCTGTGGGCGGCTGCCATGTTTGCCTGGTTCTTCATCTCGGCGCTGTACCTGCAGCTGGTGCTGGGCTACAGCGCCATGCAGGTGGGGCTGGCGTTTTTGCCCGCCAACCTGATCATGGCGGCGTTCTCACTCGGGCTGTCGGCAAAGATCGTCATGCGCTTTGGCATCCGCGGGCCGCTCTCGGCGGGCCTGCTGATGGCGGCTGTAGGCCTGGCCCTGTTCGCCCGTGCCCCTGTCAACGGCCAGTTTGCGCTGGACGTGTTGCCGGGCATGCTGCTGCTGGGCCTGGGTGCGGGCATTGCCTTCAATCCGCTGCTGCTGGCGGCCATGAGTGACGTGGACCCGTCGGAGTCAGGGCTGGCCTCAGGCGTGGTCAACACCGCTTTCATGATGGGCGGCGCGCTGGGCCTGGCCGTGCTGGCCAGCCTGGCGGCGGCGCGCACAACGGCCCTGTTGGGCGCTGGCGCGGCGCAGGCTGCGGCGCTGAACGGCGGCTACCAGCTGGCGTTTGTGATCGGCGCGGTCTTTGCAGCGGTAGCAGGCGTGTTGGGCGGCGCCTTCATACGCACCGGGGCAATGGCAGACAGCACGCCGGCGCCGGCCCACTGAGCGCAGCTGTCCACCAGGCAACAGCCTGATGCCAGCGGATGGCGTAAATTGGCCGGGCATTGCCAATATCTCCGCCCATGACCCTGCCATCCACCTCCCCTGCCTTTCAAGCCATCGCCGATCTTGTTCGCCAGCACGCCGCGGCGCGCCCCGTGCAGACCGCCCTGGTGCAAGACACGCGCCGCGTCACCTGGGGCCAGCTGGATGCCATGGCGGACCGGGTGGCCGCATCGCTGCAAAGGGACGGCCTGAAGCCGCAGCAGGCCATTGCCATCTGCGCGGCCAATTCGCTGGAATATGTGGCGGTTTTCCTGGGTGCGTTGCGCGCAGGCGTGGTGGTCGCGCCGCTGGCGATCCAGTCGCAACCGGGGCAACTGGCCGCCATGGTGGCCGACAGCGGGGCGCGGCTGCTGTTTGTGGACGCCGGCGTCCCCACCTTTGCCACCGCAGCCACGCGCATCGCCATGGATGGGTCGCAAGCCTCGTCGCTTGAGCAATGGCTCATGCCCGCCGGCGCCAGGCCCCGGGCGGTCAAGGTGCAGCCAGGCTGGGCCTTCAACATCATCTATTCGTCGGGCACCACCGGCACACCCAAAGGCATCGTGCAGCCGCACGCCATGCGCTGGGCCCATGTGGCGCGGGCTGACAACTACGGCTACGGTCCGGACAGCGTGGCGCTGCTGGCCACGTCGCTGTGTTCCAACACCACGCTGGTGTGCTTCTTTCCCGCCATCGCCAAGGGCGGCACCGTGGTGCTGCCGCTGCCGAAGTTTGATGCGCGCACCTGGCTGGCGCTGGCCGAAAAAGAGCGTGCCACCCACACCATGCTGGTGCCAGTGCAGTACCAGCGCATCATGGCGCTGCCCGAGTTCGATGACTTCAACCTGTCGTCGTTCGTGATGAAGTTCTGCACCAGCGCACCGTTCCATGCGGCGCTGAAGGCCGACATTCTGGAACGATGGCCCGGCGGACTGGTGGAGTTCTATGGCATGACCGAAGGCGGCGGCACCTGCATCCTGGAGGCACACAACTTCCCCGGCAAACTCCACACCGTGGGCAAGCCGGGGGACGGCCACGACATGCGCGTGCTGGACGAAGACGGCCGCGAGCTGCCACCGGGCTCGGTGGGCGAAGTGGTGGGCCGCTCGCCCGCAGCCATGATGACGGCGTACCACAACCAGCCCGGCAAGACGCGCGACGCCGAGTGGTACGACGCCCAGGGCCAGCGCTACATCCGCACGGGTGACGTGGGCTGCTTTGACGCGCAGGGCTTCCTGACGCTGATGGACCGGGGCAAGGACATGGTCATCAGCGGCGGCTTCAACATCTACCCCAGCGATCTGGAGGCGGTGTTGCGCCAGCACCCGGCGGTGGCCGAAGCCGCCGTGATTGGCGTGCCGTCTGAGGAATGGGGCGAGTCGCCGGCGGCGTATGTGGTGGCCAAGGCGGGCGCAAGCGATGCACCCGAGAGCATCCGCCAATGGGCCAATGCACAGTTGGGCAAGACCCAGCGGCTGGCCGGGCTGCGGTTCATCAGCGAGCTGCCACGCAGCGACATCGGCAAGGTGCTCAAGCGCGAGTTGCGCGAACGCTGGGCCGGCGGTATCTGACCCGGGCACGCTGCACCTCAGCTGCGAGGCTCCTTCACCTCTACATCGGTCACATCGGCAATCTCGCGGCGCCGCGCCGGTTCCGGCGGGCCGGGTTCGTTCACCGGCCTGGCTGGCGCGCCCCTGTACATGCGGTTGAAGCCGCCACGCGGGTCGACCCGCATGACAAAAGGCGTCACGGGCTGGCCAGTCAGGCGCGCCCACAGCATGCGCAGGCCCCAGAACGCCAGCAGTACCAACACAGCCAGCGCCAGGCTGGCCGCGAACAGGAGCCCGGCGACCAGCAAAACCAGCCGCAGGATGAAGCGAAAGACGGTATCCATCAGGCCGATGCTACCGCGCCATCAAAGTGGAATACGCCAGGGGCGTGGACCGGGTCCACGCTCACGGGGATCACACTCTTGGGCGGATAGCGGCCCTCCAGGATCAGCTTGCTCAGCGGGTTTTCAATGCGCTGCTGGATCGCACGCTTGAGGGGCCGCGCGCCGAACACCGGGTCGAACCCGACCTTGGCAAGCTCCGCCAGGGCCGCCTCGCTGACCTGCAGCGTCAGGTCCATCTTCTGCAGGCGTGCCTCCAGGATGCGCAGCTGGATCGCGGCGATCTTCTCGATGTGCTGCGCGTCCAGCCCATGGAACACCACGGTCTCGTCAATGCGGTTCAGGAACTCGGGTCGGAAGTGGTTCTTCAGCTCGTCCCACACCGCGTCCTTGATGTCCTCGGCCGGCTTGCCGACCATGGCCTGGATCATGTGCGAGCCGATGTTGCTCGTCATGACGATGACCGTGTTCTTGAAGTCCACGGTACGGCCCTGGCCGTCGGTCAGGCGGCCGTCGTCCAGCACCTGCAGCAGCACGTTGAACACATCGGGGTGGGCTTTCTCCACCTCGTCCAGCAGCACCACGCTGTAGGGCTTACGGCGCACGGCCTCGGTCAGGTAGCCGCCTTCTTCGTAGCCCACGTAGCCCGGCGGCGCGCCGATCAGGCGTGCCACGGAATGCTTCTCCATGAACTCGCTCATGTCGATGCGGATCAGGTGGTCTTCGCTGTCAAACAGAAAGTTGGCCAGCGCCTTGCACAGCTCGGTCTTGCCCACGCCCGTGGGGCCCAGGAACAGGAACGAGCCCGTGGGCCGGTTCGGGTCGCTCAGGCCCGAGCGTGAACGGCGGATGGCGTTGGCAACCGCGCCAATGGCTTCGTCCTGGCCGACCACACGTTCGTGCAGCTTGCCTTCCATGACCAGCAGCTTGTCGCGCTCGCCCTGCATCAGCTTGGCCACCGGGATGCCGGTGGCGCGTGCCACCACTTCGGCGATTTCCTCAGCGCCGACCTGGGTGCGCAGCAGCTTGGGTGCGCTGCCTGCGGCCTTGGACGTTTCCTTGGCCTGGGCTTCCTTCAGCCGCTTTTCCAGCTCGGGCAGCTTGCCGTATTGCAGCTCGGCCACGCCGTTGAAGTCGCCCTTGCGGGTCAGCTCCTCAATGCGGTGGCGCATCTTCTCGATGTCTTCCATGACCGTGGCGGAGCCTTGGGCCTGGGCCTTTTCGGCCTTCCAGATTTCGTCGTAGTCGGCAATCTCTTTTTGCAGCTTGACGATCTCTTCCTCGATCAGGTCAAAGCGCTTTTTGGACGCCTCGTCCTTCTCGCGCTTGACGGCTTCGCGCTCGATCTGCAGCTGGATCAGCCGGCGGTCCAGCTTGTCCATGACCTCGGGCTTGGAGTCCATCTCGATCTTGATCTTGGACGCCGCCTCGTCGATCAGGTCGATGGCCTTGTCGGGCAGGAAGCGGTCGGTGATGTAGCGGTGGCTCAGCTCGGCCGCGGCCACGATGGCCGGGTCGGTGATCTGCACACCATGGTGCACTTCGTATTTTTCCTGCAAGCCGCGCAGGATGGCAATGGTCGCCTCGACGCTGGGCTCGCCCACCAGGATTTTCTGGAAGCGGCGCTCAAGGGCCGCGTCTTTCTCGATGTACTTGCGGTACTCGTCCAGCGTGGTGGCGCCCACACAGTGCAGCTCGCCGCGGGCCAGCGCGGGCTTGAGCATGTTGCCCGCGTCCATGGCGCCTTCGGCCTTGCCCGCGCCCACCATGGTGTGCAGTTCGTCAATGAACACAATGGTCTGGCCTTCGTCCTTGGCCAGTTCGCTCAGAACGGTCTTGAGCCGTTCCTCGAACTCCCCACGGAACTTGGCACCGGCCAGAAGCGCCGCCATGTCCAGGCTCAACACGCGCTTGCCCTTGAGGGAATCGGGCACCTCTCCCGCCACGATGCGCTGGGCCAGGCCTTCGACAATGGCCGTCTTGCCCACGCCGGGCTCACCGATCAGCACGGGGTTGTTCTTGGTGCGCCGTTGCAGCACCTGGATGGCGCGGCGGATTTCGTCGTCGCGGCCAATCACCGGGTCCAGCTTGCCCATGCGGGCACGCTCGGTCAGGTCCAGGCAGTATTTCTTGAGTGCTTCGCGCTGGCCTTCGGCGTCGGCGCTGTTCACGCCCTGGCCGCCGCGCACGGCTTCAATGGCGGCTTCCAGGCTTTTGCGCGTGAGGCCGTTGGCGCGTGCCATCTGGCCCAGGTCGCCCTTGTGGTCGGCCACGGCCAGCAGGAACAGCTCGCCCGCGACGAACTGGTCGCCGCGCTTGATCGCTTCTTTCTCGGTGGCCTGCAGCAGCTTGCCCAGCTCGGGGCCGCCTTGCACCTGGTCCTGGCCCTGCACCTGCGGCAATTTCTTGATGGCGGCGTCGGCCGCGCCCAGCAGGCCTTGCACGTTCACGCCCGCGCGCTGCAGCAGCGGCGTGGGGCCGTCGTCCTGGCGCAGCGTGGCGGCCAGCAGGTGTACCGGCTCGATATAGGCATGGTCGTTACCCAGGGCGAGGCTCTGGGCGTCGGCCAGGGCCTGCTGGAACTTGGTGGTGAGTTTGTCGATTCGCATGGCGTGCAGCTTGGGGTTATCCACAGGTTTTCAAGGGCCACTCTGACACATCGGATGGGCTTTGGGGCTGACTAGAATCAACCGCATGAAAGTCCACCAGTTGTCGGTCACCTACCTGCGCGAGCAGGACCGCCTGCTCACGCGCATCAACACCAGCGACGCCGAGGAACTGCGTTTGTGGTTCACGCGCCGGCTCATGCTGGAGTTGTGGCCGACGATGCACAAGGTGCTGACGGACCAACTGGTCAACCTGGAGTCCAGCGTCACGTCAGGCGCCGCCGACGACGAGGACATGAAGCAGATGCTCGCCGACTTTCGCAAGCAGGAGTTTCTGCAGG
Organism: Ramlibacter sp. 2FC; assembly: GCA_943372585.1. GTDB lineage: Bacteria > Pseudomonadota > Gammaproteobacteria > Burkholderiales > Burkholderiaceae_C > RAM1. The sequence goes on along the minus strand of CALRZF020000022.1, from coordinate 726 downwards.
AAGCAGACTTCGACACCCCTTACAACGAGCAACAGGCCAGACTGCCGCTGGGCGAAGAGCCGCTGCTGGTCACGGACCTGACCATCACGCATCTGGCGGGCAGCATGGTGGCGCTGGAGTTCCATGAAAACCCGCCCGCAGGGGCCAATCCACGCAGCTTCAGGCTGGAGCTGGACCCTGCGCTGATGCAGGGCTTTGTGCACCTGGTGGACCAGGCACTGACACAGGCCGACTGGCAGCTGCCGCCGCGCCATCGGGAGCCGTCCACCGGGCCCTCCGCCGGCAAGCCACGTTACCTCAACTGAACCTGCGCGCTCAGGCCCGCCGCACCGCGTCCAGCGAAAAGCCGGCAATCTGCTTGTAGTTGTCAGAAATCTGGCGCAGCTCGTCCTGGCTGATCAGGTCGTCAATATGGCGAAACGGTTTGCCGCCCGACAGCTCATCGACCTTGATGTTGATGAAGTCCGGCGGGACCGAGCGGTTGGTCTGCACAATGCGCGCGGTCACCGGCAAGCGTTGCGCCTCATAGGCCTGCAGCGCTGCGCGCGGGTCTGCGCCGGGCGGCAGTGCCGCCAGCTCATCGGCCAGCGTACGCCCGTCGATCAGCGCCTGGGCCGAGCCATTGCTGCCGCGCGGGTACATCGGGTGGGCCGCGTCACCCAGCAGCGTGACGCGGCCGAACGTCCACTGCGCCACCGGGTCACGGTCCACCATGGGGTACTCCAG